>JAJFVE010000105.1 GCA_021371965.1 Planctomycetaceae bacterium
CAAGCTCGTGGGCAACCAGGCCCAGACCTCCTTCACGCTGACCAAGCTGATGTGGGTGCGCAAGCACGAGCCGAAGATCTACGACCGCATCAAGCACTTCCTGCTGCCCAAGGACTACATCCGCCTGAAGATGACCGGCGAATATGTCGGCGACGTGTCCGACATGTCCGGCACGCTCATGCTCGACCAGCGCAAACGCACCTGGTCGAAGGAGATCATCTCCAAGTTCCAGATCGACGCGAGCATCCTGCCGCCGCTGGTGGAAAGCCATGAAGTCACTGGCAAGCTGACGGCGGCCGCCGCGTCGGAGTTGGGCATGGCCGCCGGCACGCTCGTTGTCGGCGGCGGCGGCGACCAGCCCGTCGGCGCCGTGGGCAATGGCGTGGTGAAGGCCGGGTTGACCAGCGCCAGCATGGGCACCAGCGGCGTGGTCTTCACGCACTCCAGGAAATACGCCACCGACCCCGAGAGCCGCGTCGGCACGTTCTGCGCTTCGGTGGCTGGCGAGTACTGCATGTTCGGCTGCATCCTGTCAGCCGGCGGCAGCTACCAGTGGTTCCGCAATGTTCTGGGCGCGGCTGAGATCGCCCAGGCGAAGAAGCAGGGCGTGGACCCGTACGAGCTTCTGACGGCCCAGGCGCAGAAAGCCCCCGCCGGGTGCGAGGGGCTGTTCTTCCTGCCGTACCTGACCGGCGAGCGGACGCCCCACGGCGACCCGAACGCCAAGGCGTGCTGGATCGGCATCCACAGCCGTACGACGCGCAACGAGCTGGTGCGATCCGTGCTCGAGGGCGTAACCTTCGCGATGAACGACGCGGTGGCCCTGCTGCGTAAGCAGGTCGGCACGATCAGCCAGGTGCGGCTCAGCGGCGGCGGGGCCCGCAGCGAATTCTGGCGGCAACTCCAGGCCGACATCTACGGCGCCCCCTGCGCGACGATCAACTGCCACGAAGGCCCGGCCTACGGCGCGGCGTTGCTGGCCAGCGTCGGCGGCGGAGCGTTCAAGGACATCCGTCAGGCCTGCGCCGCGGGGATCAAGGTCACCCGCACCGTCAAACCCAACGCCAAGTCCAAGGCGCTGTACGCCAAGCTCTACACCCAATACGCCCAGTTGTACCCGGCGCTGAAGGACCAGTTCGCCAACATCGCGAAACTGCATTGAGAGCAGTTCGTCGATGCGGTCTCACCGCGGAGAAGCAGGTAAATAGAATGGACGCCTCACAACAGCTTGCTGTGAGGCGTCCTTTTTTCAATTACTGACACCGATTACTGATTACTTATTTCACCTGGCATACTCCACGCAGCGCACTTCGCGCACCAGCGTGATGCGGACTTCGCCGGGGTATTCCATCTCTTCTTCGATCCGCCGGGCGATGTCGCGGGCGATCTTGCCCGAGAGGCGGTCATCGACGTTTTCGGCGTCGACCATCACGCGCACCTCGCGGCCGGCCTGGATGGCGTAGGCCTGCTTGACGCCTTCAAAGGCTGTTGCGATCTCTTCGAGCTTCTGCAGGCGCTGCACGTACCGCTCGAGCATCTCGCGCCGGGCGCCGGGGCGCGAGGCGCTGATAGCGTCGGCGGCCGCCACGATCGGCGTGTAGTAGCTCTCGACGGCCGTGTCGCCGTGGTGGGCGGCCGAGGCGTTGACGATTTCATCCTTCTCGCCGTAACGCTTGAGCAGGTCGGCGCCGATCTGCGGGTGGCCGCCCTCGACCTCGTGGTCGACGGCCTTGCCGATATCGTGCAGCAGGCCCGCGCGGCGGGCGATGGTGCCGTTGAGCCCGAGGTCCTCGGCGATCATCCCGGCCAGGTACGCCACTTCCATTGAGTGCTGCAGGACATTCTGCCCGTAGCTGGTGCGGTAGCTCAGGCGACCGAGCAGCTCGACGAGCTTGTTGTGTAGCCCGCGCACCTTGGCCTCGACGACGGCGGCCTTGCCGCGCTCGACGATCTGCTTGCGCACTTCCTTGTCGGTTGCGGCGACAACTTCCTCGATGCGGGCGGGGTGGATGCGCCCGTCGGCGATGAGTTTCTCCAGCGCCTTGCGGGCGATCTCGCGCCGCACCGGGTCGAAGGCCGACACCACCACTGCCCCGGGCGTGTCGTCGACGATCACGTCGACGCCGGTGGCGTTCTCAAAGGCGCGGATGTTGCGCCCTTCGCGGCCGATGACGCGCCCCTTCATGTCGTCGGAGGGGATGGTGACCGTCGAGACGGTGGCCTCGGCGGTGTGGTCGGCGGCGTATCGCTGGATGGCGGTGATGAGAATCTCGCGGGCCTGCTCCTCGGCCGTCTCGCGGGCGGCGTCGAGTCGCTGCTGGATGAGCTGGGCCGACTCGGTCTCCATTTCCTTGGCGACCTGCTCCAGGACGAGGCGCTGGGCCTCTTCCTTGGTCATCTGGGCGACCTTCATCAGTTGCGTTCGCTGCTGGGCGATGAGTTCGTTGAGCTGTCGGTCCTTTTTGGTCAGAGCCTGCTCGCGTTCGACCAGGGCCTTCTGGCTGGTCTCGAGCATGCGTTCCTTGGTGTTGACGGTTTCGAGCTTCTGGTCGAGCACGTCCTCGCGCTTGGCCAGGCGTTTTTCCTCTTCGCGAAGCTGGCGGCGGGTGGCCTCGGTTTCGGCGTCGAACTCTTCGCGGCGCTGGAGCGACTGGGTCTTGGCGGTGGCTTCGGCCTTGGCGATGATCTCCTGGGCTTTGGCCTCGGCGGCCTTGCGGATGGCGTCGAACTCGGCCATCTGACCGGCGCGGCGGGCCTTCTCGATAATTTTCATGATCGCGGCGGTAATGATGACCGAGACGATGGCCGCGGCGAAAGCCAGGGCCACGATCAAGGCCGGTCCGGTGTCGGCCAGCATGGCCACAGAGGGCAGAGGGGTCGATTCAATCATGGGCGCGTCCCTTTCAAGTCAGGCGGCGCGCCGAGGCGAGTGCAGTCCCCGGTCCGACAGCAATTTTCGCGTTTAATCCGGCTGGGTCTTCTAGGGCAGCGGCCGGCGAAGCTCTCGCCGCCGCAAATCGGCCGATTCCGGCTCGGGACGAACGCCCCGCTGCCGCAGGGTCGGCTTACCGCTCATGTTGGAACCCATTCGTAAGACCACGCCAGGATTGCTCATGCGAAAGTTTATGACCCGAAGGCCCCGCCCGAGCGGCCCCGTGACCGCCGCGGACGATGATCGACGCCCCACGCAGCGGCATCCTTTTATACAGCTTCAGGTTTCCCCTCGCGGGGCGATGCCGCCAACGCCTTCCCTCAGGGACGGGCGCCGCTGTCGGACGGCCGGCACGACAAACTTGCCACCTCGGCCGCCACATCATGTCTCATCGGCGCCGGCAGCCACATTGCCGACGGCCCCTTTGAGCTACGTATCATCCGTATCGTACCGACCCGGCCGGGGGGCGGTCAAGACCGAACTGCACAATCAATCTAGTCATTGCAGAAGCCCTCTGATCGCCTATAATCATTCGGGATTGCCGGCTTCTTACGGCACGTGTGTGGCCGATGAGAATGAACCTATCGAAATATGCGGCGGCGCTGCTGGCCGTGCTGCTGGGGTGGGCCGGCGGCTGCACGCCTCCGCAGAAAGATCTGGCGTCGCAGTTCCAGAGCGCCGACCCGCAGGCGCGCATCGAGGCGATCCGCGAGGCGGGCAGGACCAAAGATCCGGCGGCAGTGCCGTTTCTGATCGACCGCCTCAGTGACAGCCAGTCCGACATCCGCCTCTTCGCGATCATGGCCCTTCGCGACATCACCGGGCAGGTGCACGGATATGAAGTCTACGCCCCGGCGCCGCAGCGCGCTGCCGCCATCGAACGGTGGCGGGCGTGGTTAGCGAGACGCTCTGGCGGAAATGGCCCCGGCAGCGCAATGCCGGGGCATTGGGGCGATGGACACTCGGGCGCAGCGACGCGACCAGCGACGGGGGCGCCATGAAGATCCCGCCCAACAAGCCCATCCACCTGACGATCCTGTCGGTGCCGGCGCACGTGCCGGTGGCGCGGGCGGCTGTCGAACGGTTCTGCCGGGCGATGCAGGTCGACGAGCAGACGACCGGCCAGATCGCCCTGAGCCTGGACGAGGCGCTGGCCAACATCATCAAGCACGCCTACGGCGGGCGCCCCGACGGGCTGATCGAGATCGAGGTGATGCCCCTGTTGTCGGACGGTCTGCCGCCAACGCTGCAGCTTCGCCTGCGCGACCGGGGGCGCCACGTCGACCCTGCTAGAATTCGCTCCAGGGATCTCGATGACGTGCGACCCGGCGGCCTGGGCGTGCACATCATCCATCAATACATGGACCGCATCGAATATCGAAAGGCCGAAGGAGGGGGAACCGTGTTGACCATGCTCAAACGCCTCGGGGGCAGCGGAGGGAGATCATGAAGAAGGATGTTCAGAAACGGCCTATCGCCGCGGTGCGATGGGAGGGACAGGCGGCGGTGGTGTCCGTCACCGGCGAGATCGACCTGTCCTGCAGCGGCGAGTTCCAGGACGAGCTGCTCGATGTGCTCGATGACAAGCCCGGCAGCATTACCGTCGACCTTTCCAACGTGCCGCACATGGACTCCTCAGGCATCGCGTCGCTGATCAAGCTGCTGGGCCGCAGCCGCAAGGCCTCGGTGCCCGTCCGCCTGGCCGGGCTGCAGAAGCGGGTGCAGAGCCTCTTCGAGATCACGCGACTGGACAAGGTCTTCGAAATCTATCCCGATGTCACGGAGGCCCTGGCGAAGTAATGGCTGAAGCGCCGGGAAAGCATGTGGTGAAGTCGGTGGGCGCTGCCGTGCTTGCAGCGATGTCCTACGCCGGCGGAATGGCGCTGCTGATGCTGGAATCGGTGACGGCGCTGGGGCGGGATCTGTTTTCGGCCAAGGCGCTCCAGGCCTTTGCCGCGGCGACGGCGCAACTGGTGCGCGTGGGCGTGCGGAGCGTTCCGATCGTGTTGCTGGTGCAGGGGTTCATCGGGGTGATCTTGTCGCTGCAGATGGCCCCGCCGCTGCAGCCGTGGGGGCAGCTAGACAAGATCGCCAGCGTCATCGGCGTGGCGGGCTTTCGCTTCCTGGGCCCGATCATCACCGGCGTGGTGATCAGCGGCTTCGGCGGGGCGTCGATCGCGGCCGAACTGGGCACCATGGTGGTCTCGGAGGAGATCGAGGCCCTGCGGGCGATGGCGCTCAACCCGATCCGCTTCCTGGTGGTGCCTCGCATCCTGGCGACGTTCGCGGCCATGGTCCTGCTGACGATCATGGCCGACGTCATGATCGCCCTGGGCGGATATGCGGCCGCACGTTTCGCCCTGCCTTCGGCGGCCTACGCGACGTACTGGAAGACGATGCACGACACGCTGGCGTATCACGACCTGTGGGCCGGACTGATCATGGCGGCGGTCTTCGGGCTGCTGATCAGCCTGATCGCCTGTTACGAGGGACTCAATGTCAGCGGCGGCGCCGAGGGCGTCGGGCGGGCGACCACGAACACTGTCGTCAAGTCGATCGTGGCAATCATCGGCTCGGCCTGCGTGTTCACGATGGTCTTCTACGTGTACGGATGGTAATTGCCGTTTCGGATTTTGATTTCGGATTGCGAATTAGGCGCCGGCGTCGAGCGACCTCAAAGCAGTAATCCGCAGTCCCAAATCCGCAATGAGATGAGCTAATGGAACCGGCCAATCAAGAATGCCCTTCGACCCTGATCAAGGTCTCCAACCTGGTCTGCAGTTTCGGCAGCCGCAAGGTGCTGCGCGGAGTGGACCTTGAAGTCTTTGCCGGCGAGACGATGGTCGTGATGGGCCCATCCGGTTGCGGCAAGAGCACGCTGCTGCGGAACATCATCGGTTCGGCCCAGCCCGACAGCGGGCAGATCGAGTTGTTCGGCCAGGATGTCACCAGGCTCGATGAGGGGCAGATGGACGCGTTGCGGCTTCGGTTTGGCATTCTCTTCCAGTCCGGGGCGCTGCTGAACTCGATGACCATCGGCCAGAACGTGGCGTTGCCGCTCCGCGAGCACACGACCCTCGACGAGGAGACCATCGAGATCATGGTACACATCAAGCTCGAGCTGGTGGGCCTGCGCCAGAGCGTCGACCTGATGCCCGCCCAGCTCTCGGGGGGCATGAAGAAGCGTGCCGGGCTGGCGCGGGCCATCGCGCTGGATCCGGAGATCCTCTTCTACGACGAGCCCACGGCCGGGCTGGACCCGGTCACCAGCGCCGAGATCGACCACCTGATGATGGACTTGGCTCAGAAGCTGGGCGTCACCAGCGTTATCGTGACGCACGAAATGGACTCAGCCTTCCGGGTGGCCGACCGCATGGCGCTGCTCGACGGCGGGCGCGTGGTGAAGGCGGGGACGCGGGCCCAGTTCGAGGCCATTCGCGACGCCAAGGCCAACGGCGAGCACGACAACGACCTGATCCGCCAGTTCCTCTGCGGCGACCACAAGGGCCCGATCACCGACCGGCGGATGGGCGAGGAATACGAAGAAGACATCCTGCGCCTGGGCGGCGCTTGAGCGACGAGGAGACTGCCATGGCAGCCAAGAAACATAATGAACTGGCCGCGGGGGTGTTCGTGCTGGCGGCGCTGGCGGTGCTGGTGGGCGTGCTGCTGTGGCTGGGCGCCGGGACGATGTTCACCCACCCCGCCGGCCAGTCGGTGTTCTACGCCAAGGTCGGCTCGGGCAGCGTCGGGCTGACCGTCGGCAGCGAGGCCAAGATCAACGACGAAAGCATCGGGCGCGTCTCGCGCATCGAATACAAGCCCAGCCAGAAACGCACGCTCTACTTCGTTGAGGTGTGGAACACGGACCGCATGGTCCACGCCGATGGCAAGGCCAACGTGCCCCCCGTGCTGGTCGGCCAGGCGCCGCTGGTGGTCACCGACCGCGGCAGCGAACAGGCGCCGCTGGCCGACGTGGATCACCCCGTCGAGATCACTACGCCGCTGGATCGCGTGATGAGCAACATCGAGGCCGCCACCGCCGACGTGCGCAAGATCGCCCAGTCCATGCAACGAGAGCTCGATCCGACCAACAACCAGGGCGTGTTGGCCAAGACCAAGACCGCCGTGACGTATATCGAAGGGGCGGCCTCGGGTCTCAACGAGATCACGCAAAACATCCTGCCCCAGACCGATGCCAAGAAGAAGGGCACGATCATGGCCAACATCGCCGAGGCGTCGGCCTCGCTGGCGCAGGCGACCTCGGCCATCGAATCCTACGGAAAGAAGGATATGGGCGAGATTCTGGCCTCGGCCCGAAAGGCGGCCGAAAACGTGGTCAAGATCACAGCCGATTTCACGGTGGTCTCCGGCCAGGCGAAGAAGATCGTGGACGCCAACTCGGACAACATCAGCGAGATCGTCGACAACCTGACGCGCATGTCGACGAGCCTGAAGATCGCCGGCGAGGAAATCCGCCGCAATCCCTGGCGGCTGCTGCACAAGCCCGACAAGGACGAACTGGCCAAGCAGAACCTGTACGACGCCGCACGGGCCTTCGCCGCCGGGGCCGGCGAGCTCGACCAGGCCTCTGTCCGCCTCGCGGCCATGATCAAGCAGAACCCCCAGGGCGTCGCGGCGCAGGACCCGCAGGTCCAGAAAGTGCGTGACACCGTCGCCAAGGCCATGGCCCGCTTCAAAGAGGCCGAGGAAACCTTCTACCAGGAGTTGAAGAAGGGACCGTAGCGTTTCTTTCTTCAAATCAGCGATACGACGATCGCCAGCGACACCGCCGACATCAGGGTGCTGATGACGATCCCGGCCGCGGCCAGCGGACCATCGCCGTCGAGTTGCTCGGTCAAGACGTAGGTCGCCACGGCCGTGGGGCACGCCAGGAAGATCAGGGCCACCGCCCGCTGATGATCGCTGAGCCCCAGCGCTGCCGCCAGCAGCACCCCCGCCGCGGTTCCCACGCCGACTTTGATGAGCCCGCCCAGCGCCGCAGGCAGCAGCCGCCCTCGCAGGGGCGTCGAGACCAGCGCCCCGCCCACGCACAGCAGCGCCACCGGCGAGGCGAACGAGCCGACGCTCGCCAGCGTCCTGTTGATGAGATGCGGCACGGCCAGGCCGGCATGCTCGCGGAGCGCCGCCACAACGGCCCCGGCGGCGCAGGACAGGATCAGCGGGTTGATCGCCACCTGCACGAGCATGTGCTTGAGCGCGGCGCCCATGTTCTTGTGCCGACCTGCCGAAAGCACGACCACCGCCAGCACGTTGTAAAAGAGCATCAGGGCGCTCATGACCAGCGCCGCCGTGCCGGCGACGGGATTCTCCCCGCCGGCCGTGCCCGGAAACGCGCTGGCGATGACCGCCAGTCCCACGTACGCCAGGTTCCCGCGAAACGACACGTGCACGAACGAGCCCAGCAGCCGCCGGTCCATCCGCATTGCCAACGCCACCACCAGGGCGACGGCCGCACAGGCGGCCATCCCGCCCACGCCGACCAGCACCGGCCATGCCGCCTCGGCCGAAAACGCCCGCCCCGCCATTCCCTGGAACAGCACCACCGGAAGTCCGACCCAGTAGACCAGGCGGTTGGCCTGATCGAGCATGACGGCCGACATGAACCCGCTCTTGCGCAGGGCGGCGCCCAAAGCGATGATCAGAAACACCGGACCCAGGATGTCGATGACCTTCCAGAAATTCATGGTTCAAATACAAAGCCCACAGGCAGCCGCGCCAATGATTGGGGCCGCCCGTGGGCTTTGCTCGGTGCGTTCAATCGCACGCCTCCGGCTCACTCCTCGGGGGCTTCCTTGGCTTCCATCCAGCTGAACATCTTGCGCAGTTGGCGGCCGACGACTTCGATCGGGTGGTTCTTGTCGGCTTCGTACATCCGCTTGAAGTTGGGCTTGCCCGCCTTGCACTCGGCCAGCCATTCCTTGGCGAAGCTGCCGTCCTGGATGGCCTTGAGGGCCTTCTTCATGTTCTCCTTCACGCGCGCGTCGACGATCTGCGGACCCACGTGCAGGTCGCCCCACTCGGCGGTGTTGGAGATGCTGTAACGCATGTAGCTCATGCCGCCCTCGGCCATCAGCTTGATGATCAGCAGCAGCTCATGCAGCACTTCGAAGTACGCGATGCCGGGCTGATATCCCGCCTCGGTCAGCGTTTCAAAGCCGGCTTTGACCAGGCTGGTCAGCCCGCCGCAGAGGACGGTCTGCTCGCCGAAGAGGTCGGTCTCGGTCTCTTCGGTGAAGGTGGTCTCGATGATGCCCGCGCGGCCACCGCCGACGCCGATGCCCCAGGCCAGGGCGGTCTGGAAGGCCTTGCCGGTGGCGTTCTTCTCGATGGCGATCAGGCACGGCACGCCCGAGCCTTCGACGAAGCAGCTTCGCACGGTGTGGCCGGGACCCTTGGGGGCGATCATGATCACGTCGACGCCCTCGGGCGCCTGGATGCAGCCGTAGCGAATGTTGAACCCGTGGCAGAAGCCCAGCGCCTTGCCGGGCTTGAGATTGGGCTTGATCGCCTTCTCGTACACGATCGCCTGGACTTCGTCGGGCAGCGTGATGACGATCAGGTCGCCGACCTTGGTCGCCTCTTCAGCCGAGATCGGCTCGAAGCCCGCTTCCTTGGCCAGGCGGTAATTGTTCGTGCCAGGCAGTTCGGACACCACGACCTTGATGCCGCTGTCGCGCAGGTTCTGCGAATGGGCGTGGCCCTGGCTGCCAAAACCCACCACGGCCACGGTCTTGCCCTTGAGGGCGTCGAGCGAGCCATCTTTGTCATAGTAAATCTTCAGTTGCTGTGCCATCGTATTAACTCCTGTCTCAGTGTCGTTTGCGAAGCGGCCAGTTGTACCCTCCACGCGGGCCGGCGTCAAGGGGTAGGACCTCTGGCGAATTTTTAAGATTAGCCCTGAGGACTATTTAGGACTCTTTTAGTCCACATTCTACGATGCATGCCTACAATGCGCTAAAAGTCACCGAAACCGCCCCGACAAGTGACGAAAGGAAGTTGGATTCATGTTGAACGCACACCGAATCATCAGCCGGCAGACACATGGTCTGATCCCGATGGTTCTTGGAATCGCCGCAGTGATCTGTTCGCCCGCAGCCGCAGCGGTCATGTACAGCGGCAGTTTAACCTCTGCCGATGGCGGCCTGCAGGGAACGGGACTGTGGGTCAACAGCAATGGCGACGCGGGCTGGTTCGCCCCGACGCTGAGTTGGACCGTGACCCAGAACCCGGACGATTCCTGGCACTATTTCTACAGCCTGAGCGTCTATCACGGTTCGATCAGCCACTGGATTATCGAAGCCTCGCCAACGTTCACCGAGGATAACCTGAACAATCCCCTGGCGTCGCAGGGATCGTTTGGCAGCATCGACGTGGGCCTGTTCAGTCCCGGAGGCTCGAACCCGAACCTGCCCGCGCCGATCCATGGCATCAAGTTCGACGAGACGGAAGGGCTGACGTTGACGATCAGCTTCGACAGCCTTCGCCGTCCGGTCTGGGGCGACACATACTCCAAGGACGGCAAGGCCGGCGGCGTCTTCAACACGCTGTGGAACTCCGGCCTGACCGCCAGCGATACCGACCCGCTCGACCACCCGGCCAATGGATCCGTCAACTACCACGTGCTTGTCCCCGACACGCTGGACACCGGTCCGGTCCCCGAGCCGGCGACGCTGGCGCTGCTGGCGACCGGGACAGTGGCCCTGATGCTTACGAGAAACTCGAGACGCCGCCACGAAACGTGATCTTCATGGCTGCGCGTAACCTCAGCTAGTGCATGAGGCGGGGAACGTCGACAGCATCAGCGGGGCGCCGAAAAGGCCTTTGAATCGCCGCATGCCCGTTTTGTCATTTCCATCATTTCTGAACAAATTCTCATGTTTGTTGTTTACTTTCTTCCAAGTCGCTCTAATAATATGGCTTCAAAGCCTTCGAGAATTGGCGAAAGCGAGGCTATAGAGATGTTCCTGCCCGCCATCAACATGCTGTACTGGCCTGCCAAGAGTAAGTGGACTGTGGAGCAATCACGCCGATGAATCTAAGTTTTCAGGTTGTCCACCTTGGGCTCCCATCGTCCAGGTTGGCGCATTGACCTGAATGTGGAGAGAGAACAGAGCGTCAAGCTCTGACCGCGAACGGATGGAAACGTGAGGCATGCCTCTTGAAAGGAGATGCTTGCCTTCTCCAGCGGAAGCAATGGAAGGTTTTAACTCTGTCTATTGCGTGAAAGGATGGTGCCCGGGGCGTAGGACGAAATCTATGTTACGAAATGGGTTTGTTTATGTCTCGCTTGTGTTACTTGTTTCGATCACGCACTAATACCTTATAGTTGCGGTAGTGTGACTGCCCCTGCGGTGCCGGCGTAGCGCAGGGGCGCCATGAGTCGTTGGATTCTCTCGCTCAAAAGAAGGAAGGTGTCCCATTAACATCCGCCATAACATCCTGAGCGTTGCGTGTGTTTGCTCGGTGGCGTTGGTTGCTTCGACGGCGCAGGGAGCTGTCATGTTCACCGGCAGCCTCAGCGGCGAAGACGGTGGCCTCAGCGGCACCGGGCAGTGGATGGCAGCCGCCACCAGCCCCACGACCGATCCGGAGTGGTTCGTTCCCACCCTCAGTTGGACCGTCAGTCAGAACGGCGACAATACCTGGCACTATGCCTATACCCTGAGCGTGGCGCAGTCCAACATCAGGCAGCTCATCATCGAGTCGTCGGCCATGCTGTCGAAAGCGGACGTGCTCAATCCGATAGCCACCGTGGGGCAGTTCGCCCGCGTCAAAGTGGACAACTTCGATTACGGCGCGATTTCGACGCCGTACCTGCCCCAGTCCGTTTACGGCATCAAGTTCGCCCGCGCCGGCGAACTGACGTTGTCGGTGGAGTTTGACAGCAATTTCGCGCCGGTCTGGGGCGACGTCTACGCCCGCGGGGCCAACTCCGGCGGGATGTACAACACCCTGTGGAACGGCGGCTTTGCCGATGAGGATCCTGGCGCCGCCGCTACCGACGGTTCCTACAACAATCACGTTCTGGTGCCTGGCGGCCTGAGCGTGGGCGCAGGAGAGATCCCCGAACCGTCCACGGTGCTGCTGCTGGGCCTCGGTTCGGTCGCCGCGATCCTGCGGCAACGGCGCCTCAGCACACTTGGCTAGCCCCTCCTGAAGGAACAGGCAGGGCAGAGCCCCCTTGCGCAGATGGACCTGCTCAAGGGGGCTTGTCTTTGGGCCACGTCAGGTTACTATTGGCCTCATGGCTGAAACCACGCACGCGATGACGCCCCGACAGCGCTGGTTGGCGGCATTGGACATGCAGGCGGTCGATCGTCTGGCATTCTGGCCCAAGCTGGGGGGCAATTACGCCCAGGCCCAGAAGGCGCCCTTCCGCGACATGAGCCTCTCTCAAATCCACCAGTGGATCGGCTCGGACTGCCACGAGGGCGTGGGTTCGGGAATCGCGGCCGCCGTCGAGGGCTGGGAGGTCCAGAGCGAACAGGTCGAGCCTGGATCGGGTCGTATCATCCGCCGCCGGTATCGTGGGCCAGGCGGCGTCGAGTTGACGTCGGCAGACCAGTTCGACGAAGCCTCGGGCGCCTGGCACCCCGTCGAGTTCCCCGTCAAGACGCCCGAGGACATCGACGCGATGCGCGATTTCCATCTCGCCCGGCGCGTCTCGCTGGACGAGCCCTCGCTGGCGGCTGCGCGAAAACGCCAGCAAGAGATCGGCTCGGCGGCCAGCACGATGACCGGCATCGGCACCAGCGCTTTGATGGACTGGGTGCAGCACTTGGCCGGGGTTGAGAACGCGCACTTCTTTCTGGCCGACTGCCCGCAGCGGGTCGAGGCCCTGTTCGATGCGATGCACGCCAATCTCGAAGCCGCCGCAGAGTTGGCCGCCCGCCACAGTCCGGCCGACACGCTGTACCTGATCGAGAACACCTCGACGACGCTGATCTCGCCCGCCCAGTACCGCCGGTACTGCGCGGGGCACATCGGCCGATACGCCCAGATCGTGCGCAGCCATGGCAAACGCCTGGTGCTGCACATGTGCGGGCACTTGAAGGATCTGCTGGACCAGTTGGCGGCCGTCGGGGCGCGAGCGTTCGAGGCATACAGCCGCCCGCCGCTGGGCTCGGCCTCGCTGGCGCAGGGGCGTGCGGCGTGTCCGGATGTCTGCTTCATCGGCGGCACCGGCGCGGGGTTGTGGCTTCGCCCTGCCGAGGATATCATCGCCGCCCTGGAAAGCGACTTGGCTGCCCTGCCCCACCATCGCGGCCTGGTGATCACCTCGGCGGGCGTGATGCCTCCTGCGGCGACGCCGGAGAAGATCCGCCAGGTCTGCCAGTGGGTGCAGAGCTATCCCGCGCGAATGGCGTGAACATCTGAGCGTTTGGGCTGGTCACTTCGGCGACCAGCGAGTCAGGAGAAAAACGATGCGGCGGTACGGTTCGGTCATCGGCGTCAAGGAAGATCAGATCGCCCAGTACAAGAAGCTTCACGCCGCGGTGTGGCCCGACGTGCTGGCGATGATCACCGCGTGCAACATCCGCAATTACTCGATCTACCTGCGAAAGCTCCCCGACGGCAAGCACTACCTCTTCGCCTATTTCGAGTACGTCGGCAGCGACTATGAGGCCGACATGGCGCGCATGGCCGCCGACGCCACCACGCAAGAATGGTGGGCCGTCTGCATGCCCTGCCAGCAGCCACTGCCCGACCGCGGCGAGGGCAACTGGTGGGCCGGCATGGAGGAAGTCTTCCATTGCCCATGACCTCCCGACAGCGCGTGATGGCGGTCTTCGAGGGCCAACTGCCCGACCGCGTGCCGATGTGGTGCGGCGCGTCGCAGGAGTTCTGGGACAAGTGCAAGACCCAGCTCAAGCTCGACGACGAAGGCCTGCGCAGGCGATACCATGATGACTTCCGACGCGTTCTGGCCCGCTACGCCGGACCGACCCCGGCGCTGCGGCACGACGAGGCCACCACGCGCACCGTCTTTGGCGTCGAGCGCCACGGCATGGGCTACGGCCAGCCCATCGAGCACCCGCTGGCCGAAGCCTCGCTGCGGCAGGTGCACGATTACCCCTGGCCGGACCCGGACTGGATGGACGTCTCGCACATTCGCGGCCAGACCGCCGCCTGGGCGGGGCAATACGCCGTCCTGGGCGGCGACTGGTCGCCGTTCTTCCACGACGCCATCGACCTGATGGGCATGGAGGGCCTGTACCTGGCGATGTTCGACCGCCCGGAAGTCGTCGACGCGATGATGACGCACATGGTCGATTACTACGCCGCCGTCTCGCGGCGCATCTTCGACGCCGCGGCCGACGCGATCGACGTATTTTTCATCGCCAACGACCTGGGCAGCATGAACGGTCCGCTGCTGAGCCCGGAGATGTTCAAACGATTCATCCTGCCGCACACGCGGCGGCTGATCGAGTTGGGGCACGAGTACGGCCTGTACGTGCAGATGCACTGCTGCGGCGGGTTCGCCGAGTTGATTCCGCTGCTAGTCGATGCCGGGCTCGACGCCCTACATTCGGTGCAGCCGTCGTGCCGCGGGATGGACCTGCGGACGCTCAAGGCCGGCTTCGGCAGCAGGATCGTCTTCAACGGCGCGATCGACTCGCACCGGGTGCTCATCGACGGCACGCCCGAGACGGTCGTTCGCGACACGCGGGAAGTGCTGGACATCATGATGGGCGGCGGCGGATACATCGGCGGGGCCAGCCATGACACCATCCTGGAAGAAACGCCCGTCGAAAACGTCCTGGCCATGTTCGACACGATCGAAGATTACGGGGTCTATGGCGAGCCGTGAGGCGGCGCGGAATCCGCCTCAGCGATGATGTCGGCCAGGATCGTGTCGGCCACGAAAAAGTATTCGCGGGCGATGCGGATGGTTTCGCCTGTCACCACCAGAGCGCCCTGTGACGCATATCGCTTGATGGCTTGCGGAAAAGCATCGATCGGGTCACAGCCAAAGCGCGCGGATAGTTCGCGGCGGCTGATGCCTTCGATCAGACGCAGACCGAGCATCAGCGTCTCGGCATAGGCGGCTTGGCCGGCGAGGCGTTCAGCGGAGGCTGGCGGAAAATCGGGACGGTTCCTATCTTCCAGCGCCGTCAGATAAGCTTCGAGGTCCGGCGCGTTGGTGCGGCGGATGCCGGCGACGTAGCTGGCGGCGGCGGGGCCGATGCCCAGGTATGGGCGGTTGTGCCAGTACGTCAGGTTGTGGCGGCAGCGATTGCCGGGGCGGGCGAAGTTGGAGATTTCGTAATGCTCCAGGCCCGCGGCCGCCAGCGTCTCGATCGCGGCGTAGTAGCAGTTCTTCTGTGTCTGCTCGTCGGCGGGTTGCAGTCGCCCGGCGGCCACGTCGGCGGCCAGCGGCGTGCCCTCTTCCACGCTCAGAGCGTAGCAGCTCATGTGCGCGGGCTTCAGGGCGAGGGCGGCTTTCAGCGAGCGGCGCCATGAGGCCTCATCCTGGCCGGGAACCCCGTATATAAGGTCGAGGCTGATGTTTTCGATCCCGGCGCGGCGGACGGTCTCGACGGCGCGGGCCACGTCGGCAGCCTTGTGCGGGCGGCCCAGTACAGTCAACTCGGCGTCGGCCAGCGATTGGACACCGATGGAGACGCGGTTGACGCCGGCGGCAGCGAGAACATCGGCCACGGCGTCATTGAGGCTGCAGGGGTTGGCCTCGACGGAGAACTCGGTGTCGGCGTCGGCAAAGCCCGACAGCGGGGCCAGCAGTTTTTCCAGCATCGCCGCCCCCAAGGCCGTTGGCGTTCCGCCGCCGACGAAGATGCTTTCTGCCGGCATGGCGAGTTCCGCGAGCCGCATTTCCATCTCTGCCCCGGCCGCACAGACAAACCTGGCGGCCTTGCGCGGGTCGATCGCCACCGAGAAGAAATCGCAATATCGGCACTTGCGCAGGCAGAAGGGGACGTGGATGTATAGGGCCTTCGCCCTATCAGCCGAAATCCTGTCGCCTTTTTTCTTGCAGGCCATACGCAAGATCATAAAATAAAAGAGCGGTAATTCCTAGGCAGCCGGCATACGTGGCTACCCCAACCATCGAGGCGGTTATGGACGTAACACTGGTAATGTTCAAAGGCGATGGGCAGCGTAAGGATTTCCCTCTGACGGGGCAGTCGGTCACGGTAGGCCGCTCTGAAGATTGCGACTTGCGGATCCCGCTGCTGAGCGTGTCGCGCCACCACTGTCAACTGGTGCTCGCCGGCGACAAGATCGCTGCCAAGGATCTCGGATCCTCCAACGGCACGTACGTCAACAACCGCCGCATCAGCGGCGAAGTGGCGCTGCAGGCCGGCGATCGCGTCGTCGTCGGGCCTATCGTCTTCACCGTCCAACTCGACGGCGAGCCCCAGGAAATCCAGCCCGTCAAGACCAAGGGGCAGAAGATGGCCGAGCAAGGCCAAGCCGCCCAGGAAGTCGTCGACGTCGATGCCGACGTCACCGCCCGTGGCGGGGCCTCCGACGCCGACGTGCTGAGCAGCCTGGCTGGCGGACAGGACAATGAGGTCGTCATCGAGGAAGAGGAAGCCGCCGTCGAACTCGACCCCATCGCCGCCCTGGAAGCCCTCGCCAGCGAACGCGACAAAGACAAGAAGAAATAATTGGGCGCCGTGGCGCGACGACAGCCACTGTTTGGTCATGCACTGAGCCGCTGAGGTCGCAGAGGTCGCTGAGGATATAAGAAGATAAGAACAATCTCTTCCCTCAGCGTCCTCAGCGACCTCAGCGGCTATTTAATTGCTCGATCTTCTGAAAGGAACGTTCATGCTCAAAGGTATTTCTCCGCTGCTGAGTCCTGAACTACTGGCCGTGCTGGCCAGCATGGGTCACGGCGACGAGATCGTATTGGCCGACGCGCACTTCCCTGGCCATACGATGTGCAACAACGTCGTCCGGGCCGACGGGCTCAAGATCGCCGATCTGCTCGACGCCATCCTGCCGCTGTTTGAACTCGACGCGTATGTTGACGCGCCGCTGGTGATGATGGCGGCCGTCAAGGGCGATTCGCTCGACGCCTGCGTCGAGAAGGCGTACCGCGCGGCCGTCGACCGCCACGCGCCCAAGACCCCGCCGATCAAGCGGATCGACCGCTTCGCCTTCTACGATCAGGCCCGCGAGGCCTTCGCCGTCGTGATGACCGGCGAGACCTTCAAGTACGGCAACATCATCCTCAAGAAGGGCGTGACCCCCTGCTGAGGCAGGGAAATTCCAAAACCCAAATGACAAATTCCAAACAAACCACAAGAAGCAACCAACAAGACGCAAAAGGTCGTTGAAAGCTTTCGCTTGAATTTTGATTCTTGGGATTTATTTGTGAATTGTGTCTTGTGATCTGTAATTTTCAAGCCCCGGAGGGGCGCAGATGTACTGGCTTGGCGTTGATCATGGCGACGTGCGGATAGGCGTGGCCGGCGGCGACGGCGGCAGGGGGATCGCCTCGCCCTTGAAGGTCATCCCCGCCCAGCCGGCCGAGGCCGTGGCGCCGACCATCATCAAGCTCGCTCAGGAATATGACGCCGGCGGCATCGTCGTCGGCCTGCCGCTGAACATGGACGATAGCGAAGGCCCCCAGGCCAAGCTCGCGCGGGACTTCGCCCTGATGCTCCAGCAGGCTACCGGTCTGGACGTGAGGCTCTGGGACGAACGCCTCAGCAGCTTCGCAGCCGACAAAACGCTAGCCGGCCACCTGACTCGCGGCAAGCGCCGGGCGATTCAAGACGCCATCGCGGCGGCGGAAATCCTCCAGGACTTCTTCGCCTGCGACGGTCCGGATGCGGCACCCAAGCCGTAAGGCATATCTATGGACGAGCCAATCCCCAAAGTTGCGGCGGCTGACGTGGAAAGAATCATCAGACGAGATTTTCCCCCAGAGGTCTATGAGACCGTGACCGGCATCTTGGGTGAATACGGGGCTGAGGAAGGGCATAGCGAAATCCATCGAGTGCGGCTTGCTGTACTGAAGCTTTCCGCGGGATCCCTGGAGAAATTACGAGAGGCGACGGAGGCGGCAAGGCAAGACTACCGAGACGTTCTGGCCGGAGCAGAATACCCACTCTACTCGATTGAGTATGGCTTCGGGGAGCAAGATGAAAGATGCCAGGAGATTATTGAATCAGACTGGAGGCAGTATCAGGAATGGCTTAAGAGGCCTTAATTCAGGCAAGAGTTTCTGCGTTTCCTGTCTCTTATTACGTGTACTTGTTGCCGTACTTTTCTTCCAGCAGGGCGACGAGTTCTTTGAGGCGCTGCGAATCGGACTTGTTGCACACCAGCGTGGCGTCGCCTGAGTGAACGATGATGCAGTCGTCCATTCCGACCACGGCCAGCAGGTGGCCGTCTTCGCTGATGATGATGTTGCGGCCGCTGTCGATCACGGCGGCGTTCTGGGCGACGATGACGTTGCCGCTTTCGTCGTTGGCGGCCACGTCGGACAGGGCGGGCCAACTGCCGATGTCGAGCCACTCGGCGGTGAGCTCGACCATCAGCACGCGCGGGGCCTTTTCCATCACGGCGTAGTCGATGCTGATCTTCTGCAGCGAGGGGTAAATCTTCGCCAGCAGGGCGGCGACGTCCTGGCCGTTGGCGGCGGCCTGGCGGATCGGGTCCAGCGCGGCGAACGTCTCGGGCAGGAACTGCTTGAGGGCCTGGAGGATGGTCTGGATCTTCCAGACAAACATGCCGCTGTTCCAGTAATACTTGCCCGACTCGACGTACTTGCGGGCGTCCTGGTGGCTGGGCTTTTCCTTGAAGCCCGAGACCTCCTGCAAGCCGGCGCCGTACTCTTCCTGGCAGTGGATGTACCCCAGGCCGGTGTGCGGCCACGTCGGGCGGATGCCCAGCGTCACCAGCGCGTCGGCGTGTTCCTCGGCCGCACTGACGGCTCGCTCGACGCAGCGGGCGAACTGCTGCTGCGGGCGGATGACGTGGTCGGCGGTGAAGACGGCCATGACGGCGTCGGCGTCGCGCGCGGCCAGGAGCTGCGCCCCCAGCGCGATGGCGGCGGCGGTGTCGCGCCCTTCGGGCTCGCCGACGATATTCTGCGGCGGCAGTTGCGGCAATGCGGCGGCGACCTGCGAGGCGTATTCGGCGTTGGTGATGACCAGGATGTTTTCCGGCGGGAAGAGGCCCTTGAGGCGTTCGACGGCGATGGCCAGCAGCGTCTTGCCCTCGATCAGCGGCAGGAGCTGCTTGGGCCGGTTCAGCCGGCTCATGGGCCAGAGGCGTTTGCCGGCGCCGCCGGCAAGGATGACGGCATACCTCATCGGTGCTTCCTCAATTCATTGCGGCGGCGATGCGCTGCCGCCGATCAGCGTATGAACAATAATAGCGCCTATGTTTTATCGGACGCCAAGGCCGATTTGATGAGACGTTCAGCCGATTCCAAACGGCGCCAGCATCTTGGCCAGTTCCGGACGCAGCTTCTCCGACAGTGGCGTCATCGGCAGGCGCAGTTCGTTCTTGATCATCCCGGCCATCGCCATCGCCGCCTTGATCGGGATGGGGTTGGTCTCGATGAATATCCCACGAAACAGCGGGAAGAGCCTCAGGTGCTGCGCCGTCGCGCCGGCCATGTTTCCGGTCAGCATCAGGTCGCAGAGTTTGCGGACCTCTGCCGGCAGCAGGTTGGCCAACACGCTGATAACGCCCCGCCCGCCGACAGAACCGATAGGCAGCGTCAGCGAGTCGTCGCCGGAGAGAATCGTGATGTCGCACTCGGCCGCGATGGCGCTGGCCATGTCCAGCTTGCCGGTGGCTTCCTTGACGGCTACCACCTGCGGAATCTCGCGGTACATGCGCACGATGGTCTCGGCCGTCAGCTCCACGCCGGTGCGGCCGGGAATGTTGTACAGCACGATGGGCAGGTCGATCTCGGCGAGGCGCTTGACGTGCTCGACCATGCCGCCCTGCGTGGGCTTGTTGTAGTACGGGTTGACGATCAGGCACGCGTCGGCGCCGGCCTTCTTCGCGTGGGCCGTCAGTTCCAACGCCTCGGCGGTGGAGTTGCTGCCCGTACCGGCGATGACCGGCACGCGCCCGGCCGTGCGCTCGACGGTGAACTCGATCACCCGGTCGTGCTCGGCGTAGTTGAGCGTGGGCGACTCGCCCGTGGTGCCGCAGGGCACGAGCCCCTGAGTGCCCTGCTCGATCTGGTGATCGATGATCTTGCCCAGCGCCGTGTAGTCCACCTTGCCGCCGGCGAAGGGCGTCACCAACGCCGTCATCGATCCTTCAAGTTTCATCCGCGCCATGATCCAGTCCTCTGTGCATGTGGCCGGGCGTCATGCCCAGTGCCAATTTCGGACGCATACTACCACAGGCGGCGCCTTGCGGGCAATTGGCAGAAAAACTTACCACAGAGACACAGAGGGCACAGAGCGAAAAGAAGAAAAGATAGATCCGGGATAGATCAAGCCGCTGAGGTCGCTGAGGACGCTGAGGATGAAAGGAGATAAAACAACTTCTTCCCTCTGCGTCCTCAGCGACCTCAGCGGCTAATTTGATCTCTGCGGCCTTACAATCCATGTTCGGTGCGGGCGAGGATTTCGTCCTGGATGTCGGTCGTGAGCGAGACGAAGGGGGCGCTGTAGCCGGCGACTCGGACCATCACGTCGGCGTGCTGTGTCGGGTTCTCGCGGGCATCGAGCAGCATTTTGCGGTTGACCATGCTGATCTGGAGGTGCTGGCCGCCGGCCCGGAAGTGACCTTCGATCAGGGCGGCGATCTTGTCGATGCCGCCAGCGTCGGCCAGCAGTGACGGATCGAGCTTGATGTTCACCGTCGTCGAGGTCGGCAGCAGGCGGTGGGGCAAAGCGGCTACGGAGTTAAGCATGGCCGTGACGCCGCGGGTGTCGCGACCGGGGGCGGGGGCGAGGCTCGATGCCAACGTCTGGCCGCTCTTGCGGCCGTCGGGAGTGGCGCCGGTGACGGTGCCGAAGGAGATGTGTATGTTCTCGACTCCGGCCAGCGTTCCCAGCGTGTATCGCCCGCCGCGGTAGGGGCGATGCCTGGCGACCAGATCGGCAAAGGTCGCGATGATGCGAGCGGCGATCGAATCCACTCGGGCGTCGTCGTTGCCGAAATGGGGCGTTCGCTGCAGAATGCGGCTGCGCAGCGTCTCGTGGCCGATCCAGTCGTCGGCCAGGGCGGCTTTGATCTGCTCGATGGTGACGGCGCGGTCAGCGAAGACGAGTTGCTCGATAACGGCCAGCGAGTCGGCGAGGTTCGCCACGCCGATGATGTCGCAATTGCAGAAGTTGTAGCGGGCGCCGCCCTGCCAGAAGCCCTTGACGTTCTCGATGCAGTCTCGCGTCAGCAGCGAGGCCTGCAGGGCGACCCACTGCGCGGCGTGCCGGTCGCGCTCGTATGAATAGTTGTGCATCGCCAGGGCGAGGTGCTCCATCTGCACCGTCAGCGCCTGCCACAGCGCGTCGGGGCTGTCGAGCGTGATCTCCGGCAGCGGTGCGAAGGCCGGCTCGAGCCCCAGCACAATGCGGATGAGCTTGGGCATGTTCAGGAAGCACTCGACCGACCCCATGTGCGCGCGCCCCGTGATGATGATCTCGTGACAGCCCGACATCGCGAAGTCGCGGGCGTCCTCTGCCGCCACGCCGATGTTCACCAGCGCCGGCACGATCTGCTCGTCCGAGCAGAAGCCCGGGCTGCCGGTGCGGCTGCCCAGCGCCTCTACCGCTCGCCGCAGTGTTTGCGGGCGCATGCTGCGGTGCCATCGCACCCCCACCTGCGGGCATGGGATGCGCAGCTCGGCGAAGACCTCCAGGCACAGGTCGGTCACATCGGTGCATCCGTCGCTGCCGTCGGGCCGCTGGCCGCCCAGCGTCAAGTGATGGCGGGCCATATTCGGCGTGCTGAATCCGTGCACCTGGAAATACTTCATCCACAGGCAGGCGATCAGCTCGGCCGCCCGCTCGCGCGTAAGCGAGCCGTCGGCCATCTCGCGCTGATAGAACGGCCAGAGGTACTGGTCGACGCGGCCGGGCGCGTCGGGCAGCAGATAGAACCCAAACCACAGGCACTGGCACGCCTGCCAGAACGTGCGTGGCCCGGAGCCCAGCGCGGCCTGGCAGTTTTCGGCGACGGTCTCCAGTTCGCCCCTGCGGGCGGGGAGGGTTGCCTTGGCGGCTAGTTGCAGGGCATAGTCGTGATAGCGCCGCCCGAGGTCGCGATAGGCTTCGGCGAGGATCTTGAGGGCGTGGAGATATTCCTTCTTGTCGGCAGCGGCAGGTTCCTCGGCGGCCAGGCGCTCGCTTCGGCGGTCGATCTGGTCGATGTATCCCTGCATTCCGCCGGCCAGCAGCGTGTCGTAATCGACGGAGGTATGGTTGCCCGCGCCATGGAGGAGTCCCTGCGTGATGAACGCCTCGCTGCCGGGCGTGTGCGGCTCGTTGGTCATGGCCACAGCAGGGATCTCACCCACGGCGCCGGTCTTGCCTGGCGGGAGCATATTCAGCAGCCCGCCGCCGACGATCAGTTCATCATCATTAATAACCAGCGTGCAGTTGCGATAGTAGTGGGCCATCGAGCGGGCCTGGCGGAGGATGTCGCTGTGGCCTTGCGACTGCTCGTCGGCCTGGCGGGCGAGTTCGCCGGCCTGGGGATCGTGCATGCCGCAGCTTCGCAGGGTGATCGTCTGCAGGCGTTTGACGCGCGGGGTCATGGGTAGTCCTTTTTCGAGGGAGCTCTTGCCATCGGTCGACCATTATAGCCGGTAATGCAAGGCATAGGTCATAGGGCACAGGCAGTAGTGAATCTCTTGGCCCGGCGCCCGATGACTGTGTAAGAGTTTTTTGCGTCCAGAAGAAAAAGGTGTTCGGTTTGACGGCGTGCAGCGCGGTATCATCCCACTGGTGAAGATGCTGCCCGCGGGCGGCGAGCGCTTCTGGCGGAGTCGTTCGTGTTGACATGCTTTCAAATCGAGAGCGGCAAACTAGGTCCGGCGGTGGACAACGCCGGACCGATCTGGCTTTTCATCGGCCCGACGGACGAGGAGAAGGCGCGCCTGATCGGGCCGGAGTTCAACCTCGACGCCCACTCGCTCAACTCGACCCTGGACCCCGACGAACTGCCTCGCGTGGAGCTCGAGAGCGACCACCTGGTCGTGATCTTCAAGTATCCCAAGCGATTCCTCCTGCACGATAAATACGATCTGGGCGTCCAGTCGCTGGGCCTGTTTCTCTACAGCAATCGCCTGGTGATCGTCTCGCTCGAGGACGACCAGCCGGCCTTTGAAGGCCGACCGTTCACCAGGATCGACTCGCTACAGACGCTGTTCCTGCGGATCATCTCCAAGTGCATCCAGCACTTCTACAGCCACCTCAAGGCCATCAACGAACTGGCCAACGAGTTGGAGCCCAAGATCATGTCGTCGATGGAGAACCGCAACCTGCTGCTGATGTTCACCATCGAGAAGGGCCTGGTGTACTACGTCAACGCCATGGCGGCCAACGGGCGGACAATCGACCGCCTGCGGACCAACGCCAAGAACGCCGGCACGGGCGGGCTCTCGCCCGAGCAGCTCGAATACGTCGACGACCTGTCCATCGAGAACGCCCAGTGCCACGAGCAGGCGCAGATCTACGCCAACGTGCTGGCCGGTCTGATGGACGCCCGCGCCTCGATCGTCAACAACAACCTCAACGTCCTGATCAAGCGCCTGACGATCCTCAGCCTCGTCTTCCTGCCGCTCAACGTGGTGGCCGGGATCGGCGGCATGTCCGAATACACCAGGTTCACCGAACCCTACATGCCTTGGTGGATCGCGTATCCAATATTCTCCGTGGGTTTGGGCGCGATCGGCTGGCTGACCTACCAGGTGCTCAAGCTCTTCGAGAAACGCAAGTCGTAGACCTGCCGGCGCGACTCGTTCGTTATTCAACGGCGGGTGCAGTGGATGGCTACGCTGCGCTGGTTGTGCACGCTGCCTGGCCGCGAGCCCTGCAAGTCAAAGACACGGGCAAGATGCCCATGCTACTTGGCAGCGTCGAAGGCCGGGCCGTCCAGAGTCAGCTCGATGATCGTGTCGATGGCGTTCTGGTTTTCCTTGGGCAGCGAGACGGTCAGGCCCTTGTCGGTTTGCTCAACGGCGGGCTTGCCGCCGGTGAGAGCGGCGCTGGCGGTGATCTTCTGCTTTAGCGCGGGCAGGGTCAGCTTGCCCTCGGCCGGCCACTTCTGCACGTGCAGGTAAATCGTGTTCTCGCGGCAGGTGGCTACACCCCACTCGGCCGGTTCATACGGGCCGCCGCGGGTCTTGTAGATGCTCGTGCCGTACTGGCCCAGCCACGCGCCCATCTTGCGCAGCACGGCGACTTCTTCGGCGACTATGTGCCCATCGGGGTGCGGGCCGATGTTCAGCAGCAAGTTGCCGTCAGCCCCGGCGCAGCGGATCAGGGCATTGATGCACTGCTCGAACGACATCGGCTTGGCGTCGGCTCGCCACGACCATCCGCCGGTGATGGGGATCGCGCTCTCCCACGCCCGGGTGCGGTCATAATCGCCTACGCGCCGAGTGAGGCTCGAAAAATCGCCCGGCAGTCCGCAGCGGTCGTTGATCAGGCAGCCCGGCTGCAGCTCGTAAATGCGTTTGAAGAGTCTGCGGCCGTCCCAGAACCCCTCGGGGTACGGCCCGGCCGCGTCGAACCAGATCACACCGATGGGGCCGTACTTGCCGCCGCAGAGTTCCTCGATCTGCTTGCGGATCTTGGGGGCGAAGGCGCGGTAGTTCTGCGCCATGCAGTCGCTGTCATGCCAGTCGCGCTGGGAAAAGTACCACCCCAGCATGATGCCCTTCTTCGCGACCGCCTGCGAAAGTTCCATCGCCGCATCACGCCCGAAGGGGCAGTCCTTGGCCGTGCCCTTGTAGTCGGTGATGGCCGTGTCCCAGTTGCAGAATCCATCGTGATGCTTGGTGACGAAGACCGTGTACCTGGCGCCGCTGTCGGCGATGATCGAGGCCCATTCGTCGGCGTTGAACTTCTCGGCTTTGAACTTCTTGTAGAAGTTGTCGTACACAGCCGGCGGATACTCGGCGGGCTTTCGCCGGTTGGTCTGCCGCGACCAGCTCAGCTCCTTTCCGCCGACGGCGCCGGCGCCCCAGTGCAGAAAGATGCCGAACTTCATGTCACGCCATCGCTGCAGGCCTTCGGCGGTATTCTTGGCCGGCGGAATAACCGTCGCCGCGGTCGAGGCCGGCTGAGTCGCCGGTGATTTTGCCTCGGCGGCCCAGGCGACTGCGCCGGTCAGAAGCATCAAGGCCCCCGCGGCCGAGAGCGTTAGTTTGGTCTGCATCGCATGTCTCCTTTGCGTATGATTGAACACGTCCAAAGGCAAGAAGGCCCCATGAATTGCATGATCGGCAGCGAGCAAGACGCTTATACCGCGGTCTGGGGTTGGCGGGCGGCGAGCAGGGCATCCAGGTCGTATTGCAGCAGATCGGCGATGGCCTCGACGCTGATGTCGGCCTTGGGGTACCGGGCCAGCACGCCCAGATCGTTGGCGTAATGCCCCTGGCGGGGGAAGATGGTCGTCACGCGCGGGCCCCAGGCCTGCTTCAGAGCCGAGAGGATTCGCAGCTTGTCATCGGCCACGACGTAATGATCGGCCGGATAGCGCATTTCGACGTCGTCCAACTGCTGTTCCTTGTGGATATAGATCAGGGCGCGGCCTTCGACGGCATCGTAGAGGCCCGATCGCTGGACTTTCCTTGGCTGAAAGACCACGTCGCCGTCGGTGAAGATGACCGTCGGCCCCCAGGCGCGGAAGCGTTTGACCACATCCAGTGCGCCGGGAATCAGGCGGTCGGCAAAGGGATATTCCATCAGGTAGAAAGCCATTTGCAGGAAGTTCGGATCGGCGGGGTTCTCGGCCCGGTAATGCTGCAAGGCACCGAGATAGTCGGCATAGCCCAGTTCCTCGCGCAACTTTTCAAAGATCACCCAGTATCGCCCCTCTCGCTGGGGGCCGAATGTTCTGGTCAGGTGGCTCTTGAGATCTTCTATGACCCAATCGTTGTCGAGCAAAGTATTGTCGACGTCCAGCAGGAACACGACGGCCGCTCGCGTCGCCATGGCAGTGCCCTCCACCCCTCGTTTGGAGCGTTTCATCAATTATATGACTGCCAAGGCGCAAGAGGCGCTATCCAGCGCCGCCGGGCCTGGCAAGACCCAGCAGGTCCATGACGGCCTGGAGGTCGGACCAGACTTTGCGGCGGGTGTCTTCGCTGTAGTTGCGCAGGATGTAGGCGGGGTGAAAGGTCGGCATCACGGGCGTTCCGGCCAGGGCGGGGATGGCCTCGCCGAGCGTTTGCCACTGCCCGCGCAGGCGCGTGATGCCTACGGTGGTCTGCAGCAGGTTCTGGGTGGCCGGGTTGCCCAGCGTGACGATCACGCGCGGGCGGACGATCTGCAACTGCGCGACCAGGTGGCTCCAGCAGGCCTGAACCTCCTGCGGGGCCGGGGTGCGGTTCTCGGGCGGGCGGCACTTGACCATGTTGCAGATGTAAACGTCCTGGCGCGTCAGGCCCATCGCGGCGATCATCTTGGTCAGCAGCTCGCCCGCGCGCCCCACGAACGGGCGGCCAGTGCGGTCTTCCTCCTGGCCGGGCCCTTCGCCGACGAACACGAGCTGCGCGTCGGGGTTGCCCTCGCCGGGAACCGGGTTAGTACGTTCCTGGGCCAGGACGCAGTTGCGACAGGCAGCGATCTGATCGGAAAGCGACTTGAGCGCCTCAATCTTCTCCTGCCGCGACAGCGCCGCTCCAGCCGCCGCTTGCGGCCTGGCCGTTGCGCCCCCCACCGCCGGCGCCGGCAGCGGGTTGGTCTTGGCGGGCAGGAACGCCCCGCCGAGAAAGTCTTCGATGGCCAGCAGTTGGGCGGCCGCTTTCTTCAGGATGTCCTGGGAATCACACATGCGGGGCATTGTAGGACAATGATGAGAGATTTGCCACGATTGCGGATTGCAGATTGCGGATCAGGAGTATTTGCACTCGTTGTCCTCGTTGTCGTTGCAGTCTTTTGGGGTCTCGCCAATTCCCCAGCGCACTGCGCCTACGCACAAACTCCGTCTTGGACCGATAGATATTTCAGAAGATCGCGACGGTCAGGCCGCCGGCGGTGAGAGCGGCGCGTAAGGATGCTGCGCTGTTTGCCTTGCATCCCACCGCTATCGTCGTAAACTGGTAGTTTGGGTGGGGTGAAAAAAGCCGGCGGTTGGATGTACAACGGCGATTGCGGCTGCCGGAGCGGCAAGCTATCATACAGGCACGAGGTCCTCCGTAACCAGGAAACGCTCATGGCAAAAGTAAACAGCGTTTGGGGCATCGACATCGGGCAGTGCGCTCTCAAGGCCCTCAAGCTGACCAACCGCGAGGGCGAGCTGACGATCGACGCCGTCGACATCATCGAGCATCCCACCGTTCTGTCGCACTCCGAAGGCCGAGAACACGAACTCATCCGCGCGGCGCTGGAGACCTTCGCTGCCCGCAACAAGCTGGCCGGCTGCAGCGTGGCGATCACGGTGCCCGGCCAGAGCAGCTTCACGCGGTTCGTGAAACTGCCCCCCGTCGAGACCAAGCGCATCCCCGACATCGTGAAGTTTGAGGCCGAACAGCAGATCCCCTTCCCGATGGACGAGGTGCTGTGGCGCTGGCAGACGTTCCAGGACCCCGACTCACCCGACGTCGAGGTGGGCATCTTCGCCATGAAGCGCGTCGACATCGAGCAGATCCTGGCGTACTTCAACGAGACGGAAATTCCCGCCGACATCGTCCAGACCGTTCCGCTGGCGCTGTTCAACTTCATGACCTTCGACAAGCAGGTCGCCCCCGAGGGCGCCACGCTGCTGATGGACGTCGGTACGGCCAAGACCGACCTGGTCATCGCCGACGGTCCGCGCCTCTGGACGCGAACGATCCAGATCGGCGGCAGCAATTTCACCGAAGCGCTGGTCAAGGCCTTCAAGCTGTCGTTCGACAAGGCCCAGAAGCTCAAGCGCAGCGCCGCCACGAGCAAGTACGCGCGGCAGATCTTCCAGTCGATGCGTCCGGTGTTTTCGGACCTGGTGCAGGAAGTGCAGCGGAGCATCGGGTACTACACCTCGCTGCACCGCGAGACGCGGTTCAAGAGGCTCGTCGGGCTGGGCAACGGGTTCCGCCTTCCGGGCCTGCAGCGCTTTCTCGAGCAGAACCTCAACGTTCCGGTGGTGCGTGTAGACGGCTTCAACGCCGCCTTGCCCGCCCCCGGCGTCAGCGTGCCGATGCTGACCGAGAACGTCCTGTCCTTCGCCCCGGCGTACGGGGCGGCGCTGCAGGGCGTGGCGGCCGTCCCCATCCGCACCAACCTGCTGCCCCAGGAAATCGCCCGCAAGCGCCTGTGGAGCAAGAAGCGCCCCTGGTTCGCCGCCGCGGCGGCGATGATCATCGCGGCGCTGGTCTTCCCGCTGTATCGCAGTTACGCCGACCTTTCGGCGCTGAGCCCCAACGAATCTTTCGACCGGGCCAAGTCGATCACCGACAGGATCGAGAAGCTTCGCATCGAAGATGCCGCCATTGACAAGAAGATCAGAGAGGCCAGCAACGACGTCGACAAGTACTTCAACCTGTACTCCTACCGGCAATTCTGGCCGCGCGTCGAGGAACTGATCTCCCGCGCGACGGTCGCCGGCGGGGCGGCCACCGACCAGGTGCTGCTGAGGGATTATGTCGGCAACGCCCAGATTGTCGACCGCGAGAAGATGGACCTGGGCGCCGATCCCAAGGGCCTGGAAAAGGAACTGAAGAAGGCGCTGGATATTTCGGACTTTCAGAAGAGCCTCGATGCGGTCAAAGCGCTGCCCGAGAGCGACGCGCGGGTGGCGCGGGTTCGCCGGGCGATGGAATCGATGGCCGCCTTCCGGAAGATCCCCCGCGCCAAACGGCGGGTGATGGTGGTCAGCGAGATCACGCCGGCATACGTGGCCAATACCACCTCCGGTCCCGGCTCGCCCGCGCGTTCGACGGGGCGTCCTGCCGCTTCGCCGCCGGCCGCTGCGGCGCCCGCGGCGGCGCCGGTGAACATCCCGCGCGGTTTTGCCATCAAGATCGTCGCCTGGACGCCGCTGGACCGTAACGCCTCCATCGAGATGCTCAGCGCGTTTCGCCGCGCCATCGAGAACCTGTTGAAGGAAAAGAGCTATTCCAGCATCGCCCTGGACAACCTGACGTGGGATTTCCAGGCCGCTCGCGGGGACGCCAAGATCACCGACCCGCTGCTGGGCGAAGCGTCCAACCTCGATACCGACTTCACCCTGACGCTGGTGCTGGCGGTGGCCGCAGACGGATTGGAAGATGTCCGTCCCGCGCCCGCCCCGGCCTCCGCGGCGCAGAAGAAATAGGGAAAGGTGCCGCCATGCGATTCCTGCGTGATAATCTCTTTCTGGTCTGCACGCTCGGGGCGGTCATCGTCGCCGCCGTGGCGCTGCCTCTGGCGAACATGGCCCTCGACCGGGAGATCCAGACCCGCGAGCAAGCCCGGACGAATCTGGCCCGCAAAATCGAAAGCGCCGGCAAGAATCCCGTCAACGAACAGATCCTCCGCGCCAAGCACAATCTCCTGGTTGAACGGGCCGAGAGCCAGGCCAAGGCCGCCTCGCTGTGCACCCTCTGGAACGGGCGGAACTACCAGCCCTTCCTCCTGAGCTTCAACAGCGTTAAGGGACCGCGCGAGATTCCGGCTTTGCCCATCGACACCCGCACCTACGAGCAGTATGCCCTGTCGTTCAAGATCGCCGACATCTACCACAAGAAGTTGAACGAACTGCGCGCGGCGATGGACCCGGTGCAGCCGGTCGATGCCGAGGAAATCAAAGCAGAAGCCGAGAAGATCGCAAACACGCGGGCCCGGGCGCAGCAATTCGCGCCGGCGTCCGAGCCTGCCGCCAAAGCCGTGGCCCCCAACGCCGCCGCCCCCCAAGTCGCCGTCCCCCAAGTCGCCGCGCCCCAGGAAGATTCCCCCCAGGACCTGGCCAAGAAGACGCTCGTCAAGCAGCGATCGATGGGAAATGAGAAGAACCACAAGATGATCTACTTCGAGCAGGCGGCGATGGATGTCGTCGTCCTGCCCGACACCACCCGCCCTACCCCCGTCCAGATCTACCAGGCGATGCTCAATTACTGGGTGACGTCGGACATTCTGGCGGCCATCAAGGCCACCAACGATCAGGCCGCCGCCGAGGCCAAGGGCCGCGGCATCAAATATCCCAGCGTGGTCGACGCGGCCGTCAAGGAAATCGTCAAGATCGACATTACCGAAGATTACACCACTCGAATGCCCGAGAGCTTCACGCTTCGCCAGACATGCCGGGACTACACCATCCTGCCCTACAAGTTCCAGGTGATCATGCCGCTGGCGGCACTGCAGACGCTCCAGAGCAAGCTGCTGGAGCGGAACTACCACACAATCCTGCGCGTTGCGGCCAAGAGCCTGCCACCGATGGACGCCAAGACGCCGCCCGACAAGTACTACGGCACCGATCCTGTCATGGACATTACGATCGAAGGGGAGCTGCTTCTGCTGGCCGACTGGGAACGCGGCAACGCCGCCGACGCCACGCTGACGGCGACTGATATCCTCCAGTGGCCCGCCTTCACCGTCAGTCTCGTCCGCCAGGGGCTCTCGACGACGCCCTCGGCAGGAAAGAGGATCTGGGCCCTGCTCAGCGACGGCTTGAAGAAGAACCTGGCCAACCGCGTCAACGCCACGCAGGACCCCGCCGTGCGCGCGACGCTGGCGGGCGAGCTCAAGCAGATCCTCACCCGCAACGATTTCTACAGCGCCGGCGAATGGAAGGGCATCTCCCTGACGCCGCAGCAGCAGTTGATGGCCGACAAGCTCGACGAGAACCGGTTGACCGGAAATGAACTGGCGTATTTCAACCGCTCCCTGGTCAGCGACGCCTTTGCCGGGATGCTCGCGCCGCCGAAATACCTGCCGGCCCTGGTGCCTGTCGAGGTGCTGGCAAAGATGCCTCTAGAGGCGTTGAGGCAGCAGGACCAGGACCGCGTGAACAACAAGACCCCATGAGGATTTCGCATGGCTACCCTCAATGACGCAAACACCCTCGAAGCCCATGTTGAGAAGATCGTGCTGGCGGTTTGCGCCCTGATCGTGATCGTGGCGGCCGCTTACTGGCTCGTCGGAAGCCCCAGGGCCATCGAGGGCCTGCCGCCTGACAAGATCGACCAGAGCCTGGCTGCCAAGGCCGGCAACGTGCAGATCCTGGTAGACGGCGCGACGCCCCCGCTGCTGCCCGCGCCGGATTATCCGGCGCTTCTGGCCTCGCTGCAGCAAGCCCCCAAGACCGACGGCATGGTCGACCTGGCCATGGGCAATCTGCCCCTGGATGTCTCCGGCGTGGGGCCGGTGGTGGCTTTGTACCCCACGCTGAGCGAACTGGTCGGCCTGGTGCCGCCGACCCTCGATATCAAGACCGAGGCCGGCGGCGACTTCCGCATCCCGCGCTCCTCCAAGACGCCCCTGGAGATCGTCGGCGCCGACCTGCAGATCCCCTTCCCCCTGAACCAACTGCAGCAGGCATGGGAATCCAGCAAACTGCGATATGTCAATCGCACGCTGAAGAGGCCCGTGATCCTGAGCGTCGAAATGGAGTGCCAGGAGCAGGAAGGCCCGGGAAAACCCTGGAGCAAGCCCGAGCCGTTCAAGAGCGATGGCCCGACGCCGGCCGGCGCTGACGGAAAGCCTCTGAAGATTCCCGCCCTCCCCAAGTACGATGGAACCAACGGCGAAGAGGTCGTCAAGGCGGTCGATGCCGTTGCCAACCTGGATGTTCAGAAGGCGATTCTGCATCCGCCGTATTTCGACGTGCTCGACCCGGCCACCCAGACCTGGGGACCGTATCGGAACAAGCTGACGCCGCCGGCCGAGGGCAATGTGGCTGCCTGGGCCTTCCGCGACAACTTGTTGCCCAACAGGTTCTATCGCTACCGCATGCGCCTGCACCTGCTCAACCCGCTCTACGGGCACAAGGAATATCTGGATGTCGAGAAGTCCAAGGACATGGCCTACGTGATGGCCAATGCCGGCGTGCCCTCGATCGCCACGGACTGGTCGGCCTGGTCGGCCCCGGTAAGCGTGCCGCGCACGACGCAGTTCTTCCTGACCGGCAGCAACCCCAGCCGCGGATGGGTCCGCGTCACGGTGATCACGCGCCACATGGGGCAACTGGTCATGGATAGCTTCAACGTCGCCCCCGGACAGCTGATCGGCGGATCGATGCGAATCACCAAGGGCAAGCAGAGCTCGACGGTGGACTTCAACACCGGCGCCGTCGTGATCGCCATCGATTTCAGCAAGACCATCTACAAGCGCGGCGTTCCCACCCGGACCGTTGAGATGATCTACCGCTCGCAGGATAACAAGCTCAAGTCGCGACTGCTGGCAGTCGACGAACGCGAGTTCCAGCAGGCGGCCCCCGCACCCAAGCCCACGACGCCTCCGGCAGAGGCCCAGCCCAAGGCTCAGCCGAACAATGCCGCCCCGCCCGCCCCGGGCGCCCCGGCAGGGGCCGGCTGGCAGCCCGCTCCCGTCGGCCCATAACTCGACAGACTTGCGACCCGAAGCGGCAGAGCGATCTGCCGCTTCTTTTTTTGGGTCTTCCGAGATTCGCGGCGAAATTCCGCCATGGTTCCAGAGGGAACAAACCCGTCCAGCGGGCTCGACCGCTGACACGACACAAGATGCGTGGTTGCGTGTCAGGAAATTTCGATAATATTTTCCTTGCGGGTGATTTTGCGGTAGTATCTTTTCGCTCAGACATTGCGATGGATTGTGCCGAAAACAGAATAACAGTATTGAATGGAATCAGTCTATCCGGCGACGGTGAGTCGTCGTGCCGCTGATGCGCAGCAGCGCGGATCTTTCGCCCCCGGATACTGGCGTGCATAAAGGAGTTGCATCGTGTCTGACCGGTATGGATTCCGCGTAGCGGTAGCGTCGATTGTGTTGGCCGCTCTGGCCGCTGCCACGCAGGGCAAGGACGCCCCAGCAAGTCCCGCCACCGTCCTGCTCAACAAGGGCCTCGAGCAGTATCGCAATCGCGACTATGTCGCCGCCAAGGCCACGTTGCTGCAAGTCAGCCCCGCCGGCCTCAGCGACAGCGACAAGAACATCCTCACCGAGCGACTGGCGCTGGTCGACGCCTCCATCCGAGGCCAGGCCGCCGCCCAGGAATCGCTCGCCGGCGCCGCTGCGGCCGTCAAGTCCGGCAACGTGACCAAGGCGCGCGAGCTGCTGACGCGATGCGCTGATAGCCACTTCCTTAGCCCGCAACAGCGCCAGTCCGCCGCAGACCAACTGGCACAACTGGACAAGTCCGTCCAGGCCGCCCCCACCACCGCCCCGGCCGTCAGCGTTCAGGACTCACCCTTGGACCGTGCTGCGGCGCAGAATGTCGCCCGCGCCGTCAAGGCGCGCGAACTGCTCGCCCAAGCCAAAGCCGTCCTCGAAGCCAAGAAGCCCGCCCAGGCCCGCAAGCTGCTCGTGCAGGCGCTGGAACTGGACCCGTCGCTGGCCGAGGCCAAGACCCAGCTCCAGTTCACCCAGGGCCTGCTGGGTGAAACCAACGACGCCGGCCCCGTCGGCAGCCTGGCCGATCGCGTCCGCGTGGCTCGCCAGCTCAACGACGTGGAAATCGACGCCGCCCTGGGACGCAGCAACGAACGCCTCGCCCGCGCCAAGGACGCCGAGGACTTCAAGGCCGCGCTCAACGAGGCCCAGGTCGCCATGGACCGCCTGACCGGCAACCGCGACCTCTACAGCCGCAAGGAATTCAACGACAAGCGCACGATGATCGAGAACCAGATGCGATTCATCCAGATGCGCCAGAGCGAGTGGGTGCGCAAACGCCTCGCCCAGCAGGAAGCCGAACTGCTCCAGATCGAGAAGCAGCGCGTCGCGCAGAACCTGGCCGAGCAGAAGAGCAAGGTCCGGACCCTGATGACCCGCGCCCGCACCCTGATGTCCGAACGCAAGTACCCCCAGGCCCTGGAGGAGGTCCGCCGCATCCTGGCCATCGAGCCCGAGAATCGCTGGGCCGCCGAACGTCAGGAAGACCTCGCCCAGTTCATCCTGCTGATGGACGAGAAACTGGCCGTCAAGGACCGCGATTACGGCGTCAACAAGGCCCTCATCGACAACCAGCGCACCGAGATTCCCTGGTGGAAGGAAATCCAATACCCCAAGGATTGGCGTGAACTCAGCGAGCGCCGCAAAGAATATGTCGTGACCTCCGGCGAGGAGTCCGAACGCGACCGCGCCGCCCGCGAAAAACTCAAGCAGCGAATCAAGGAACTTAATTTCGACGGCATCGAACTCAAGGACGTCATCCAGTTCCTGCGAGACGTCTCCGGCGTCAACATCTACGTCCGCTGGAACGCCTTGCAGGCGGCCGGCATCAGCAAGAACACGGCCGTCAACGTCCACCTTCAGGACGTGACGCTGGAGAAGGCCCTTCGGGTGATTCTGGAAGACGTGGGCGCCTCGGCGCCGCTGGGATATATCCTGGACGAAGGCGTGGTGACGATTTCGACCCGCGACGACCTGACCACCCGCACCGTCACGCGCGTTTATGACATCCGCGACATGATGATCCGCCCGCCGATGTTCGTGGGCCCGCGGCTGGGGACCACCACCGGAAACCAGAACGACAACGGCACCACGGGCCTGGGCACGGGCACGGGTCTGGGCGGCGGGCTCGGTGGCGGCGCTGCCGGCGTCGGCGGCCAGGCGCTGGGAACCACCGGCGAAGAGGAAGTCTCGCAGGAAGAAATTCTCAACAGCATCACGAATCTCATCAAGACGACCATCGCCCCGGATTCCTGGGCCGATGCCAACCGCGTGAGCATCCAGGCGATCAAGGGGCAACTGGTGATTACCCAGACCGCCCAAAGCCAGGAAAAGATCGCCCAGTTGCTCAGCCAGCTTCGCGAGGCCCAGGCGCTGCAGGTGTCGATCGAGACCCGCTTCATCCAGGTGCGGGAGAGCTTCCTGCAGGAGATCGGCGTCGAGGCCAGCATCACCTTCAGCAACACCAAGGTCTTTACCGACCTGACCAACCCGCTGGTGATTGGACCGGCCACCGCCCCGCTGGGCGGCAACATCGCCTGGGCGCTGAACCCCGGATCCACGCAGATCGGCTTGGACATCTCCTCGCTGGCCCCGCCGCCGGCGTTCCAGATCAATAACGCCATCCTGGACGATATCAGCGTGGCCTTCCTCGTCACGGCCACGCAGGCCAACGCCCACACGCACCTGCTGACGGCCCCGCGGGTCACGCTGTTCAACGGGCAGCGGTCCTACATCCTCGTCCAGCAGCAGATGACCTACGTCCGCCAGTTCAGTCTCACCCAGGCCTCCGTCAGCGCCGGAACAACTGCCACGCAGCAGCAGATCACCGTCGAGACGGCCGTCCTGTCCACCGGAACGATGCTGGACGTGCAGGCCGTCGTTTCTGACGACCGGCGGTATGTGACGCTGACCGTGCGGCCCCAGATCAGCACCGGCACCACGCGCACGCTGACGCTGGCGGGCCTGATCGATCCCCAGGGCAACCAGCTCCTCAACGCGATGGAACTGCCCGACCTGCTCACCAGCGAACTCGAGACGACCGTCTCGGTGCCCGACGGCGGCACGCTGCTGCTGGCTGGACTCAAGCAAGCCGGACAGCGCGAACGTGAACTGGGCGTTCCGATCCTGAGCAAGATCCCCATCATCAACCGCCTGACCAACAACCGCGGAATGCTCCGCGACGACGACGTGCTCATGGTCCTGATCAAACCCAAGATCATCATCCAGCAGGAGGAAGAGCAGTTGGCCTTCCCGTAATAGACCCGATGCGACCCGCACGGCCGCAGATTCGTCCGAATCTGCGGCCGTTTTCTTTTGCAGGGGATTGGCCACAAAGGCACGAAGACACCAAGAGAGACGGCGAAAGACGGAGACGAGGATCTCGTGAAGACTTCAACATGATGGGAAATGGAAGAGGAATGGGGCGGCAGAGGGAAGAGAGTTTATGGGACGACTCGTCGGATTCCGTCCTTGATGAGGGGAGCGTTGAAATCTGCCAACAGGCCCAAACGGTGGCCGGTCAATTTGAGATAGGTCAGCAACTGCGCTTGGAGGAGGGAATTATGTTTCTCGACGGCTTTGAGTTCTACGACAAGGCAATCGGCCACAACAAGATCGAGCCGCATTCCGGCGTCGAGTTCCAGGCCATCGTACAGGGCCGCTTTATGCACCGCATAGGCCGCATGCACTACCTGCCTGGCGATAATCTAAACCGTTGCCGGGACTGGGCTGAGGGTTCTATCCACGTATTCATCTTCGTTCCTTTGCGCGTTCAGAGTTGAGGAAAAAACTGGTCTTGTGCTCCCGTCCCCGTTCTTCTTCGTGCCTTCGTGCCTTGGTGGTTAAATCCTCGTCCCCGTCCCCGTTCCGGTCCCCGTCTCTTCGTGTCTTTGTGCGTTTGCGGTCAACTCCCCGTCGGCGTTTTTTTTCGAAATACTTTTCCTCAGAAACTTCTTGATTTACTGCCGAAAACATATGGTGTACTCTATCGTCATTGAACTAGACGCACTGTGGCCGCCGGTCCAGACATCGGCGTCTGCGCGCAAGAGAAAAGGAGTTTCCTTGTGTCTATTCGGAACGGACTCCGCGTAGCCCTTTCAGCGGCCTTGATGGCCATGTCCAGCCTCGCCTGGGCTCAGGACAATCGCGCTGATCAGGCCAAGGCACTGCTCGACAAGGGTCTGACTGAGTTCAGGTCCTTCAACTACCGCCAGGCCAAGGCCACGCTGCTCCAGGTCAACGCCGACGCGCTGAGCAAGGCCGACCGCACCGCCCTCAACGATCGCCTCAGCATCGTCGACGGCGCGATCAAAGGACAGGCCGCCGCCACCGAAGCTCTCGTGGCCGCCGAAGAAGCCCTCAAGGCCGGCAAGCTCAACGACGCCGCCAAGGGCTTTCAAACGGCCGCGGCCAGCCCCTTCCTGCCCCCCGCACAGCGCCAGCACGCTTCAGAACAGGCGGCCCTGATCGCCCGCAAACAAAGCGCTGCCGCTGCTGCCGCCAAGCCTGCCCCCCTTGCCGCGGTCGCCAAGCCCATCCCCGTCGCTGCGGTCGCACAGGCGCCGGCCACCGCGCCCACCACAGCGCCGGCCCAGAATGAGCAGTTGCTGGCCGCCGTCGCCGCCCGTCGCATGGAAGCCAAGCGGTTGCTCGATCAGGGCAAGGCCGCCCTCGATGCCAACGATCCCGCCACGGCTCGGCGCCTGTTCGAGCGGGCCCTTCAGCTCGATCCGGACCTTCCCGAGGCGCGCCGGCAACTCGACTTCGCCGCCGGCCTGATGGATACGACGCAGGAATCGACCCCCGTGACGGAGTTGGAGCGCCGCCGCCGCGTCGCGCGGCAGATGGTCGATCTGGAAGTCACCCGCCAGCTGGGCATCAGCAACGAGACCCTCGCCCGCGCCGACAGCGTCGACGAGTTTAAGGCCGCCACCAACGCCGCCCAGTTGGCGATGGACGCCCTCAACAAGAGCAAGGAGCTGTACAGCCTGAGCGACTACCGCCGCAAGGTGGCGCAGATCGAGGGGCAACTCAAGCACATCGAAAATCGCCAGGCGCAGTGGACCGCCCTGCGAGCGGAAAAGCAGCTCACCGAGATGCGCAAGATCGAGCAGGAGCGCATCGTGCGCGAGCGGGCCCAGCGCCAGCAGCTCATCGCGACGCTGATGACCCAGGCCCGCACCCTCAAGTCCCAGCGCAAGTTCCAGGCCGCCCTCGAAGGCGTCGAACGCATCCTCGTGCTCGACCCGGGCAACCGCTGGGCCGCGGAAGAACGCGAGTACCTCAGCCAGTTCATGCTGCTGATGGAGCAGAAAGAAGTCACCAAGGACTTCCAGTACCAGCACGACCTGGTCATGATCGAGCAGAAACGCAGCGAAACCCCCTGGTGGAACGAACTGCAGTACCCGCGCGACTGGCGCGAACTGACCGAACGCCGCAAGCAATGGGGCGTGACGGCCTCGATCGAATCCGACCGCGATCGCGCCGTCCACAAGCGGCTCAAGGAACGCATCAAAGAGCTCAAGTTCGAGGACATCGAGTTCAAGGACGTCATCCAGTTCCTCCGCGACGTCTCGACGGTGAACATCTACGTCAAGTGGGGCGCGCTCTCGACGGCCGGGATCAGCAAGAGCACCACCGTCAACGTGCACCTGCAGGATGTCTCGCTGGAAAAGGCGTTGCGGGTGATTCTCGAGGACGTCGGCGCCTCGGCGGCCTTGGACTGGGTGCTCGACGACGGCGTGATCACGATCTCGACTCGCGACGACCTGGCGACCAAGACCATGACGCGGGTGTACGACATCCGCGACCTGTTGATCAACGCCCCGATCTTCGTCGGTCCGCGCCTACAACTGGCCACCAACGCCGGAAACCAGGGCACCAACACCGGCACGGGCCTGGGCGGCGGGCTGGGCGGCACGGGCACGCTGGGCGGAACGGTCGGCGGGCAGCAGGCCCTGGGCACCACGGTCGAGCAGACCACCGAAGAGATGACCAACGAGATCGTGGACTTGATCAAGAAGACCATCGCGCCGGACACCTGGGCCAATACCAATGAGATCGGCATCGCCCCGATGGCCGGGCAACTGGTGATCACGCAGACCGCCCAGAACCATGAGAAGATCATGGCCCTGCTGGGCAAGCTTCGCGAGGCGCGGGCCCTGCAGATTTCCATCGAGGCGCGGTTCATCCAGGTTCGGGCCAGCTTCCTGCAGCGTATCGGATTCCAGGCCACCATCACCGTCGACAACACCAAGACCCTGACCGACCTGCGGAGCCCGCTGACCTTCGGCGGAGCCCCGATCGCCTGGTCCCAAACCGTCGCTACCGGCGTCGGCAATGACATCGGCGCCGCCGGCGCCGGCGGCGTGCCCGTCGCCTTCCAGATCAGCGACACCTTCATCGACGACATCCAGGTGGCCTTCCTGCTTCAGGCCACGCAGGCCGACGCCCACACCCGCACCCTGACGGCCCCGCGCGTCACGTTGTTCAACGGGCAGCGGTCGTACATCGCCCTGGTCCGCACGCAGACGTACGTCGATAACTTTACCCTCACGCGGCAGATCATCACCAACCCGGACGGCTCGTCGGGCTCCAACCAGACCGCCACCGTCACCACCGCCGACCTTCAGACGGGAACCATGCTCGACGTGCAGGCCGTCATCTCCGACGACCGGCGGTACGTCACCATGACGCTGCGGCCCCAGATTTCCACCGGGTCCACCCGCACGCTGACGCTGCAGAACTTCACCGACCCGATCACCGGCAGCCAGACCATCAGCGCGATGGAACTGCCCACCACGCTCAACAGCGAGGTATCCTCGACGATCTCCTGCCCCGACGGCGGAACGCTGCTGCTGGGCAGCCTCAAGAAGTCCGGCGAGGCCACCCGCGAAGAGGGCATCCCCATCGCCAGCAAGATCCCCATCCTCAACCGCCTGACGAGCAACCGCTCCCTCACGCGAGATGACGACGTGCTGCTGATCCTCATCAAGCCCAAAATCATCATCCAGAAGGAACAGGAAGAACTGGCCTTTCCCTGATCCACTCAGTGACGATCTGACCCCGCCGGGCCGCGACGAGTGTCGCGGCCCGGTGTTTTATTTGCCGGCGGCGCGTTATGATGGGCCTGTAATTTCGGACCCCTGCCGCAGAGGATCGGACATGCGCATTCGACACTGGACACTGGCGATACTCTCGTTGACGGCCCTGGCCGGGGCGGGCCTGGGCGATCCGGCGCCGGCTTCCGCCCCTGCATCCAAGGTGCTCAAGTTCCCCCATCTTCAGGTCGACCTGGCGGCCCGGAAGATCACGCTCGACGCGACGGTGGTCCTTCGCGAGGGTCAGTTGGAACTGCTGGTCTGCAAGGCCAAGACCAAGGAGTACGAGAGCCTTCTGGCCACCGAAGCGCAGGGCGCCCACCTTCACGCGGCGCTGCTGGCGCTGGGCCTGACGGCAGGCAAACCGGCCAAGTACTATGAATCCCCCGTCGACGGCAAAGGCGTCATGCTGCCCCCCCGCGGCGCCCGCCTGAACGTGCAGTTGCGATGGAAAGATGCTCAAGGCAACGTCCAGACCGCCGATCCGACCGCGTGGCTGGCCCCCGTGGGCAACCAGAAGAACGTCACCCTGCCCAAGCACTGGATCTTTGTCGGCTCGGACATCCTCTCCGACGGCACGTATTGGGCCGACTCCGATGGCGATATCATCTCCGTCGCCAACTTCGCAGCCGCCGTGATCGACGTGCCCTTCGAGAGTTCCGACAAGAACTCGCAGTTGAACTACCAGGCCAATACCGCCGCCATTCCGCCGTTGAAGACCCCCGTCCAGATCATCATCACGCCGCTGCCCGGTCAAGACAAGGCCGACGATGCCCGCGCCGTCATCCAGATCACGCGCCTCGGCGCCGCTCTGGTCTCCGGCCGCGAGGTCCCGCTGGACTCCCTGGCCCAGTGGGCTCGCAAGCTCGTGAACGACCACGCCCGCTGCCAGGTCATCCTACGCTGCGACCCTTATACGACCGCCCATGATGTCGCCATGATCCGCCGCGAACTCGAGGTGGGACGCGTCGTGGACATCCAGGTCGAACACCCCATCCTCAACGCCGGAATGCTGCCACGCACCGCCGGCGAAGAGACGCAGGCCCTCAAGGACTGGCAGGAGAAGTTCGCCCAGGCCCAGAACTCCGTGATCGACCCCGTCGAGCAGTCGGGCAAGACCCTCCAGCAGCTTGACCAGGAGATCCGCTTTACCCGCAGCCACCTCGACCTGCTCACCAGCTACGCCCGGCAACTGCGCGAGGCGCAGGCGAAATACGTCGCCTCGACGCAACCGGCCGTGCCCGCCGGGGCCGCCGGAAAATGAACGCCCAGGATCAGTCCCGCTCCCCCGCTCGCCCATCGCCGCTGCGGCGAAGTTGGGACAATGACGGCTGGGCGTGCCTGTCCGTTGCGGCAGCGACCGTCTCGCTGCTGGCGGGGCTGTATCTGGCGATGTCTCTGGCGGGCGTGGCGCGCTATCCGCTGGTCGTGTCGCTGCTGGCGGTGGCGGCCGTCTGGACGGCTTTGTCCTGCGGGGCCATGGCGGCATGGGCCCGCGACGGAATCGGGGCGGTCCTGCGTGCCGGCGCCGTGGTCGACGCCGTGGCGGTGCTCCTGCTCGTGTTGTGCCAGATGCGGGTCCTGCCGCTGACGGCGGCGCTCGAAATATACCTGATCCTGGCGGCCATGTGCCTCTTCTGCGTCGCGACCGTGCGGCTGGGGCAACGCCGCCCGGCCCAGCTGGCACTGGCGGCACTGACCGGAACGATCCTGCTGGCGACCATGGCTTCGCCGTTGTGGGCGCCGAACCTCCTGGAGACGGCCCCGCTTCGCAAGGCCGCCTTGGCCGCGGCGATCTATCCCAACGCCCTTTACAGCATCTGGTCCGTCGAGGACGTGAGGTACATCTGGCACGAAAGCGGACTGATGTATCGCATTTCAGGCATCCGCGACTACGCCCCGCCCGCACCCCAATGGTGGGCGACGGTGGCGATCTACACGCTTGCGGCCGCCGTCATCGCGGGGGCTAATCTGCTTCGCAAGAGATTGCGGCGAACCTGAAAAACTGCCAGGCCGAAAGCGGCTTTGCTCAGGTCATCTGATCCAGCATCTGAGCGAGTTGCTTGAGGGCCTTGCCGCGATGGCTGATCTGGTTCTTGGTCTGCCCGTCAAGCTCGGCCACGGTCCGCCCCAGCTCCGGCACGAGGAAGATCGGGTCATAGCCAAAGCCGTTTTCGCCGCGGGCGCGGGCGATGATGACGCCCTCGACGCTGCCCTGGGCAGTGAGGATGATTCGGTCGGCATCGGCCAGGGCGAGGCAGCATACGAATCGCGCGGTCCGCCGATCGTCGCCGACGCTCTCGAGTTCGGCCAGCAGGCGGGCGTTGTTCGCACGGTCGATAGCCTCGCGGCCGGCGCCGCTGGGGCAATCGCCCGCCGCATAGCGAGCGCTGTGCACGCCCGGCCGACCGCCCAGGGCGTCGACCAGCAGTCCCGAGTCGTCTGCCAGGCACCACTGCCCCGTGGCGGCTGCATAATAGCGGGCCTTGATGGCCGCGTTGCCGGCGAAGGTCAGAGCGTCCTCGACGGGCTCGCGCAGGTCCGGCCAGGCATCGAGAGAGAGGACCTCCACCGGCGCTGCAGCCAGGGCGAGTTTGATCTCCCGCAGCTTGCCGCCATTTCGCGTGGCGGCCACGACTCGTCGATGCGCCGTGGCACTCATGGCAGCGTCATCAAGTCTTGCCGGCTGACAGGCGCTGCCGACCCGGCGGGCGCGGCGGGCATCTTGGGCTTGCTGATCTGCAACACCGCGCACGGGCGGGCGACCTTGGCCGGTTGGCCGGTCTTGGGATCCTTCAACAGCACCAGTTCCTGCCTGCCGTTGACGCAGAGGTACTTGAACCGCTCAGAGGCCAGAATCTTCGTGATGCGATCGTCGACGATCGTCAGCACCGGCGGGCGCTTCACGCCGTCGCTCTGGTCAGCGGGCTTCTCCTGCATCGACGTTCGCGGGAACAGACCGACCGTCACCGAGGACTGGCTGGGGCCGTGGAAGTAGTATGCCTCCAACCCGTCGTCGCGCAGTTGCTTGCAGTACTCTACGGCGATATTCTTGCGCCCGGTATAGTTGGCCTCGGGCACGTCGTAGAAGACCCCTACCTCGATCGTGTAGACGTACATGTCTTTCTGCTGGGTCAGGTCCCACTCCGCCGGTCCGACGGACTTGCCGGGAAGCTGCTGAATGGCCGCGCTGATGAAAGGCTTCCACCGGTGGGTGCCATCGGAGCGGACGTACTCCTTGGCCTTCTTGAGATCGCCGCGGGCGGCCTCGATGGAAGGATACTTGTTCCAGCATATCTGGCTGAAGCCTTCCTGATCGACCGCGAAGACGTTCTTCCACCCGGTCTCCTGCTCGATCTCCCCGCGCCACTGGGCCGCCTGCCGCGAGTGTTCGGCCCCTCGCACCGCGCCTAGCACGATGGTGACTTCGTCGCCGTCTTTCGATTTGGGGGCGAGCCCGCTGCCCTGCCAGCTCATGCTGCGCGGTTCGCACCCGCATAGCGTAATGACCCCCGCGGCCAGCACGATCATCATCCTTGACAGTGGAGTCTTCATCGCAGTCCCTCTTCAATAGCCCGCTGCTGGGCGGTCAGCAATTGCCGGATTCCGGCCCGCGCCAACGTCAGCAGCCGGGCCAGTTCGCCCGCGCCGAACGGGCGCTTCTCGCTGGAACCCTGGATCTCGACAAACTTGCCCCCGCGCACCATCGCCACGTTCATATCCACCTCGGCCCGCGAGTCTTCCCGGTAGTCCAGATCGAGCATCGCCGACCCGTCGACTATCCCCACCGACACCGCAGCCACGGCCGTGTGCACCGCACCGCGCTGGAACTTGCCCGCCGCTTCCGCTCGCCGCGCCAGCAGCGACAGCGCCACGTACGCGCCGGTGATGGCGGCCGTTCGCGTTCCGCCGTCGGCCTCGAGCACATCGCAGTCCAGCGTCAGCGTCACCGGGCCGATCTTCTCCAGGCGCACCACGTTGCGAAGCGTGCGCCCGATCAGCCGCTGGATTTCCGTCGCGCGGCTGTCCCCTTTGGCGCCGGGGCGGCTCTTGCGCTGGCCGGTCGAGGCCGGAAGCATCCCGTACTCGGCCGTCACCCAGCCCACGCCCAGCTCGCGCCGCCATGGGGGCAGATTGCTCTCGCAGCTGGCCGTGCAGATGACGCGCGTGCCGCCCATCTCGATCAGGCACGACCCGCCGGCCGTGCCGACAAAGTTGGGCGTGATCCGCACCGCTCGAAGCTGCCCCGCCCGCCGGCCGTCATGTCGCTTTGTGGCCATGTGTCTTGTGGCATGGGCGTCCCGCCCATGCTCTTGCCTCTGCACGGCCGGGACGGCCGTGCTACTCGATTCCGCCCTGACCGATCAGCACATCCAGCAGACTGCGCTGGAAATGCAGACGGTTTTCCGCCTGGCGGAAGATCGTCTCGGCATGGGCCTCGAACGTCTCGTCGGTAATCTCGTATCCGCGGTACGCCGGCAGGCAATGCAGCACGACGGCCTGGCTGCCCGCGGCGGCCATCAGCTTGGCGTTGACCTGGAATGAGCGAAAGACCTCGACGCGTTTGGCCTTCTCGGCCTCCTGGCCCATCGAGACCCACGTGTCGGTGTAGATCGCGTCGGCGCCGGCCACTGCCGCCTTCGTATCGTCCGTCACGACCAACGTCGCCCCTCGGTCGAGCTTGGAGGCGAAGTCTTTCTCGAACTCATACCCGCGCGGGCAGGCCAGCACGAACTCGATCCCCAGCCGCGAGCAAATCATCGCGAGACTGCGGGCCACGTTGTTGCCGTCGCCCACGAAGACGAGCTTGCGCCCGGACAGGTCCGCCCCCATCAGCTCCTGCAGCGTCATGATGTCGGCCATCGCCTGGCAGGGGTGCGAGTAGTCCGTCAGGGCGTTGATGACCGGCACGCGTGCGTGGGCGGCCAGTTGCACGACGTACTCGTGCTTGAACGTGCGGGCCATGATGCCGTCGCACATGCGCCCCAGCGTCCGAGCGCCGTCGGCGATCGACTCGCGCTGACCCAAGCCGATATCGCTCTTGGTCAGGTAGATCGCGTGCCCGCCCAGGTGCGTCATGGCCGTCTCGAAGCTCACGCGCGTGCGCAGCGAGGGTTTCTCGAAGATCATCGCCAGCGTCTTGCGCTCGAGCGTGGCCGCCAGCCGCCCGGCCTGGAACGCCTTCTTGTCGTCCAGAGCCTTTCGCAGCAGGCGCGAAAGCTGTTGCGAGCTGAAGTCGGTCAGGCTGATGAAGTCTTTGATCATGATTATTTCTGGATGAGCGTGCCAACGCCGCGGTCGGAGAAGATCTCCAGCAGCAGCGAATGGCTGAACCGTCCGTCGATAATGTGCGTGCGGGCCACCCCCGCGTCCAGCGCCCGCAGGCACGATTCCACCTTGGGCAGCATCCCGCCGCTGATCGTCCCGTCGGCGATCATCGTCTGAATCTGCGCCTTGGTCACCACCGAGGCGAAGCTCTCAGGGTCTGACGAGTCTGTGCGGATGCCGTGCGTGTCCGAGACCATCACCAGCTTCTCGGCCACCAGCGCCGCCGCCACCTCGCCTGCCGCCGTGTCGGCATTGCAGTTGAGCTTGGCGCCGCTGGCGTCGCGCGCCAGCGGGGCGATCACCGGGATCGTCCCGGCCGCACAGAGCATCGCCACCAGCGCGGCGTTGACCTGCGTCACCTTGCCCACCAGGCCCAGGTCGATCTTCTTGCCCTCGGTCTCCAGGTAAAGCCGCTGCCCCTGCAGCACGCAACTGCTCAGGGTGTGCAGGCCCATCGCGCTGGCGCCCAGGCGCTGCATCTCGTCGACCATCTGGCGATTGATCTCGTTGCACAACACGTGCTCGACGACGTTGAGCGCCGCCGTGTCGGTGTACCGCCGCCCCTGCACGAACTCGACCTTGAGCCCCAGCGACTCCATCGCCGCCGAGATCGACTTGCCGCCGCCGTGGATAATAACCGGCCGCATGCCGACAGTCCGCATGAAGACCACGTCGGTGAGCAGCCCTTTCATCGCGGCCGGTTCGTCCATGATGGACCCGCCGACCTTGATGACGATGATCTTGTCGCGGAATCGCTGGATGTACGAAAGGGCTTCAATCAAAGCCCCGGCCTTGGTAATAGCTTCTTCCATCGCTCTCTTTCCCGAATGAATAAACCACAAGAATACCGCGTTTGCGCCACATGCGTCAACATTTCATCCGCATCCGGCAGGGACGGGAAGTGCGGGATTACACGGATTGAAAGGATTAAGAGGATTGGGACATGGATCGGATAGATGGATGGATGGATGGATGGATGTGAATCTCGTTAGCGGCGGGGTCGCCCCGCGCGTTCTCGGCGGGACGCCCTGGCGACGCGCATAGCGCCGTGTGTTCCAACCTCTGTCCTTGTCGTCGGTTCTTCCCCACTGTTCGATGGAGGAAACGTCATTGTCCATTTATTGTCTTTTCTTGTCTGTTTTGGGCAATGCTGAAAACGACAGTTTCTATATCTCTTTTCTCTGTAAATCTTTACATGTCGACTGTCGCGGTTGTCTCGTTCACCCGGACAATGCCCTCCGCATCGGCCTGGCTGGCGCCGCCGCGGCAACAGGGACCCCAGGCCTTGCACGAGAATAAACACTCGTATGCTGCAAAAAATGGGTGCCACGCACAACTCCGTTATGCGTGCCAATGTGTGCCAAACAGCAGGGAATCGTTCGCTGGTAAGGGAATGATCATCTCAAAGAAAGATCGTTCTACGAGTAATGGTCAGGGACACGCACAACGGAGTTGTGCGTGGCACCCGACCACACCGTACTGTTTTACCGAGGCCACCCGCCGCCCACGAACGCCCATGCGCGGACGGGGAGTTAACCATAAAGACACAAAGACACGAAGAGGACGCGGATTCGGAAATTCTCGTCCTCGTCGTCGGTTATTTCCTTCCCTCCGTCAGCGTTCGACTCTCGTCAATCGCAGTCGCCGGCTGTGCTTTCCTGTGATCTCAATCTCGATCTGCCATCGCCGCCTGGGCAGATATTGTCTGGCTCGCTCGGCCCATTCGATGATGACTACGCCTTCGGCCAGCATTTCTTCGACGGCCAGGTCGACGAACTCTTCCGGGCCGCCCAAGCGATAGAGGTCCAGGTGATAGACCGGCAGGCGGCCGGCGTATTCGTGCACGATCACGTATGTCGGGCTGCAGACCACGCGGGTGTCTTGCACGCCCAGGCCCGCGGCCAGACCGCGGACCAAGGCGGTCTTGCCGGCCCCCAGCAGGCCGATCAGGGCCACGCAATCACCTTTGGTGAACCGGGCGGCGAGGGCGGCGCCCAGGGCCTGTGTGGCCTCGACGCTGTCGGTGGTGAAGACTTCTTCTCGCGCGGGGGCGTTCATGTGCTGTGCTGCCAGCCCTTGGGCGGCAGAGGCCGCCGGCCGCCGTCGGGGTCGATCAATACCACGTCGCTGTCGCTCACCATCGTGCCGATTCGCGTCACGCTCGTCCCGGCGGCGCCTTGGGCTACCAACGCGGCGGCCTGCCCTGCCGGCAGCGTGAAGAGCAGTTCGTAATCCTCGCCGTCGGACAGGGCGCCGTCGAGGGTGCTGTTGCCGGCCACGGGCACGTCGGCGGCGATTATCTCTGCCCCGAAGTGCGACGCCTTGCAGATGTGATGCAGATCAGCGGCCAGACCGTCGGAGATATCTATCATCGCGTGCAGGTCGCAGCGACGAGCAATGTCCAGCGCCTCGGCGATGCGCGGCGTGAAGGTCAGGTGCTTCTGGCCGCGCCACGAGCCACCCAGGCTGCCGGTGACGCAGATGGCGTCGCCGCTGCGGGCGCCGCTGCGCAGCACGGCCCCGTGCGGGCCCGGACGGCCGATGATCGTCACGCTGATGGCCATCCTATCGGCCCACGAGCCCACGTCGCCGCCGACCAGCGGGCAGTTGAACGCATCGGCCGCCTCGCGCAGGCCGGCGTAGATCGCCTGGCAGTCAAGCTCGCTCAGCCCGCGCGGCAAAGCCACCGATGCGACCGCGGCCGTCGGCACGCCCGCCATCGCCGCGATGTCCGAAAGGTTCCGCGCCATCGCTTTGCGGCCGGCCGCCATAGGCCCATCGCGGTCGAGCATGAAATGCACGCCATCAAGCACCTGGTCGACCGTGATCAGCACATCCTCCCGGCCGACCTTCACGACGGCGCAATCGTCCCCCGGCCCGACGGGTACCGCGCCGGCGTCGAACCGGCTGCGGTTATATATCCACTCGATGAAATCCAATTCACGCATGTTCAATCTTATCGGTAGAAGCCTAGCCTTTTCGCCGCGGAATGATCAGGACGACGGCCATCGACATGGCATACGTCAGCACCGCAACGAAAAGCACGGCCGAAACCCTCTGAATCTGGAAGCGGGTCTTGCTGATCATCCAGGGCATATCTTCAACAACGGATTGATACGTCTTGTGGTCGCACGTCCCGAAGTACCCTACGGACATGAACACAAGAAGCGCTGCCAACACAAACCATGCAAACAGACTCCTCGTCATGAAACGCCGGACGGGGACGGCAAAGCGGGCCACGGCTTCGCGAAGCGGCCGCCTCAGCAGCAACGCCGTGGCGACAGCCGCCAGCACGCCGGCGGCCGCCGCGGAAAAATACGAGACGATCAGGTATTGCTCATTCGTCACGGTACCGCCCCAGCCCCAGCAACAGGACGAGCATGACGATAGCGAAAGACCCGACAACCACAGCCATCGCCGCCACGACACCGTTGAGCGCCCCCGCGGCCTGCCAGACATATTCCATGAAGGCGGCGTCGGCGGGAAGAGTGAAGATTCTCCCAGCCGCAACTGCCAGCGCCAACAAGACCAGCATGACGAACAAAACTCGCACGAAGAAGGCCCGCGACTCCGCCAGGCGCGAATTCATCCCCAACATCATACGTGTCGGGCCGCGAAGCACGAGAAACACGATCAATGCCGTCACAATCGCCATGCCCACAAAGAGCAAAGACCCCAGCAGTTCGTTCTGACTCATCGCCTTCTCCTTATAACCGGTCACACACCCAGCAGGCGCCAGCGCCCCAGCGGCCGGTGCTTACTTGAGCTTCTTGTTCCAGAATGAAAGCTGCTGGCGGAGTTGCTTAGCTCCGGCGGCGCCTTGGGGGCTGTAGCGGGCGGCTACGTTGGCGGCGCCGAGACAGCCCTGCACGTCGGACGTCACCTGCGGGCAGGCTTCCTGCAGCGTTTCCAGCGGGAGCTGCGCCAGCGTCAGGCCCTGCCCTTCGGCCCGGGCAACGAGGCGGCCGACGATGCCGTGTGCCTGGCGGAAGGGCACGCCCTTGCCGACGAGGTACTCGGCCAGCGACGTGGCGTCGAGGAATCCGGCTTCGAGATCGCGTGCGATCCGCTGGGCGTTGAAGGTCGTCGTCGAGACCACTCCTGCCGCGACGGCAAGGGCCTGCTTCATCGCCGCGACGCTGGCGAAGGCGAATCGCTTGTCATCCTGCAGGTCGCGGTTGTATGCCAGGGGCAGGCCCTTGAGCAGCGTGAGCATCCCGGCGAGGTTGCCAATCGCCGTGGCGGCCTTGCCGCGGACGAGCTCCAGCGTGTCGGCGTTCTTCTTCTGGGGCATCATCGAACTGCTGGTGCAGTAGGCGTCGGCCAGGGTGATGAACCCGAACTCGGTCGTCGAGTAGACGATCCAGTCCTCGGCCCATCGCGACAGGTGTACCGCCAGCAGCGCGCAGGCGAAGCAGAGTTCCGCGAGAAAGTCGCGGTCGCTGGTGGCGTCGATGCTGTTGCGGCTGACGGCCGCAAAGCCCAGCAGTTCAGCGGTGCGGGCTCGGTTGAGCGGCAGGCTCGTGCCGGCCACCGCCCCGCTGCCCAGCGGGCAGACATCGATCCGCACGCGCGCGTCGGCCAATCGGTCGGCGTCGCGCTGCAGCATCTCTACATACGCCAGCAACGCGTGGCCGGCCACGATCGGCTGCGCCCGCTGCAGGTGCGTGTAGGCGGGCATGACAATATCACCCTGCTGATCGGCCAGGGTCACCAGCGCCTTCTGCAATTTCGTGATGGCCGAGGCGATGTCGTCCACCGCGTCGCGCGCCCACAGCCGCAGGTCCAGGGCGACCTGGTCGTTGCGGCTGCGCCCGGTGTGCAGCTTGGCCCCGGCGGCGCCGATGCGGTCGATCAGGGCCTTCTCGATGACCATGTGGATGTCTTCCAGCTCGATGCTCATGGGGAGCTGTCGGCTGGCGATGGACTTGGCGATACTCCGCAGCCCGCGGCGAATCTGGCGAAACTCGCCCTCGCTGATGAGCCCGACCTCGCTGAGCATCTGCGCGTGGGCGATCGAGCCGACGATATCGTACGGCCACAGATCGTGATCGATGTCGAGACTGGCGACGAACTGCGCGGTGACCGCATCAGCCTGCGCCGTCAGCCGCGCCTGCCAACTCTTGGAACCGCCCCGCGATTTGTCCTTTTTCCCGGCCATAAGATCATTCCTTTGCCCCGATGGTATGACCGCACGGCGCGGGTGTCAACCTGCGGGGACGGGGAGAACACGAATGTCACGAATGAACGAATGATCTGGAGAAATGGATATAGCGGCAGCAGCCATCATCAGCCCGGCCAATTCCTATCATCTTCCGTTGCTATTCGGTACTCGATACTGTCGGCAATCACTCTGAATGGATTCCCCATGGAAGCTTTGTCGACGAGTTGCAGTTCATAATGCTGAGGCCGCTCCTCGGACTTCATCTTCCATCCAAACGATCCCACCGCTCCACATTTAATCACAATGCTGCCAAAGCCTATGACACCGTGGTCGAAATACGCGTGTATCCCATTGAGCACGATAGCATATTGATATTGCTCGGTATTTCCCGCTTCGGCTAACACTATTCTCATTTCATCGCAACAGTAGCGAATAGCTAGAACCTGCAGATCATCGCGGGCCGAAATGACTTCAAGATCTAGGTCCATATTCTCTATCTTATCCTGGAAGTTGAAAAAAGCTACGTGCTCGTAAACCACGCCTTTATTCGTGCCATTCGTATTCTCTTCAGCCGCGGACAGGTTTCCGGTTGGAAAATCCTCGCTCGCTTCATACCATGCAGGCATGTCGAAAGTTTCCGCATCACCGCGCGGCACGTTTACCGGCGAGGTGCTGGCCAACG
>JAJFVE010000119.1 GCA_021371965.1 Planctomycetaceae bacterium
TCCATCAACGCCTCGGTCAGGGCCTCCTTGCCGTCGCCGAGCACCTCGATCTTGACGGGGAAAGTCACGACGTTGGAGTCCACCGTTCCGCGCGGCGTGATCTGGACGACCTTGCCCCGGAACCGCCGCCCGGGGTACGAATCGGTCGTAATCGACACATCCTGCCCCAGATGCCCGGTCTCGATCAGGCGGCCGATGTCGCTCTCGTCCACCGAGGCCACCACGAAGATGTGCGACAGGTCGCTGACGGTCATCAGCGTCGTCCCGCCGCCGACATTCTGGATGCCGCTGGCGACGATCTGCCCCACCTGCACCGCGCGCGAGGTCACCACGCCGTCGATGGGCGAGTAGATCTTCGTGTCGGCCAGACGCTGCTGCGCGTCGGCCAGGTCCACCTTGGCGCTGGAGACATTGGCCTCGGCCAGCGTCACGTCGGCCTGGCGCTGCTGAACGGCCAGTTCCATGCTCTTGACCGCTTCCTGCTGCGCCATGGCGACTTTCAGTGTCGCCTCGGCGACGGCCGTGTTGGCCACTTCGGTATCAAGCTCGTTCTTGGTGCTGACGTTGCGGGCGAACATCTCGCGCGTGCGTTCGAGGCTGGTCTTGGCCAGATCGGCCCGTGCCTTGGCCGAGGCGACGTCGGCGGCCGCCTTGCTGCGGGCGACCTCGAGGTCCTGCTTGGCCACCAGTAGCGTCTGTTTGGCCAGATCGAGCTTGGCCGCGGCGGCGTCAAACATCGCCTGCGTCCGCTGCACGGCGCGGGTCTCGTCGATGGGGTCCAGCGCCACCAGCAGGGCCTTGTCCTCGTTCTTGCCGGGGACGTACTTGGGCACGCGGTCGCTGACGTCGTAGGGCAGCGTGGTGATCTCGCCGCTGGCCTTACACTTGATGTCCACGTCGAGATTGCTCTCGACCGACCCGTTGGCCTGCACTTCCAGCACCAATTCACCACGGGCGACCCTGGCCGTAGCCGCCGCCTGCTCGGCTGGAGCTGGATTCTTAGGCTTGCCCAGCATCCACCACGCCCCCACCGCTACCGCTGCCAGCACCACGATGAGAACAAACCATTTCATAATTTAACCCGCCATCAAGTTTCACGACCGCCGGGGCCAACACTGGTGCAGTGGAGCCTATGCCGCAAGAAGTTACAGAAAAAAGGGACGCCCGCCACAAAGGGACGCCCGCCACTTTCCTGTATTTCCCGAAGGACGCTATTCTCTCAAGATCAGCCCCAACAAGCCATGTGTTTCGGGCAGCACACGTATCCCCTAAGTTACAGGGGGGAAGGTCGCGGCGGAGGCGCCAAGTATTTATCAACGCCGTCTTGCAGGCGTTAATGAATCTTTCCCGCGGCATGCTGCGGAGAGCATCGTTCGCCCGACTGGCCTGTGAAAGCGGTAAGCGTCCCTAACGCCGGCGAAGCTCCTGGAACACCTCGTTATAGTACAGGGCATTCTCGATGGGCACATTGGCGGGAATGTGGCCGCTGCAGCACATGAAGTACCCCGGGCAGTCGCGCCCCAGGGCGACGCACCGCTCGACTTCGGCCCGGATGGCCTTGCGCGTGCCGAACGTCAGCACGCGCGTGTCCACATTGCCGATGATCGCGTGCGTGCGGCCGAACCGCTCGATCACGGCTGAGAGGTCCGTGAAGCACTCGAACCAGAACGCCGCATTGCCGCAGGCGGCGACGTCTTCGATGAACGGCGTGTAATTGCCGTCGCAGAAGAAGATAACCTTCTTGCCCGCCTCGACCAGAGGGGCCCAGAGCTTCTTGAGGTTTGGGAAGATGTACTGGCGATACCAGTCGGGGTGGATAAACGGCCCAGCCGTCCAGACCAGGTCGTCGTGGCTGTAGACGACCTGGGTCTTCGATTCGGCCAGGGCGTTGTAATACTGCTGCATCCACGAAGCGTAGCGGCTGACGAGTTCGCCGAATCCCTTGGGGTTCACCCCCGCCATCGTCAGCAGCATGTCCCATCCGAAGATCGCGATCATGCCCGACATCTGCGTGGTGTAGATGCCGGTCATGTTCACCGTGTCGGGAAACGCGTCACAGTTGTTGGCGTACTGGTCGTCGAAGAGCTTGACCGTCGCGGCGTGGTCGGCCGGACCGTACGTCTGCCACGGATCGAACGCCAGGGCCTCGTCCACGTCGGTGAAGGCCTCATAGACGTTGGTGTCGAAGTCGCGACCGCCCTCGGCATACACGGCGTGGCCCATCGACGAGCGTTTCTTCTCCAGCACGTTGTAGCCGATCGCGCAGCCGAACAGCATGCCATAGTCCCACTGGCGTACGAACCGCTTGGTGCATTCGAGGTAATCCTCACCGGGGCTCTCGGGCGTGATCTTGATCCCGCTGACAGCCGACTGGACGGGATAGTCGACGCTCGCCTCGGTGCGCGGAATGCGATCGGGCATCTGAAGATTCAAAGCCGCCCAGCCGTCAGCGTAGGACATTGCGCACTCCAGGTTAGAATCTGTTTTCAGTTTCAGCGTACGCGCCGCACCGACTGCTGGCAAACGAAATAACCCAGCGCCCGCTAGCCTTCATCCTCGAACTGGCGGTGCTCGGGCTTGAGGGTGTCGAGCCAGCCGATGCGGTACGCGGTGAACTCGCCGAGGGTCTGTTTGTTGAGCGTGTAGGCGACCATCAGCATGATGTCCGCCGGCCACAACTTGGCGGCGGCCTTCTTGCGAGTGTCGTTCTGGTCAAACGGAAAATACAACTCGCCGGCGCCGAAGAGATGCAGGATCTCATGGGCGTAGCTGGCCGCGGCGGTCGCTTGCCCGCTCTGATAGCGGTCGAACATCACCGCTTCCTCACAGGCGTGCGGCGGCCGGGCCTGCCCGCAGCAGGACAAATTGTACGACGTGCCGCTCTTGTTGACGTGGATGATGACTGCCACCTGGTCGGCGGCGTGCCGTTTTTTGAGGGCAAGAACAAGGTCGTTGGCGTCCATGCCCGCGGCGGCCTTGATCGCCGCGGCGATCCATCCCTGCGGCTTGAACATGTCCGTCGGCACGGGCGTCTTGCTGTCTGCTTTGGCGCTGACCTGGACGAACTCGACTTTCGCCTTGTACTTAGCCGCGTGGACGTCGAGAAACTTCAGGGCCTCGGCCATCCGCCGCGCAGCTTCTTCCGTCTTGTCTTTGGGCCAGGCGGACTGTGCATCGCAGACGAACACGTTGTAGACGCATACCTTGCCTTTAAGCACGGCCGCACTGCCGCAGTTACGCTTTGAAGCCTGATTGCTCTTGAGCGAGGCTGCCCGTGACGTCGGTGCCGCTGCGGCCGCAACCGCCGCCAGGCTCGCCAGCAGCAATGAAGCAAACGCTATCTTCATGCGGAGTCTCGCTCTTCCATAACGGTTCCCAACAACTTTGCCACAGAGATCACGGAGACCACAAAGGTAAGAGACAAAGCGTGGACCTCAGCGGCTTGACTCCTACGTTTCGCTCTATCGCGGCAGGGGCGACAGGGCATTCTTCTGTCTCCAGGCCCGCGGCCCCATGCCTGTCTCTCGCAGCAGGACCGACCGCAGCGTGTTGGCGGCCAGGAATCCGCATCGTGCGGCGATCTGGCGCATCTTGAGGTCCGTCGTGGCCATCAGTTCCTGGGCCCGCTTGAGGCGAATCTCCAGCAGCAGCCGCCCGATCGAGCGGTTGAGATGCTTGCGGAATGCCAGGTTCAGCCCCGTCTTGGACATCGCCGTAACCGACACGATGCCGGGAACGTCCAGAGCCACATTGCCGCAGTTGAGCCACATGTGCCGCAGGGCCTTGGCCACCTCCGGATGCTCGGAAGCCATGATGTCGCTGCTGCGCCGGCAGACGACGGCGCGCGGCGGGATTACGACGGGCTGCTTGGCTCTGGGTCCGCCTTGCATCAGCTTGTCCAGGATGACCGCCGCCTCGCGGCCCAGACGCGGGTAGTCCAGGTCCACGCTCGACAGCGGGATCGGCGAGTTTTCGCAGAAGACCTCGCTGTTGCCGATGCCCACCACCGCCACCTCGTCGGGGACTGTCAGCCCCCGCTCGCGACAGGCCTCGACGGCCTCCAACGCCGTCCAGTCATCGTCAACCAGCAGCCCCAGCGGCTTGGGCAGCGCCGCCAACGACTTGCCCATCCATCGCCGCAGGTTCGCGCGGCTGGGGGACGGTGATCGCCGATATTCCCGGTTCCAATCCAGCACGTGCACGGTGCAATTGGCCGCTGCCGCGGCCGCCTGCGCTCCGGCCAGTTCATCATTCACCCACGGGGAGTTGCCCATGTAGCAGTATGCCAACTGCCGGAATCCGCGTTCGATGAGATGCACCGCCGGCATTCGCCCAGCCTGTCGCCAATCCAGCGATACCGCCGGCTGGTCCAGGCCCTTCACGGGCAGGCCGCCACAGTGGACGATGGGGATCCGGCTGGATCGCCACTGGGCGGCCACGGCGCCTCGCAGGCGGAGCTGCCCGCCGACGAGGATGCCGTCGGCGCTCCACCATTTCGCGATCTTCCTGGGCCCGCCGCCGTAAAATCCCGTGGGCGAAACGAGCCACCCGGCAGTGCGGGCATAGGACAGCACGCCCGCAAAGATGGCGTCGCGCATGTCCAGGGCGACGACGCGCAGCCCGTGATTTGGCTTCTTGATGATGTCGCTCATGTCCGAGAGCGTATCACGCGGACAAGTGTTCGTCCAGCATATCTAGTGTTCAAATTTGCCACCAAAATGTTCAAAGTAAGGAGTACGAGCATTCCCACCTGTGATAACTTTATCTGACATGACGCTGCGCCCTGCGTCGTTTCCTGCAAGCGTGCACGGGCGGAAAGACACATGAAGAAATACCTGCTGTATCTGCTGCGATGGCGTCGAACAAGCTTCGCCGCTAACGTGCCGTTGGGCGCACCTTCAGTTTCACCAACGCCGTCGCACTCTCTGGAAAGTTAATCTTCCGGTTCCTCTTGGAAATGCTGGAGTTTGGCGATCCATTTGGCCACGGCCTTGGCCAGGCCCTCGGCCTTTTTGTCGATGCCGCGGTTGACTCGCGTGGTGCTGCGCCCGATGCAGTTGGCGGTGGCGAGCACGCGGCCGCTTTCCTTATCCACCAGTTCCGTCCGCACGACGACTTCCTCGACGGCCGAGGTGATCACGGCCAGGCTGCCGCTGCCTTCATAGTTCAAGACCACCCCGCGAATCAGCAGCGTCTTGCCGCCTGTGCCGGTGGCCACCTTGTACTTGGCCAGCATCTCCGGGAAGTGCGCTCGGAACTGCCCCAGCAGGTCCGCCGGGAGCTGGCCGGCGATATCGTTGGTGAACGTCCCCAGTTCAAACCGGGAATATTCCCGCAGCGGCTCGGCTGTGCTCAGCGTCGACGGATGGATGGGAACGACAACGCCCTCAGGACCGAATGCCTTACCCGCCCCTTCCGAAATAGCCGTGCCGCAGCCGCTCAGGGCGGCCAGTGAAATTGCGATCATCACGAGAGTCAGCGTTCGCATGAATAGGCTCCTTTCAAGTCCATTGCATTGTAGGCTTTGGGCGTCCCAACTCCGCGACGCGCGGCGTAGTCTCGGCCGCGGGGATTGGGACGCTTACCGCTTTCGCGTCCCGGGCAGGGCAAAAACCTCTTCCCTGGCCATGCTGCTGAGACCATCGGCCGCCCGACTGGCTTGTGAAAGCGGTAAACGTTCCCCGGGGAACGTCCCTATCGCAGGCGGACGATGCGGTAGTAGTCGCCGGGAGCGGGTTTGGCCCAGGGGACTTCCTGGATGCCCGGGCCGGCGATGTCGGCCGTGGCCGGCAGCACGGCGTACCACTGTGCGTCGCTCTTCCAGTTGGGGTCGGGCGGACCCTTGGGGCTGGTCATGGCGGTGGTGATTTCCTTCGCCAGCAGCACCAGGGCCGCGCCATCGCCGGGGCCCTGGGTGGTGGGCAGGGCTTTCTGCTGTCCGCACAGGCAGCGGTACCAGCTCGTCAGCTTGCCCGGCGCCAGGCGGTGCAGGTAGATCATGTCCTGGATGCTGACGAGGATGCTCCGCTGCGAGACCAGGCGGAACTCCAGCGACTCGGTGATGAACATCGCGTCGACCGGCGTGTGTTCGCGCGCGGCCATCGCCAGGCGGCGCAACTGCTGGCGGCTGCGGTCGCTCTCGCGGTGGCGGAGCACGTTGGCCGGCTTTTCGTTGTCGGGCAGGAACATGGTGGCCAGATCAAGCGCCTGGTGCCGCGCCACGCGCAGATTATCCGTCGGCAGCATCCAGGCCACCAAGGCGGCCGCACATAGCCATCGCAGCAAGTGCCGGTGCGGATGGAAGAGGCGGAACAGGTTCGTCAGGGCCTGCGCCAGCAGGGCGTAGAACGGCAGCATCACCAGCGAGACGGCCTGGAGGTAGTCCGTCGTGGGCGGCGGGACGCGGCCCTGTATGTCGAGGATGTACATCCCGCCGTAGAGCACGGTTGCTGCGCCCAGGGCGGCCGCTGTCCAGACCAGCCAGAACTTCAGGTCGCGCACGCGGAACCGTTCGACCAGACTGAGCACGACGGCCGTCAGGATCACGGGCGCCGCCAGCATGCCGCCCCACTGTCCCAGGTCGCCCAGCAGCTTGCCCGGACCGTAGAGAATGCCCGAGTCTTGCAGCGAGACCATCGGGGCGTACTGGCCGATATACGGGGCCATCCGAAACTCCGCCGTGCGCCCCGCCAGCGTGTAGAAGTACCACACGTACGGCGCCGCCGCGGCCGCCGCACAGAGCAGGCACGCCGCGCCCATCGCCAGGGCGCGGGGCTTCCAGTTCTGCCCGGCCAGGTACACCACCAGCAGCACGAGCATGAGATTGGTCGCGGCCGTCATGTCGATGTTGGCCAGCAGGCCCGTGGCCAGGAACACCAGCAGGACCCGCCACTGGTTGGCGTAGATCAGCAGCGCCAGGGCGATCAGCGGCGTGACGGCGATGACGAGCCCCTGGGGCGTGACGAAGGTCATGGCCCCGGCCCCCCAGAAGCACCGCCCCATCGTTTCGATGACCACCGAGCTGGCGACGGCCACCAGCGCCGAGATCGACCAACTGCGGCAGTGGCGGCGCATGAGCGAGTACATCCCGCACAGGTAGACCAGCGCCACGATCGGCGCCAGGACGCGGAACGGCAGGGTCGGGTCGCGGTAGTCCGTCGGGATCAGCACCATCTCCATGATCGCCAGGAACAGCGGCGGGTGCATCTCCGACATGCGGCTGGGACCGAACACCATGTCGCGAGGGAACAGCTCCGGGCTGTGGCGTTTGACGGCCGCAGTGGCCAATTGCAACTGCTCGCGGTCGAGGCGCTGGTCGTAGAACGCCTCGCCGCCGTAAATGGCAGCCACGGCGACGAAGATCGCCAAGGCCATCACGTGCCGGGATCGGGGAACGGGTCTCATCGTTATTGTGCCATCGGGACGATAGGATGCTTAGTATAGGATAGATGCGCACTGGCCTGCAAGGACATCGCTATGGCCCCGCTGCCCCCTCAATCACCAGCAGACCCCCTCGATGCCGCCGTGGCGGCGTTTATCGACGCCCACGCGCTGCTGGCGCCGCACGCGCCGGCCGTCGTTGCGGTCTCCGGCGGGGCCGACAGCGTCGCCATGCTCTCCGTGCTGCGCTCGCTATCGGCCCTGCCGGATCGCGACTACCGCTTGACCGTCGCGCACCTCAACCACGCCCTGAGGCCCCAGGCGGCCGACGAGGAAGCCTTCGTCGTCGAGCTGGCCCGCTCGTGGGATCTGCCGGTCATTCATCACCGCGCCGATGCGGCCGCACACGCCCAGGCCACTGGGCAGAGCATCGAAACCGCCGCGCGCGAGCTTCGCTACGAGTTCTTCGCCGCCGCAGCGACCGAGGCGCACGCCCACGCGGTGGCCGTCGGGCATCACGCCGACGACAACGTCGAGACCGTGCTGCAGCGCATCGCCCGCGGCAGCCACCTGCGCGGGCTGGCGGGCATTCCCCCGCTGCGCAAGATGGAAGGTGCTGGCCCCACCATCGTGCGGCCGCTGCTGGCGTGCCGACGCAAAGACATCGAAGACTACTGCCGTCGCAAGCAGCTCGCGTGGTGCACCGACGAGTCCAACGCCAACACCGAACTGACGCGAAACTTCATCCGCCACGAACTGCTGCCGCTGCTGCGCACGCGCCTCAACGGCCAGGCCGACGACGCGATCCTGCGCCTCTCGGCCGAGGCCGCCAAGACCGAGGACTATCTCGCTACGCGCGCGCGGCAGGCCATCGAGGCATCGCTGTGGTCGCGCGAGGCCAACGCCATCGTGCTCGAACGCCGCCCGCTGGGGACGCGCTCGCGGCTGATCCAGCAATACGCCATCCGCATCGCCCTGGAAGACGTCGGCGTGCCGATGCAGACCGTCACGGCCGAACGCATCAATGAGCTCGTCGAGACGCTGCTGGGCCACGGACCGGCCGTCATCTCCCTGCCGGGGCAGTTCACCGCCCGCCGCGAGAATGACTCGTTCATCATCCAGCATCGCCCCGACGAGCCGCCCCAACCGCCGCCGGCGGTCGAACTGGCCTGCCCCGGCACGACGCTGCTGGCCGACGGCCGCGAGGTCACCTGCTCTATCGAGCCGATGGACCCGGTCTCGTTCGAGATTCACTGCCACGACACCCCGCCGGGCGTGGAACTGCTCGACGCGGCGAAAATCTGTGGCCGCCTCGTCTGCCGCCCGCGCCGCACCGGCGACGCCTTTCGCCCGCTGGGCTGCGACGGCAGCCAAAGCGTCAGCGACTTCCTGACGAACATCAAGGCCGCCCCGGCCGTGCGCGAGGCCCAGATCTGCATCTGCGACGACGAGGGCATCGTCTGCCTGGCCGGCTTCCGCATCGACCAGCGCGTCAGCATCGGCGACAATACAAAACAGATCCTCCGCATCGAAGTGACTCGCCCGTAGGGCCGGAGACGGGGAGTTACGTCCACGAATGTCACGAATGACACGAATGACGGGAAATATGGAGTGCGGCAGCCTTAACTGATGCTTTAGAAGTTTTTGGAATGCGGCAAGACAACCGGCGCAGAGGAATTATGGACAAATGGAAGAATGGATTTCGGCCTGTTCCCTTCAGTGACCCAGGAAAGGAACTGAGGTGACACCATGCAAGGAATCCCCCGTCCATTCGCCGTCGAGACGAAAACCTCACACCCGCCGATGAGCCACCGGACTCTGTATTTGTCGTGGATTACGGTGAACGCTCTGGCGTGGCTTGCGGCGGGTTTGGGCGGCGGTGCGGTCGGGTTTCCGATGATCATGGCGGGCGGCGCCGCGGCCCGCAGCGCCGGGCTCGCCCTGGGCGTTCTGGCCGGCGGGGCCATCATGGGATTCTTCCAGTGGCTCGTCCTGCGCACGAAGTTCCCGGCCGTACGCTGGTGGGCGTGGACGCTCTCGGCCTTCGCCGCCGCGGCTGTCGTCGTGGCGTGGATCGCAGCGGGCAGCCTGATGCCTCATGACAAGACTGTAATCCTGACGTGGTCGCCCCTGTCCGGACTGGCGGCCGGAGTCTTCCAGTGGCTGATCCTCCGCAGGCGCGCCTCCCGCGCCGGATGGTGGATCGCCCTCAACGCTCTGGCCGCCCCGGCCGGGTTCGGCGTCTTCTGCCTGGCATTCGTGGTCTCGCACCAGCCGGTGGCCGCCATATTGGTGGGCCTCAGTTGCGGCGGCGGTATGGCGGGACTGATCCACGGCATCGCCCTGGCGTGGATCATGAAGCCGAAGGCGAACGCATGATGCAGAACCCAGAAAATCACGGATACGCTACGGTCGACCACTTTGGGCCTGCTCTCAAGCCCGTGACGGTCTACTGGCAGTGGATCCTGATGAACGCCCTGATCTGGCCGGGGATGATGATCCTCGCGACGGGAGCGGGTTTCTGGCTTCAGATTCTTGTCGGCAGTTGGGGCCTGTCCCTGGGCTTCGTGATTATCAACTTTTTGGCGGGTCTTCTGCAGGCCGCAGTCGTGCATTCCCGCTTGCCGCGCCTGCGGTGGTGGCACTGGGCAGCGGCCCAATGCGCGGCCGCAGCCTGCGTCTATATAACGATCTCCACATCTACATCTCCGCTGGATACTTGCCTGGACCGCTGGTACGAAGTTGCCGCACTCGCAGGCCTGGCCGCTGGAGTTTGCCAGTGGTTCGTCCTGCGCCGCTACGCGACCAGAGCGTACTGGTGGATTCCCGCCAACGTCATAGCTGCCCTGCTCGGAGTTGGCGCAATCGTCCTATCGCTTTCCATACAATCGCTCGTCGGCGTGTTTCTTGCAGGCGCCGTTACCGGGGCGACACACGGAATCGTCCTGGCATGGGTCATCCAACCGCGAGATTGCTGAAAAACTGCCAGGCCGCAACCGGCGGTGGCGGCGGAGCAGTCCTGGTGCTATGGCAGGCGGATAACAAGTAGGCGCGCGTTCGCCGGAAACCTGCGTAGCAAGCTCCGCCGCTAACGCTGCAATATATGCCCCCTACTGGCCCGGGTGGGAATTGAACCCACACGTCCCGAAGGACAAGGGATTTTAAATCCCTAGCGTCTGCCGATTCCGCCACCGGGCCGACTGGGCATCGCAAGTGTACTCCTGCCGGCCTGGGGACGCAACGCTTCGGGAGCGACCGTCGCGTGATGCCTCAGGCATGGGGGATGCCAACCCGCCGCGGCCGCCGGTTGCCGCCGCCGGTGCGACTATGCTCTGTGGCCGCTGCGGCACAGCAACGCCCCCGCGCCGCCCAGGAGCAGCAGAACCATCGTGGCGGGCTCGGGGATCGAGGAGATCGCGCCCACCGCGTCGATATCGGCGCCGGCATAGAATCCATACTGCTCATTGGGGGGCAGCACGTGGGCCGGATCGTCCTGCAGCCGGACGTATCCGAATTGTGTCGCAGGCGGCAGCAGATTGGCCGCCAGCACCGCGTCGATGTCGACGCCGCGAGTGCTGCCCAGGATCAGCCCGACGAACAACCAGATCACGCCGTCCTGGCTGATCCAGACCTTGGTGTCCTCGACAAGCGGGCCGACCTCGAAAATGTGCAGGTCGTCGCCGGAATCGCCGCTGCCGGTGAGCTTGTTGTTGGTGAACTGCAGCGTCAGGAAGCCCCCATTGCCCAGCGACACGAACTGGCCAAGGTTGTGCGTCGACCCCACCGGCGGCGTGAAGTTGGGAACGCCCAGGGCGTCGGCGGGGTTGCGCCATTGCGGATCAGGCGACTCGCCCGTCAGCGAATATGGATCCGGAATGTCGATGTGGGGCGTGTAATCCACAACCGCGTCGGCAAAGGAGAGAGCCCCTTGCGGAAAATCCACTCCTCCAATGATCGTCGCACTGGCAGTCGAGACGGTTAGCGAAGCGGCGGAAATGAGCCCGAGAATTAGTAATGCCGTCTTGGTGTTCATGGCCTGTCTCCGGCTTGGGCGTTTGAGGGTTCAACTCAGTTCGCCGCGGTTTCTAATTCATCCTTGGACACATCGGCACGTCCGAGTGTCGGCCTTAGTGGCTTCTTATCGCATCCTAGGCCAAAACTTTAAGGGAGTAGCGTATTTCGTACCATATTAATCCTATATGGAACATAAAGGCGGTTACGAAAGCATCTTATGCTATTTCACGAACTTTGCGTCGGCGGCAGTCTGACGCGGCCTTTGGCAACGACAAAGTCAGTCCCGGCGACTGCGTAGAAACAAAAACCCGCAGGCCTATTGCATCCAGCGGCAATCTGTGGTGCCATTTGCTCCCGATTTGGCTGCCGCTGCGGCCTACCAAGGAGCAACCACGCATGGCAAAGCGAACCGGCCCGGCAAGAGGGCAACTCCCGGCATCAAGGATTTCCCAGCGATTCGACAAGGACTGGCGGTTCTTCAAAGACGATGCGCCGGATGCATCGGCGGCCACGTTTGACGACTCCGTGTGGCGCGTGCTCGATCTACCGCACGACTGGAGCATCGAGGACCTGCCGCCGCTGCCGCCGAGTTGCAACATCGCCATCGGCGAAGGCATGTGGCGATTCAACAAGGGCGATGACATGGCCTGGAAGGAGCCCGCCCTGGACGACGCGGCCTGGCAAGAGGTCAAGCTGCCGGCCAACTGGGAAGCGCACAGCGACTATACGCAGGACAATGTCTACGGCTGGTACCGCCGCAGGATCGAGATCCCGGCCGAAATGCGGGGCAAGGACATCCGCCTGGCCATCGGGCGCGTCGACGACGTCGACGAGACGTTCGTCAACGGCGTGAAGGTCGGCGGCACGGGGAGCTTTCCGCCGGAGTATCAAAGTGCGGCCGACAAGGTTCGCGTCTACGACGTGCCGGCGACGCTGCTCAAGGGCGACGGCAGCGACGTGGTGGCCATTCGCGCATTCGACGGGCTGGGGACGGGCGGGCTGGTCGAGGCGGCCGCGGTCGAGTTCCGCAGCGGGCCATTCGATTCTCAGGCCGAGGGCGGCGGCTCGCAGGGGTTCACCCTGGGCGGGGTGGCGTGGTACCGCAAGACGTTCGCTGTGCCGCGCGCCTGGCGCGGGCGACGCGTGTGGCTGACCTTCGACGGCGTGTACATGAACTGCCGCCTCTGGTGCAACGGCACGCTCGTGGCCGAGCACCCTTATGGCTACACAAGCTTCCACGCGGACCTGACGGCCCACCTCAAGGCCGGCGAGAAGAACACCATCGCCGTGCGCGTCGACGCCTCCGGACGCAACAGCCGCTGGTATCCCGGGGCGGGCATCTACCGCCACGTGACGCTGACGGCCGCCGATGCGGTGCATGTCAAGCCCTGGGGCGTGGCCGTGACGACGCCCAAGGTTTCTCGCGTCGCTGCCACGGTGCGAGTGCTCACTACCGTCTGCAACGATAGCGATCAACCGCAGCAGGTCACGCTGGAGTCGCTGGTGCAGAACCCCGCCGGCAAGAAGGCCGGCGCGGTCACGACGAAGCAGACGATCCCCCCGAAGTCCGAGGCCGTCTTCGATCAGACTGTTTCAGTTCGCTCACCGAAGCTCTGGTCGCCCGAATCGCCCGATCTGTACCAGCTTGTCAGCACAGTGAAGGCTTCCGGCGTCGCCGCCGATGCCGTCTCGACATCCTTCGGCATTCGCACCGTCACGATCGATGCGGAGAAGGGCCTGCGTATCAACGGCAAGAGCGTCAAGCTTCGCGGGGCGTGCGTGCATCACGACAACGGGGCGCTGGGCTCATGCACGTACGACCGGGCAGAGGAGCGGCGCGTCGAGCGGCTTAAGGATGCCGGCTTCAACGCCATCCGCACCGCGCACAATCCGCCCTCGCCGGCGTTCCTGGACGCGGCGGACCGTCTGGGCATGCTGGTGATGGACGAGGCGTTCGACACGTGGCTGTGGAACAAGAACGCCCAGGATTACGGCAAGTACTTCGGCGCCTGGTGGCCGCGCGACCTGGCGTCGATGGTCCACCGCGACCGCAATCATCCGAGTGTCATCTTCTGGAGCATCGGCAACGAGATCAACGGCCAGGACAAGCCCGAGCTGCTCCAGTACACCGAGGTGATGAGCGACTACGTTCGCAAGCTCGACCCGTCCCGCCCCGTGACGCAGGCGTTCATGCCCATTGGCAACTGGGACGATCTGCTGCCCGGCTTCGACGCCCTGGACCTGGTCGGCTACAACTACAAGCTCGACCGCTATGTAGCGGATCACCAGAAGCGCCCGGCTCAGGTGATCGCGGGGACCGAGTCGTTCCCTGGCGCGTGCTTCGACGCGTGGATGCCGGTGGTCGATCTGCCCTACGTGATCGGCGACTTTGTCTGGACCGGGTATGACTACGTGGGCGAGGCCGCACTCGGCCGAACCGCCTGGGACGGCAAGGCTGACCCCACGTGGAACCCCTGGCCGTGGAACGTGGCGTACTGCGGCGATATCGACATCTGCGGATGGCGGCGGGCGCCGTCGCACTATCGCGAGGCCGTCTTTGGCGTAAAACCGGTTGTCTCGTGCTTCGTGCGGCAGATGGACCCCACCGGCGGGATCGGCCCCTGGGGCTGGTGGGACGAGCAGGCCTGCTGGACCTGGGACGGCATGGAAGGCCAGGCCCTCAAGATCAACGTCTACTCTTCCTGCCCGCGCGTGCGGCTGACCCTCAACGGCCGCGACCTGGGAACCAAAGACACCACGCGCGAAACGCGCTTTAAGGCCCAGTGGGATCTGCCCTATGAAGCAGGCGAGCTGACGGCCATCGGCCTCGATGCCCGCGGCCGCGAACAGGCGCGATGGACGATGAAGACGGCCGGTTCGCCTGCGGCGCTGCGAGCCAACGCCGACCGCACGACCCTTGCCGCCGACGGGCAGGACCTGTGCTTTGTGGATGTCGAGGTGGTAGACGCCGCCGGCGTGATGCACGCGCGGGCCGATAACCTCGTGACCTTCAGCGTGGAAGGCCCCGGCACGATCGCCGCAGTTTCCAATGGAAACCCGTGCAGCCTCGAAAGCTTCCAGCAGCCGCAGCGCAGAGCCTTCCGAGGCCGCTGCCAGGTAGTCGTCAAGGCCGCCGAAAAGAAAGGCACTATCCGCCTGCGAGCAAATGCCGATGGACTTGCAGGCTCGGAAACGATCATCAAGGCGCGGTAAGATGCTTACCGCAGAGGCCGCTGAGGTCGCAGAGGGAAGAGGAAGCAATAAAGCAATGCTGCAATGTTGGAATACTGGAATGTTGGGTTCCAATATTCCATCCTTCCACCCTTCCTGCTTTTTTAGCTTCCTCTGCGTTCTCTGCGATCTCTGCGGTGAATGCGGTGAATAGAAGGAAGCAAGATGTCGTCGGCGAGTGATTTGTATACACAGTGGCTTTCCTTGCCGCCGGGGCCTCGGCCTCCGGACCATTATGTATTGCTTGGCCTGCCGGGCGGGTGCGGGGATGTCGAGCGGATCGAGGCGGCGGTGCGCCGGCAGATGGACCGCCTCGACGCATTTGCCTTGCACCCCGACACCCACAAGCGCCAGGCCGTCCAGGAGATGATGAACCGCCTGGCGACCGCCCGCGGCTGCCTGATCGATTCGCGGCGACGCAAGGCGTACGACCAGTCGCAGGGGATCCGGCCCGGCGCCGCCCCGCCGGGGCCGGGATTGGCCAAAGCGCCGCCCAGCCCTACTGCCGCTTCCGCCGGGGCGGCAGAGCAGAAGCCCGCGGCCGTCATCGAGGCGCCGCTGCAGATATCCCCCCGCGAGACGCTCCGCGAGTTCGAGTCGCGCGTTAAGGGGCACCTGCAGCGATGGTCGCTCAATCCGCACGAAGAGACGCTGCTGATGGCCGAGGCTGCGCTGCTGGGCATGGACGAAAGCAAAGCCCGCGCGGCAATCCACCGCCTCGGGGATGCGCCGGTCCGCCGGCGACGCCGCAGTCTGCGGCTCAAGAAATGGCTGCTGGGCGTCATCGCGGCCGAAACGCTCGTGGTGCTTATCATGCCGACAGCCCGCGAGATCGTCGACAAGCTCAACGACTACGAGAGGATCATACGGGAGAATCCGCAGTTGAGGGATCGAGCCCCCGCTGTTATTCCCGCCCCGCCGCCCACACCCGCCCCCGCTCCTGCGCCGGCGGTGCCTCCACGCAAGCGCCGACGCTAGCGCCTCTCTGGGCCTGCATCCCAATCTCCGCGAGTCAGCCGGCTTAATCGGGCAGGATGATCCTTCGCTTGGGCGGACGGGGCTCGCTGGGCGCGGGGCGAGGCTGGCGGCGCGGCTGTGAGGCGGCCTTTTCCGCCTGGGGCTTTGCCTTGCCGCCGGAGGGTTTACCTTTTCGGGGCCTGGCGGCGGGTTTGGGGCCGGCGGCTTTGCGAAGTGACTGCACCTCGGCGGGGCTAAGCTGGCGGAAATTGCCGATCTTGACGCCCTTGTCGGTGATGTCGGCGATGGCGACTCGCTTGAGGCGTTTGACCTCGTGGCCGACCTGGGCGAGCATGCGGCGGATCTCGCGATTGCGAGATTCGTTGAGCGTGATCTGCAGCAGCGTGGTGTTGTGGTCGCGGGCCAGCACGCTGACGCGGCTGGGGCCGACGCGCTTGCCGTCGATGTGCATCGCGCCGGCCTTGATCCGGTCGATCTTCTCGCCGCTGACCATGCCATCGACCTCGGCGATGTACGTCTTGAGCACGCCGTAGCGCGGGTGCGTGAGCTGGTTGGTCAGCTCGCCGTCGTTGGTCAGGATGATCAGCCCGGTGCTCTCGATGTCCAGCCGCCCCACGCAATACACGCGCGAGCCGACATCGCCGAGCAGGTCTACCGCGCGGCGGCGGCCTTGCGGGTCGAACTGCGTGCAGACTACTCCCTTGGGCTTGTTGAGGAGGAAGTAGAACTTCTCCTCGCGTCTTTCCCACCGCACCGCACGGCCGTCGACGTCGATGCGGTCGCCGGGTTCGACAAAATGCGGCAGCGCCGCGACGGTCTTGCCGTTGACGCGGACGCGCCCCTCGATGACCATCTCTTCAACCGCCCGGCGCGAATCGACTCCGGCGTCGGCGAGCACTTTTTGAATTCGTTGTGGCATATCGCTTTATAGTACGACACAGAGGCACAGAGAACACAGAGGAAAAACCGACGACGGGTGCTGAAAAGAAACAACCGACGACGAGGGCGAGGACGAGGACGCAAATCACGTATCCCGGTCCTGCTCTTTGTTTCAATCCCCTAAATCCCCGTAATCCCGTCAATCCCGCACTCCCCGTCCCTGGGTGCTGAAAAGCAACCGACGACGAGAGCGAAGCTTCGGCGAGACAGGAGCCCGCCGCTAACGTTGTTCAGGCAGCGTGATCTCGAGCCAGGCGCAACCGGCGCTGCAGCGGACGGCGGGATTCTTGAGCGCGGCGGGGATGAGCAGCGTCTCGCCCGCGCGGGCGGGGATGGCCGGCTCGGTTGGTCCATCGTGAATCACTTCAAGATCGCCCTCGAGGCCCAGGAACATCACCGCGGCGCAGCGGCCGCTCGGCAGCAGTCTCGTGCCCCCGCCGCTGATGCGGCGCAGGGCGACGGAGAAATATGGCGTCGCCAGCAGCGTTGGCGGCGCGTTGCCGGGCGGGGCCGCCGACGGGGCAAAACGGATGCATTGCATCGAGCGCTCGACGTGGATCTCGCGCCCGCGGCCCCAGTCGGTCACGCGGTAGGTCGTGTCGGAGGGCGTCTGCACCTCGGCCACGACCACGCCGGCGCCCAGTGCGTGCACCGTGCCGGCGGGCAGATAGTGAAAGTCCCCCACCGCCACGTCGTAGCGGTTGCAGACTTCTTCGCAGGCGTCGGCCTCGATGGCCTTGCGGAACGCGGCCGCATCCACGCCCGGCGTGACGCCCTTGTAGATGAACCCGCGGCGGCTGTCGAGCACGAACCAGCACTCGGTCTTGAGGGCTGCGGGCGGGCCGATCTCCTTCACCGCCCGCTCGTCGGGATGCACCTGGAGCGAGAGGATGTCGCTGGCGTCGAGCAGCTTGAGCAGCAGGGGGAATCGCCCACCGGGCCACGCCGCGGCCGCGCCGAGCAGGTCGCGCCCCATCTGCCGCGTCAAGTCCGTCAGCGAGGTCCCAGCGGCCGGCCCATTGGCGACGACGCTGACGCCCTGCTCAATGTCGGCCAGTTCCCAGCTTTCGCCGATGTTGCCGTCAGGCAGGTCGCGTCCAAAGAGCCGCCGCAGATTCCGACCGCCCCAGATCTTGTCGTGGTAGATAGGCTCGAAGTGAAACGGATACGCGTTCATTCTTCCGCTATTCCATTCTTCCATCATTCCACATCTTCCGCTTGTTTATCGGCGGCCGCGGGGAACAAGCTTGAGCATCCGCCCCGCCGCGCCTACACTATGCCTCACTGCAATCCATTGTTTTTCGCGAAAGGCCCGCTATGTCCGACGCACCGACGACGCCCAAACCGATCATCGAATACGACGATTTCGCCAAGCTGGACCTGCGCATCGGCAAGGTCGTCGAGGTCGCCGCTCATCCTAATGCCGACAAGCTCATCGTCCTCAAGGTCGACCTCGGCGGCGAGACGCGCCAGGTCCTGGCCGGCATCCGCGCGTACTACAGCCCCGAGGCCTTGCTCGGGCGTGAAATTGTAGTCGTGGCGAACCTGGCCCCGCGCAAAATGAGAGGGCTCGAGTCGCAGGGCATGCTGCTGGCGGCATCGGCCCGAGGCCCCGCCGACCCCGCCACCGGCGAGGCGCCACTGCTGGACGTGGTCGTGCTGAGCCCGGAAAAAGAAGTCCCGCCGGGATCGACGGTCAGCTAGAAAAGCAGTTGTGAGTTGTGAGTGGTGAGTGGAGACAAGGCGAGTGCCGTGGCGGGAGGTTTATCGCTAACGGGCGCGGCGTGTCCGTTCTTCTTCCTCAGTGATCTCTGTGCCTCTGTGGTGATAAGCCGCCAATAAAAAGAGGACCGCATTGCTGCGGTCCTCGGTGTTCTCTGTGCCTCTGTGGTAATCCCTGTCCGGATCCGTTATTTCCCGTCGACGGTCGACTTGGACCTTGTGCGCTGGAGCTTGACGTTGTTAGCTTGGCGGGACAGGACCGACATCGAGATGTCGATGCATTCCTGGGCCTCATCCGGCGTCAGCGTGCCGACCGTGACCATGTCCTGGTCGCGCAGGGTCGCCCACGAGAACGCCAGGCCCACCAGCGGGTGCAGGCGGCCCGACGCCATCGGCTTGATCGTCATGACGGGCTTCTTGAGCCCCCAGATGATGCGCTGCACCCAGTCCACCTCCAGCGGCATGAGGAAGCCCGCGGCGTTGTAGATCTGGATGTACGTGTCGACGTCCAGGCCGCTCTCGTCGGCATAGATCGGCGCCTCGTTGGTGTGCGTGCTCATGCCGACCTTCATGCCGCGGTCGCGGATCATCTTGGCGTATTCGTCCATCAGCAGCACCTTGCGCAGGCGGCGGTCCACCAGGCGGTCGATGCTCGACGAGTGCGGCAGGCAGATATCGACGTTGCGCTGAACTTCGGCGTCGAAGATCCTCTGCGCCTCGTCGCGCGACGCCTGGTTGTCGTCAACCGGCACGGCCGGGGTCGAGATGACGATCATCTTTTTGCCGGTGCGCTGCTGGGCTTCCTGGACGGCCTGGTGCTGCACGTCGCGCTGGGCGAAACCCATGATCGTGTCGATACCGGCCTTGAGGTAGACCTCGATGATGTCGGCCACCTTCGAGGGCGTCTGCGTGGTTCCGATGAGCTTGTCGCGGGCGGCCGACGTGTGCGACCACCCCAGGAACCAGTTGGTTCCGATGATCATTCTGGACAGGGAGATGCCGCCGACGTCAGTGCGAGGAAACTCGTTCACGCTTCGCTCCTTTGGATGCTCTTGCGATCCCGCTCCAGCGGGTTCACGTTTGGCACATTGTAACACTTTCGACATCATTTTGGATCGGCCTGCGCTGGAATTTTCGCCGCTCGCGTCGGCCGGATTTGGCTGCGGCCAGGGACGGGCATATAGTCTTGCAGGGACATTCGGCCGCCACAGGCGTTTCGCGCGGCCGGCCCGTGGGCACCTCATGGGCCTGTAAGGCAATTAGGTCTGTCCGCAGGACATTGCAGGTGCGCGAGGGCGGGGGTTTCACGTTCTGAGGGGGCGGGAATGGGGGCTCACGCTCGATATCGCCGCAGTGCCGGCGGGCTCACGCTGGTTGAACTGCTGGTCGTCATGGCGATCATCGCTACGCTGGTAACGCTATGTACCGTGACGGCCGGTTACATTCGCTCGACCGCCAACCGCGTCACGTGCGCAAACAACTTGAGCAAGATCGCTCAGTCGCCGCGGCTGCAATTGCGCCAGTACGACCAGAGCGTACAGGGGGCCTTCAGCACCGCGGAGCGGTGGATTCTGATGGCCCTGCAGGACACGCAAGACGCGGCGATCCTGCGCTGTCCCGAAGGGGGCAACATCTTCTCGATATCGGACCCCCCGCCCGCTGCGCCGCTGTACAGCTTTTCAGGGACAATCGCCGTCGACACCAGCCCATCCAACGCCGGCTCCAAACGGTTTGAAATGGTCACGCCGGCCGGCACGATTGACCGCATGAACCTCGTTGCCTATAGCGGTCCGGCCAGCAGCGTGCAGTTCACGCCACAAGGATCGACCCAAGTGCTGCTCAATGGCCAGGCGATGCAACTGGACAGCCACGCCGCCACAACCGTCACGGGCTCTTCGATCACGGTAAGGCTCTACAACACCAGCCACAATGGAAAGGCCGCCAGCGCGTGGAACATCGAAATCACCGCCATCGATGCGACCATCACGCCCGAACCATCGCCTGATCTGAGCAGCACTGCCGTCGCCGCAGCGGCGCCCACGTACTACGTCAGCTACGGCGTGAACCCCAACGTCATCGCCAAGACTGGCCTGGGCCTTGGCAATGTGCTGGCGATGGATTACGAGCACCTTGTCGTACAGGCCGGCGACTCGGAGTGGCAATCGCAGACGTATTCCTTCGCCCGACACCGCGGGTTGCTAAATGTGCTGCTACGCGACGGTTCTGTGCATGTGCTGGCGCCGGAAGAAGTCAGCCCCACTGCCGGCGAGAACCTCGCCTACTGGCAACCCTGAGCCGCTGATGTCTTTCATAGCACTTTGTAGGCTTTCCACGGCAAAGATTGATCATCAGTTCAGTTCGCGATTGACGGCGTCGACTATTTCGGACGATTTTTATCAGTTTCCTGCTGCCTCGGGGCTTTTCAAATCCGATACTCCTGAAGATGGTAAGCGCCGGTAATGCGTCGATGTAACGTTTTTGCGCATGCTTGTTGTCATGCCGGAAGGGAGCCATTATGGTCGCGCGAGTTTTTTTCAGGCCGGCCCGCCCCGCCCAGACCCGCCCTCGTCCTCTTAATCAGCCCCAAACCGCGATGACCCTGGTCGAAGTGCTTGTCGTGCTGGCGGTTACCTCAACCCTGTCGCTGCTGGGCGTCACGACCGCGGGCGATATCTGGGCGAGAACCCGCCAGGCCATCTGCGCGAATAACCTCGCACGAATCGGCCAAGTGCCGGGAATCCAGATGCGCGAGTTCGAGAAGGGCCGACAGGCCGCTTTCACCGACGCCTCGCACTGGATTCTCGCCGCCCTGAGGGATACCAGCGACAAGAACATTCTCCGCTGCCCCGAGGGCGGCCGCGAATTCACCCTCGACGACCCGCTGCCCGAGTCGCCCGAGCCGTGGATGACCACCAACATGTGCATCGACATCGATCCCGACAACTGCGACGCCAGCCGGTTCTGGATGCAGACGCCCGCCGGCGTGATCGACCGCAACAGCATGAAGGCCTACAACGGCGCCGCCAGCGTCGTGACGGTCAAGCCCCAGGGCCCCACCACCATCACCATCAACGGCCAACTGGTGGCCCTGGATATTTCGTTTGCCTCGACCATCACGTCCTCCAGCATGACCGTGGACCTGCGTAATGTCAGCAAGAGCGGCAACGCCATGGGCCAATGGCAGATCATGATCGCCGCCACCAACGCGACGATCACGCCCGAGCCATTGGCGGCCAAGTCGCTGGCGCCGGAGACGGCGACGATGCAGACTCTCAAGCCCAGATATTACGTCAGTTACGGCATGAATCCGACCGCGGCATCGGGCGCCACCTTGCGGTCGGGCAACATCCTGGCGATGGATTACGAGAACCTGGTGGTGCAGACCAGCGATCCGCAGTGGCCCGCAGCCGATTATTCCTTCGCCCGCCACCGCGGGCAGCTCAACGTGCTCTTCCGCGATGGAACGGTCAAGCAGCTAAGCCCGCAGGAACTGGACCCCTCTGTGCCCGAGAATGCCCGGGAATACTGGCAGCCATAAGGGAAACAGATCCTAGGTCTTAGATCCTCGATCCTAGGGGAAGAACAAGATCCCAGAGAAGAACAGGCGCTCCCATCCTAGGATCTAGGACCGAGGATCTAGGATCTGTTGTTAAGAACCCTCAGCACCAGATCCGCGGCGTTATCGGCGGCCGTCTGACCGTTGTGCGGCAGCAGCGGCTCGACGGTCTGGAGCAGTCGCCCGCGGGCCTCGACCATACTGCCCAGGTCTTCCAGAATCTCCACCACCATGTCCTGCACGCGGGCGATGTTCCCGTGCCAGGGCATCAGCTCGGGCACGACGGGACGGCCGTTGGGCGAGAGGATGTTCACCAGCGACAGATGCGGCATGTGGACGATCCACCGCCCCACCAGCTCCCAATCGACCTTGGGCACGTGATAGAAGATGACCATCGGCACGCCATAGTACGCCACTTCCAGCGTCACCGTCCCGCTGACGGCCACGGCGAAATGCGACTCGCCGAGGGTCTCGCTGGTGCGTCCCACGACAATATCGAGCTGGCGGCCTTTCTTTTCGCCGACCAGGGCGATGGCCTTGGCGGCCTTTTCATCCACGGCCAGGAACCGGCACTGCGCGTTGGGGTGCCTCTGGCGGATCAAGTCGGCGGTGGCGAGCAAGGCCGGCATGTGCATGCGGATCTCGCCCATGCGCGAGCCTGGCAGCATCGCCACGCGCCAGGACTCGTCGGCCCAGGCCGCGATCAGGTCCGGCAGCGGATCGGGGCGAGGGGGGAGATCGTCGAACAGCGGATGCCCGACGAACGTGGCCGGCACGCCGCGATGCTGCATGTATCGCGCCTCGAAAGGCAGCAGGCACGCCACGTGGTCGGTCAGGCGGCGGAGCTTCTTGATGCGCCACCGCGCCCACGCCCACACCTGCGGGCAGACGTAATGAACCACCGGCGAGCCGGCAGCCTTGGCCGCGGCTGACAGGTGCCAGTTCAGCGCCGGGGAGTCCACAGGGATAAACACGTCGGGCTTGAGCTGGGCGATGAGCTTCTTGAGCCGCCGCACCGTGCGAATGTAATACCCGATGCGCGTGAACGGACCGGTCGTCATGGTGGCCTGGGCGGCCAGATCGACGACGACCTCGCACCCCGCCGCGGCCATCTGCGGCCCGGCCACGCCGATGAACCGCGCGTCGGGAATGCGCCGCCGCAGCGCGTGGATGAGTCCGGCGGCGTGGTGGTCGCCGCTGGCTTCGGCGGCCGAGAGAAAGAATGTCGGAGCGTTTGTGCTCATAGGGTAGAGAGGTTATTCCGCCGCCTGCGGCGTGGCAGCTTTCTCCCCGCTCTCGTCCGCCAGGGCGATGGCCGATGCAATGGCGTGCGTCTCGACGTGGCTGATCGAGATCAGCACGCGTTTGATTCCGCGGGCGCGGGCGATCTCTTCGCAGCGCCCGCTGAGAAAAACATCCGGCTGCCCCGACGGCGCGTTGCGCACCTCGACGTCCGTCCAAGCGATCCCGTTGGTCCAGCCCGTCCCGAGCACCTTGAGGACCGCCTCCTTGGCGGCGAAACGCCCGGCGAGGTGCTCGATCTTGCGCGCCGGCCTGCGGTCGCAGTAGGCAAGCTCCAGCGGCGTGAAGACGCGCTCGAGGAACCGCTGCCCGTGGCGATCGATCGCCTCCTGCAGCCGCCCGGTGGGAACCATGTCCACGCCATGTGCGATCACGTTCATAGACGCACAGTCTACGCCAAAACGTGCGGTGAAGAAAGATGGTAGCCCGTAGCCTGTAGCCCGTAGCCGGTAAGAACGGGTAACCAGTTGCCTTACTCTGGCTACCGGCTACTGCCTTATTCCGGCTACCGGCTACCGGCTACTGGCTACTTCTTTCACGCCGTTGACACCCTTGGCATGATCGGCCATACTGCCCACCTAACCCCACAGGAGCACCATGATGCCATTGACGAAGCGAATGCTGTTGGGCGGCCTGTTTGTCGCGGCCTTGAGCGTAAATGCGATTCAGGCGGCCGACACCAATGAAGTGGCCGGGCCTTTCGAGAACATCAAGACCGCGCCGGTGGCGGTCACGTGGCAGTACAGCAACGACGACGGCAAGACCTTCTCCGACAAGCCCCTCGCCGGGCCCAAGGCCGGCGCTGACCCGCGCCACACCCGCGAGCAATTTCTCTACGTGTTTAAGGGCACGTTCGATGTGGCAGACCCCGCCAAGATCGCCGGACTGTGGGTGCGGATCACCGACGGGCTCAAGGACACCAAGGCCACCATCTGCAACGGCGACATCTTCGGCGCTGCCTCGGGCTACTGGAAGGACCTGGGCTTCTGCCCGACGCTGCTTGAGGCGTCCATCAAGCTCAACGACAAAGTCGTGCCGTTCCCCCACGGCGGCCCGCTGGTGCAGTTCTGGGTGCCCCTGACCGGCCAACTCGTCAAGGGCAAGAACACCGTGGAGCTTCGCGGCAACATGTACACCTTCTGGCAGGATAAACCGGCCGAGGCCCTGGACGCGCTGGTCGTCGCGGCCGAGGCGCAACCGGCCGAGATCTACAATGGCCCGATCCTGGGCGATTTCGGCGAAACATACTTCACGCTCGCCTGCCGTACGCAGTTGCCGGCCGACCTGACGGTCGAAGCCACGCCGACGGAGCCTGCCGCCGCGGCGGTCACTGTGGTGTCCGCCGGCAAGATCTGGCATCGCGTCAAGGTAGAGGTGCCCAAGGGCACGCGCAAACTCAGCTACACGCTGACGGCCAAGGTCGGCACGCACGTGACGAAGCGCGGACCCTACGCCGTGACGCTGGGCGATAGCAAGGCCTACCGCTTCGTGGCGTTTGGCCACCCGCAGCAGCAGCTCACCGGCGACCTGGACAAGGAGCCCCTGGCCGTCAACAGCAAGCTGATCCTCAAGGCCCAGCCGGACTTCGTGGTCAACACCGGCAACCTGCTCGAGCAGGGCGCGTGGTCGTTCTGGTGGGAATCGGCGTACATCAAACCGGCCTCCGAACTGCTGGCGCGAGTGCCGACTCTGATCACCCCCTGCGCCGACGACTACACCGGCATCTTCGACGAACTGCATTACACCCCCGCCGACGACGGCTACGGACATAGCTGGACGAAGGTGATGGGACCGGTGCGGTTCATCGGCATCGACGGCAACATGGACTGGAAGGCCGGCGGCGAGAACGCCAAGTGGCTCGAGGGCGTGCTCAAGGCTGCCACCGACAAGTTCGTGATCGTGCTGGCGGGCTATCCGGCGTACTCGTCGGGCATCAACAGCAAGAAGATTTTCGGCGGGCGCATCGCCACCCGCGACGTGATCCTGCCGCTGTGCGGCAAGTACAAGGCCACCATGATGCTGTGCAGTTGGGATCCGACGTACGAGCGCATCGAACTGCCGCCGGAGAAGGGCTGCACGCAGATCGTCACCGGCTGCATCGGCCGCGGGAGCTGGCACCGCTGGGACACCCGCATGGGCTCGCACCCGTTCGGCCCGCCCAACGGCAACGCCCGCGGCACGGTCGGCAAGGTCGTGCGCCCCGACGGCGGCGAATGGGTCGGCTACTTCGGCACGCGGCACTTCTGCGTCTTCGACGTCAAGGACAACACCCTGGAGATGAAGGTCCTCAAGACCGGCCCGGCCGACGCCGACATCAAGGACCTCAAGGTCCTCGACCAGAAGACCTTCAAGCCCAGGAACTGATCCCGATTTCGGATTGCGGATTGCGGATCAGGTTCTCGATCCGCCCGGCATGGCGATACGCGATGTTGTTTCTCGCGTGTCGCCATGTCATTTCCGGGGACGGGGAGTGCGGGATTGAAGGGATTAGAAACGGATTAAGAGGATTGAAACGGAGATGAGACCGGGACGGCCTTTCTATTCGTCCTCGTCCTCGTCGTCGTCCTCGTCGTCGGTTGTACTAACCACTATCTTCCGCGCCAAACTCACCTCTGCCCACACAACTCGCCACTACTTCCGGCGCTTGTCGGGCGACTTCTTGATGCGGTCTTCCAGGTGGAAGATGCGTGTCGGGGTGTCTACGAACATCCAGCCGGCGATCTGCTTGGCGCGATCGAGGTCGAAGCTGCCGTCGGCTATCTTCTGCGCCAAGGCGGCCGCTACGTTTTGCCTCGCCAGCGTGGCGTGGCCGTAGACGCCGTCGATGAAGCAGTAGTCGCCGCCGAAGGCCGTGATCTTGTTGGCTGGCACCGCGTCGAGCCATTCGACGATCGCCCGGCGGGCGGCCTCGGGGCTGATGATGTGGCCCCAGCACATGTCGATGAAGACGTTGCGGAAGTTCTTGGCCAGGTTCGACAGCTCCATGATGAACGGATAGCTCATGTGGAAGATGTCGAACTTCACGTTGGAGTATTCCAGAAACAGGTTCGTCAGCAGCACGGGGTTCGAGTGGGCGATGTGGTTGCCGTTGCCCTCGTGCAGGCCGGTGTGGATCTGGAACGTCAGCCCGCGCGCGTCGGCCAGCTTGAGCAGCGCGTGCATCATGTAATCCTGGAAACCCTTGGCCATGTGCGTTCCCGGCTGCCACGGGGCCGAGTGGTTGGGGCCGAAGAAGCGGTTGAACTCTTCCTCGGCGACGGCGCGCGGGGTCTTCTCGAACAGCAGCGTGCGCGAGTACGCCAGGCCGCACTTGAGGGCCACCGCCCCGCCCTTGAGGCACTTGTCCAGATGCAGTTCCAGGGCATGCTCCCAGTCTTCGATCGAGTGGATCTCCACGCCGACTTCCTGGCCGACCTGCCGCACGCG
>JAJFVE010000156.1 GCA_021371965.1 Planctomycetaceae bacterium
GTGAATATTGCCGCTGCCCGCCCAGCCCAGGTTGATGTCATTGGCGGTGAGGCTGTGGCCGTTCATGTACAGATCGCCGGCGTGACCCCAACTACTGCCGCCGAAATTGAACCACTCGGTGAGGACCATGTCGGCCCCGAGCGTCAGTGTGCCGGAAACCTGGGCGCCCTTGGTGACGTTGGAGGTTCCCGCGGTGGTCGCGGCGGAATAGACATCCTCGCTGCCATTGTTATAGCTGCCTGTGACCTGGAAATACCCCGCCGTGTCGCCGGCACCCATCTGGAAGTCAGTGCCTTCATTGACGCTGATCCAGTTGCCTGCCGACATCGAGCCTGTCGTGCGATTGACGATAGCCGCTCCGCCATTGCCGCCCAGATTGAGGTCACCGGCGACGGTGAGCGTCTGGTCGGCCAAGTCCAGCGTACCGTTGCGCCAGACGCTGACGCTGTTGTCACTGGCCAGCCCCGTCTCCAGCGTCAGGCTTGCACCGGTGCGAATCTCCATATAGCTGATCTGTCCCGACGCGCCGGAATCGTACGTGACGGCCGCCTGGATATAGGCGTTGTCGCCCGCGACGGGTCCGGTGTCTCCCGCGCTGGGTACCCATGTAGCCTGCGGGTCGGTCCCGTTATTGGTCCAGTTACCAGCCCCCGTCGCCGTAAAGTTGCCCGCCTGCGCCGACGAACACCACGCCGCTAGACTCAACACCGCAATTGCCAGAACTGTCTTGTACATTGCCTCGCTCCTTAAAAGGTTTACCGACTCACTTGAAGAAGCTGCCACCCGCGCGAGAAAAAAGCACCGCGAGAAGCAGCAAGAAGATTTATGGTCCAACCGGGCGGAAGTGCTTGCCTTCTGTTGTGCCGGTCCGGCTGAAGATGGTTCAGCCGCCTCTGAAACCCGCACAACCAAGACGCTGGAGCCCGAAAAGCTGACTTCAATATAACCCGAAAAGCTATTTTGTCAACCGCAAATGCCCCATCTGAGTAAAAAAACATGCAAACTTTTGAGGCAAACACACCAAAAATGGCCAAGTCAAAATTAACGGAATGGCTTTCCGCCTGGAATCTTCACCCTTCGGGTGTCCGATACGCGCATAAACCCTGTACATGTGTGGATAGCCACATCGCCAGCCAGGCGCGGAGTCAGAGTGTCTTGCGCATCTCGTCGAAGAAGGGCGTGGCGTTGCGGCGAACGCATTGGGCGGCGTAGTAGTACATTGCGGCCGTCCAGGTTTGCCAGTCCTGGCCTTGCACCTTGCCGTCCTGGGCGCGGATCCATTCATTGAAACCGTAATCCAGCCCCGGATTTGCCGCAAGCTTGACCAGGCGGGTCAGTTCGAGGAGTTTCTTGGTGGCCAGTCGCCGGCGGCCGGCGGCCACCAGGGCGGCGACGTAGAACCCGCAGATGAACGGCCAGATGCCGCCGTTGTGGTACGTGCCGGGCAGGTTGAACGTCGCGTATCGCGCCCGCCAGTCGGGGTCCTCCGGGCGGATGTACGGAAAGAGATTCGGCGGCAGGTTCGCCTCCAGTTCGCCCTGGCGGCGGAGTTGGCGGCAGTGGCGTTCGACCCAGGCGACCATGTCCCGCGCGCGGCTGGGCGGGGCCAGGCCCGACAGGATCGCCAGCGAATTGCCCAGCAGGTCGAAGCGGTCGCTGCCGTAGAGCTTGTACGACCAGAGGGCGTAGTACGGCCGGTGCCGCACCGTCAGGCCGGTATGCGGGCGGGGGGGGGCGTGCGTGGTGTCGTCCTCGACGATGAATCGAGACATCAGCCTTCGCAGCAGGTCGGCCTTGTCATGGCGGCCCATCAGGCGCAGATAGCTGTATACCACGGTGTTGACGAACAGGCCGTAGCCCATGACCCACTGTTCGTCGCGCCAGTCGCTGGTGGGCTGCTGGGTGACGATAACGCGGTCGCAGGGGCTCTGGCAGTCCATCCAGTCCATGGCTCGCCCGGCGGCGGCCGCGAGGAAATCCTGCTCTCCGGTGGCGCGGCGGAAGCATCCGACAGCCATCAGGAATAGCGGCGTGGTGTCGCTGGCGCCGCGATTCTCGCGGTCGTGCACCATCGATGGGATGGACCCATGCTCGGACTGGTTGTCAGCTGCGGTCTCCATCGCCCGTCGCAGCGCGGCGATGAGCTTCTTGTCGCCGCTGAGCAATATGCCCGGCGCGGCGATCATCAGGTCCCGCGTGTACGGTTCGGGGTAGCCCCATCCGGCGGTTCGGAACAGACCATGATACGGTCCATGCGCGTTATGGCGCAGCACCTCCAGCGCCGCATCTTCGGCGCGGGCGACCTGTGCGGATTGCTCGGCGTTCATAGTCCTTGTCCAACGGTCATGTCGGCTGCGGCGCGGCGTCTTGCTGGCACGTCGCCACTTTGGCGATCGTCTTGCGGGGTGCCGTATCGGCCTTGATCCCCAGGCGCGAGGATACGATCTCCAGGAATCGGCGGGCGACGACGCGATAGTCGTAGCGCTCGACGACGCGTTTGCGCCCGGCCGCCCCCAGCGACGCGCGCAGGTCCGGCTTGGTCATCAGCGCCAGCAGGTACTCGGCGATGTCATACACGCTGGCGCGGTAGTCCACCAGGCGTGGGCGCTTGAAGACGACGCGGTGGCCGTTCTTGTAGCCCTGGTCCTCGCCCAGGATCGTCTCGCGCAGCAGCACCTCTTGAGCCACGCCGGCCAGCAGTGCTGTCTCGTTATGAACCAGCGTGTCGAGCATGCCCATGGCCTTGATGCCGATGACGGGCCGCCCGCATGCCCCGGCCTCGACCTGCGGCATGCCGAAGCCCTCGAGCCGCGAGGGCGCCGCGTAGATGTCGCAGGCGGCGATGAGGTAAGGCATGTAATTCCGCGAGACGCGGCTGGAGGCGTAGATCACGTTCTTCTCGATGCCCAGGTCGCTGGCCAGTTGCATGTCGGCCGAGTTCTGCTGCTCGCTCCGGGGCTGCGGCCACACCTTGCAGACGTACTTCCAGTCCGGCGCCTTGGCGTCGATCAGGGACAGGGCCTGCATGACCTCCTGGGCGCCCTTGCTGGCCGCGTCGCCGCCGATGGTGAGGATCATGAGTTGATCGTCCGCCACGCCCAGGGCTTCGCGCACGGCCCGCACCTTCGGGTCGCTGCGGTCGCGCGGGACGAAGGCGTCGCAGTCGCAACCGACGGGCAGCACCTCCATGGTGTCGCCGCGCAGGCCGTCGCGCTGGAAGACCTGCTTGACCCACTCGCTGGTCACCAGCACCAGCGGCAGCTTCTCCAGCACCTGGCGGTAGTTGGCCATGTAGCCGTCGGCGACCAACCACGGTACCGGCCGCACGCCGTAACGCATCGGGTGCATCACCAGATGGGCGGTATGCCCCCAGTAGCCGATGCCGGCCACCACGTCGGGCTCGAACCAGCGGTAGTACCATTCCTTCTCCTGGGCCGACTCGAAATGCACCGCGTGGGCGTCGACGCCCAACTCGAGCAGGCCCTTGTAGAGCAGGTCGCCCTGCGTCGCCAGCCCGCCCGGCGAGGGCGGGTAATCGTACAGCACAAGAACTTTCATGGACGATCCACCTCCCCAACGTGCGGCCACACGCGGAAGCCTTCGACTGCCAGGCACGAGCGGACCTCGAAGGAATCGTCAGCGTAGCCGTAGGTATCGCGGACAAGATTCTTTTTGCGGGCGAAATCGTCCGCACTCAGATCGATGGTGATATTGGCTCCGCGCGCGATAGCGCACCGCCCGCTTGCGGCATCGCCGCGGTAGCTGAATGTGCGGAACTCCCCGCAGCGCAAGACGCCCTCGCGCACCAGGCGCAGCACCTGGCGGTGCACTTGCTTGTGTCGCGGGTGGCCGTACTCGCCATTGGCGCCGTGCGTCAGGCACAGGTCCCAGTGGACGGCGCCCAGGTCGCCGGCAATCACATCGCCGATGTCACGGCGAGGGTTGATGTGCGCGAGCGGGTTGCCGTCGTCCACGTCGTGGATCGCCCCGGCCAGGCCCAGTTGGTCGCAGACGGCGCGGAACTTCGGCGCGCGATCGGCGTCGCCGCTGCGGCAGAGGCACACGACACTCCAGTCCCAGTTGAGGTTCCCCAGGATGAGCCCTCCGCACCAGATGATTTCGTCATCGGGATGCGCCACGATGACCGCCGCCTTCCTGCGGTCTGTCTCGGCATGCATGCGAGAATTATATGCGTCATCGTCGCTGCCTCAGCATGTTCCCCTTTACTGAGCGACGGTCTGCCAGTAGTGTCTTAGAGAAGATATTGGTTAACTGGTTAACTCGTTGACTGGTTAACGGGGGACCGCCCGCTGACGAACTAACCAGTTAACGAGTTAACGAGTCAACCAGTTAACGGAACGTTTGATGACGCGCATTCTCATCGTGACATTGCTGGAGAGCTTCGCGGGGATCCTTGTCCAGCGCGGCATCTTCTTCTACACCAAGGAACATCTTTCCTTCGGCAAAGTCGATAACCTCTGGCTCGCACTGGCCACCGGCGCGCCGTACGTGCTGGGGGCCCTGGCCAGCCACCCGCTGTCGCGACGCCTGGGCGAGCGGCGATTGCTCCTGCTCCTGCTGGTCGGGCAGATCCTCAGCCTCATCCCGATCGTCATGCTGCCCAAGGGACAATCGCTGAGCATCGCCATCTTCATCTGCGGGGCGGTCTTCAGCACCCTCATCGGCGTCAAGTGGCCGCTGGTGGAAAGCTACGTCGGCGCCGGCCACGAACCTTCGCGGCAGTTCCGGGCCGTCGGGGTTTTCAACATCACGTGGTCGGGCGCAGTCCCGCTGGCGCTGGGGGCCGCGGGCTTGCTGATCTGGGCCGCCCCGTGGGCGCTGTTCGTAGCGGCGCTGGCGGTCTTCGCGATCAACCTGATCCCGACGCTGGGCCTGCCGGCCGTGCCTGTGCATCTGCCCGACGACCACCCGCAGCGCCCCGACGCGGCGACGCTGACGCGGTACCGCTCGCTGCTGACGGCCAGCCGAGCGCTGCTGGTCAGCAGTTACTGCCTGATGTGGATCCTGGCGGCCGTGCTTCCGGATATCCTCATCGAGTCGCTGGGCATCAGCCTGCTGCTGGCCCCGGCGCTGGCGGCCCTGCCCGACCTGATGCGCCTGGGCATGTTCATCCTCTTGACCGCTCGCACGCGCTGGCACGGTCGCGTGTGGCCGCTGGTCGTCGCCGCGGCCGCGATGCCCGTCGGGTTCCTGGCCATCATGAGCAGCCTGGGCCTGATGACGGTGCTGGCCGGCGAGGCGGTCTTCGGCCTGGCGATCGGGATGGTCTATTACGCCGCCCTCTATTACGCCTTGGCGAGCAAGAATGCCTCGGTCGAAGCCGGCGGCGCGCACGAGGCCTTGATCGGCTCGGGATTTATCTTCGGCCCCACCGCCTGCCTGATCGGCATCTATCTATCCTCGGGCGGGAGCATGAGCATGTTGACCGGCACCGTCACCGGCGTGGGCCCGCTGATCCTGGCCACCACTGCCTTGGCCGTCTGGCCATTGTTGCGGCTGCGCCGCAGCAGTAATCAGTAGCCGGGAGCCCGTAGCCGGTTAAGACCGGGGTGGCATGGCGACCCGGCTACTGTCATCGAAACAGCGATCCGAGCGGGCCGGTATGCAGGTAGCCGGCTGACTGGAAGAACTTCATCGCCTCGGCCACGCTGGGGAAGACTTTGGTGGCCGTTTCGGTGATGAAGGGGGACGGGGCGGCGGTGGGGCGCCAGATCACGTAGACATCCTTGGCCGCTTCGTGGGCGTGCTGCAGCTCGCGTTCGACGCCGCTGGAGATTCCCGGCTGGCCGCCGGCCAGCGCCGGGATCAGCGAGACGATCATGTCCGACTGGTCGATGAGCTTGAAGTCGCGGGCGTAAATCTGGCCGTCGATGTCGGGCAGGATGTCCATCAACTGGTGTACGTCCAGCGTCGCCTGCTCGCCGGGGGGGCCCACGGTGATGGTGCGATGGCCTTCAGCCGCCGCGGCCAGGGCGAGCACCGAGAGATATTTCTCCTCCATGTCGCTGGGGTCGAAGCAGACGAAGTGCGGTTTGAGTTGGCGGCGGAAGGCGTCGATCTCGGCCAGCACGTCCGGGTTGGCCGACACGTGCGACATCGGGAAGCTCAGGTACGCCTTTCTCATCTGCGGGTTGAAGATCAGCCCCACCAGCGAGCGGGCCATCGAGTCGTCATTGCCGCGGGCGATCACGTAGCACTTGCCCCCGCCGGCGCCCTGGCAGAGCAACTCGGTGGCCAGGATCTCCTCCTCACGCCAGACCATCAGGTCCTTGAGCGTGTGGTCGCTGTGGCCGTCGCGCACCAGCCGCCAATGAACGCGGTCGACGTTGTCGACGACGATCAGGTACACGTCGGCCGCCAAGGCGATCATCTGGTCGTAGTCGAACGCCGGGAACAGCCCGTGGCGCCAGCGGAACGTCGCGTGCGTGTTGACGATCACGTTGGGGCTCGTGCGGCACGAGGCCAGCACGTCCTTGAAAACACTGCGGCGCAGGCCGTTGAGCCGCGACAGGGGCAGGTCGAGGATGCGCCCGCGCGGAACGTCCGGGGCCTCGGCGTACATCATCTCGCCGATGCTCAACAGCCGCAGATCGCACCCCTGGCGCCGCGCCATCTCGACGCAGCGGTGCAGCAGCGGCTTGCGGTCCAGGCCGACTTGTCCGGTGATGACTACTCGCATGGGTTTGACTTTATCAGGGGAGAACACGAATGTCACGGATGGGGAGGGAGAAGAAACAACCGACGACGAGGACGAGGACGACGACGAGGACGAGAACAGCTCGCGATCTGTAATGTCAGCGGCGGGGCTTGCCCCGCGCGTTCTCGTGGAGCGCCAAACACGTCGAGCAAGCTCGACCGCTAACGAGGCGCACCAGTGCTTTCGATCTCGTCCTCGTCGTCGGTCTTTTCCCCTGTTTCATTTCGCGCGGCGTCCACTTAAAATATCCCGCACAAAAGGAACGCGACCATGAAACAACTCGGACTGATCGTGAGCGCCGCGGCAATCCTGCTCGCCGGCGGCTGCAACTGGAAGAACTACAAGAAACCGGCCGCCAACGAACCCGGCCCGGCGGCGTACCGCCAGGCCCAGGATCTCCAGAACGAGATCGACAAGCTCAACGAGCAGTTGACCATGCGCAACACGCAGCAGGAAGAGCTGGCCCGCCGCAGCGACGCGCTTGCCGACGAAGTGCGCAAGTACAAGTTCCTCAACGAGCAGCAGGCGCGGCAGATCCGCGACCTGTCGCGGGCGCCGCTGGAACGCGACGAGTACAAGCGCCTCGTTGACGACCTCAAGGTCCTCAACGCCCGGCAAAGTCAGCGCCTGGCCGAGATCGAAGGCGCCAACAGACTCCTGGAAGCCAAGATCAAGAGCATGGGCGGCGAAGTGCCGCAGACGCCCAAGGCGCCCCAGGGCGCCGCACCGGACGGGACGACGAAAACCGCCGCGGCGCAACCCGCGCCGCCATCCCTTCCGCCATCGACCCAACCCGCCAGCGCTTCGGCGCCGGCGGCAGGGGCCTTCTGACGCCAAGAGCCGCGTCCATGGACGTCAGTAGGTCTGATTCCTCCGCAGCGCCGCCGAGCAGGCGGCGGTGTAGGTCTCGCTGCCGCAGGAAATCGTCAGGCGCACCTTGACGCTCTGGCAGAGGCCGCCGGCGTCCTCACGGATCACGTTGAAGGCTCCCACCGCCACGCTGCCGCCGGCCTCGCCGCCGTCGCCCAGCAGGACGGCGTCGTCGGTCGTGCCATTGACCGTGCGGCGCAGGTGCAGTTGCCCGCTGGTGAGTTGATAGACGATCGTCTGGAGGCCGCTGCCGTCGTCGGCCGGCGTGATGGTCAGGCTCGTCGAGGTCGAGTTGACGTTCGTGGCGGTGCGGATCTCGCGCGACATGCGGTCCATGATCGCCCGCCCCGTCTGGGCCACCGAGCCGATGTGGTTGTTCTGGGTGTAGCTGGTCAAGGCCGCCTGCAAGGCCACGGCCACGCCCGCAAGCACGACGGCCATAATCATCAGCGTCATCAGCACTTCGACGAGCGTGAAGCCCCGCCTGGGATTGTGTTGTCGCGTGCGCATCATTGGCCGCCCTCGCGATAGGTCGTGCCCTGGGGCGTCAGGGTGAAGGTCTGGACGAACCCCGCCGGGTGGGGCGAGGCGCCCTGGCGGTCGACGAGGATATCGACGCTGCCGCCGACCGACGTCGCCTCGGGCGATAGACCGATCACCGCACCCTTGACGGTTCCGGTAGCTGTGCCGGCGAAAGTGAGCTTGTCGGCTGCGATCGTTCCGTTGATGGCGCTGAAGTTGCCCGCGAAGGTCACGTCGAACCCCGGGGCCAGGACGAACGTGCCGGTCTGGGCGCGGATGGCGGAAAACTCGGCGGTGGCCGGGAGCGTCTCGACGCCATAGGCCTCGACGTTGCCGCCAAATCGCAGTGTGCACGCCGACAGCGGCTGCGTGGATGGCTCGGTCACGACCATGCCATTGATGACGGCCTTGCCGGCGAACTGCACGTTGTTGGGCGCCTCGACGTAGATGATGCCGTTGATGATGACGTCGCTGGTGAAAGTGGGGTTGAGCCCGGCGGCGATGCGGATGTTGGTCAGCGTGGTCGTCTGGGTGGGCGGCTGCGTGGTCAGGCGGTTGGTCGCCAGCGGCGCCAAAGCTGAGACGTCCACCTGCGGAAAGTCCGGCGCCTCGGCCACGGCGTGGATGTGCTGGGCCATCAGCAGCGGATTGCTCGTGCCGCCCAGGCTCGGGCTGCCGCTGATGGTCAGGAATCGCGGGTCCTGCACCACCGTGGCGTCGCCGGCGACGATGGCGCTGCCGCTGAGGCTGACGGCCACCGCGTCGCTGGTGGTGGCCGAGAGGACGCTGGCCTCGGAGGGGGAGTTGACGCCCAGGATGCGCGAGTTGCCCGAGACGCTCAGCGGCCCCAGCGACGCCAGGCCGTAGTCGAAGGCGGCGCTGTTGCGCGGCGTCAGCAGCAGTTCTATCGAGACGCTTCGGGTCAGGCCGCGGGCGCTGCCGGTGACGCTCAGGCGGCAGCGGTTGTCGCCGCACCAAATCAGCGCGGCGGAAAAGCTCCCGTCGGGCGTGGCGATCGCCGGCACGCTCACGCCGGTCCCGCCGGCGATGACGGAGGCGCCGCCGAGGTTTCCCGTGCCGTTGAGCCGCGCCCCCAGGGCGGCGGCCATGTTGGCAGCGAAGGTGGCTTCGGTGGTATTGGCCGCCAGTCGCATGCCCCGCATCCGCGTGAGCATGAAGGCCATGCCGCTCTCGGCCTCCAGGCGCGCCTTGGCCGCGTCGGCGAGATTGCTCGACGAGGCCATGCTCAAGGCCGAGGAGTTGGTCAGGGCCGCGGCGAGGGTCATCATGATCGACAGCAGGATCAACGTCAGGACGTAGGCGAAGCCACGAGATGTTCGAGGGCGTTTCATTCGGTGGACCTCCGCACGGCGAGGAAACCGGTCGAGAGCACTTCCTGCCCCTTGAACGCCACGTTGACCCGCACGCGGACGATGTCGCTGGCGCCGTTGGCGACGGTGGTCGAGAGATTGTTCGGGTCGCGCCAGGTCATGGTGATCGTCTGCGACCAGCCGGTCATGTCGGTCATGGGCGAGCCGTAGGCGTCGCGGGGCGGGCTGTACGTGACGTTCATCAGGTCGTTGAGATCGTCGACGAACGTCTGCGGGCTCGATCCGTCCGGCCCGGGAGGATTGTTGGGATCCTGCGGGTCGACGAAGGGCAGGCGCAGCGCCCACTCGCGGATCTCCTGGGCCAGGAACACCGCCTGGGTCATCTTGCGCCCGGCGCCGTTGGCGGCAGTGCCGCTCTGGACGGCCAGCATCAGGGCGGTCACGCCCAGCGCCAGCAAGGCTGTCGCGATGGCGGCCTCGATCAGCGAAAATCCGCCGCGCCCGCGTCGCCTGGTATTGCACGTCATCTGGTCGCCTCAATCCTCCGGGAAAAGTTGCGATGACGAGAACTGGGCTTGAAAATGAAGAAGTAATTTGAAAAGCAAATTACCTCTTCATTTTGAGCCCCCTCCGCACCTTTTCCCTTGCTGCATTTCACTACCTCAGCTCCTACTTGAACATACTGGACATCTTGAAGATGGGCAGGATGATGCTCATGGCGATGAAGCCGACGATCCCGCCCATGGCCACGATCATCACCGGTTCCATCATGCTGGTGACCGACTTGATCGTGCTCTTGAGTTCCTTGGCGTAATATTCCGACACGTCCTGCAGCACGGCCGCCAGGGAGCCCGATTCCTCGCCGGCGGCGATCATCTGCACGACGTTGCGGGGCAGCAGCGGATGGCTGGTCAGCACGGTGACGATCTTGCCGCCATCGTGTACGGCCTCGTGGACCTTCATCCACATGGCCTGATAAAGACTGTTGCCGGAGACCTCGGCCGTAATCCGCAGGGTGTCGAGCATGGGTACGCCGGCGGCGACCAACTCGCCCATCGTCTGGATGCCGCGGGTGATGTACAGGGCGCGGAACATCTTCTTCATCAGCGGGACTCGCAGCTTGAAGCGGTCCCAGGTTTTGCGCCCGCCGTCGGTGCGCAGCCAGAACCGAAACGCCCCGGCTGCGGCCGCCACCGCCGCCAGCGGGATGTACCAGTAGTTGCGCAGGAAATCGCTCAGGGCCAGCAGGAACTTCGTCGAGCCCGGCAGCAGGTGCTCGTTTCCCTTGAAGACCATCGCGAACTTGGGCAGCACGAAGGTCAGCAGGAAGATCGTGCAGCTCACGGCCATCGTGGCGATGATGCCCGGGTAGATCATCGCGCCGACGACCATGTTGCGCGTCTCGACCTGCTGCGTCTGGTACGCCGCCACCCGTTCGAGCATGGCCGCAAAGTTGCCCGAGAGCTCGGACGCCTTGACCATGTTGATGTACAGGGGACTGAAAACGTTCCTGTGCCGCGTGAGGGCTTCGGAAAAGCTCTTGCCGCTCTCCAGGTCGTGCTGGATCTGCTCGACGATGAGCCTGAAACTCTTCTTGGTGATCTGCGAGGCGATGCCCTCGATGGCGCTGCGGATGTCGATGCCGGCCTTGATCATCACCGAGAGCTGGCAGGTGAAACCCAGGATATCCTTGAGCCCCGGCCCCGGTTGCCAGTTCAGAACGGCCCTGACCTTCTGTGAGAGGCCCGAACCTGCCGCCGGTGCAGCGGCAGCGGATGCAGCGGTATATCCCAGGCTGGCCATTATGCCACTTCTTTCATGCCCAGCGCCGCGGCCATGCGGTCGGACTTGCTGGCGGCCGCCAGGGCCTGGGCGCGGGTGATCTTGCCGGTGTATAGCAGACCCTTGATGGCGTCGTCGAGGGGCACCATGCCGGCCGAGGCGCTGGTCTGGATGATGTTGGCGATCTCGTGCACGCGGTTGGTGCGGATGCAGTTTCGCACGGCGGCGTTGCAGACCATGATCTCGCACGCCGGCGCCATGCCCGGGCCGTCGGCGCGCTTGAACAGGGCCATCGACACGACGGCCTGGAGCGTGTTGGCCAGCATGGCGCGGATCTGGTTCTGCTGGTCGCCGGGATAGATGTCCAGGATGCGCTCGACGGTCTGGGCGGCCGACTGCGTGTGCATCGTCGAGAGCACCAGGTGGCCGGTCTCGGCGGCGGTGATGGCGGCCGATGTGGTCTCCAGGTCTCGCATTTCGCCGACGAGGATCACGTCGGGGTCCTGGCGCAGGGCGTGGCGCAGGCCCGAGGCGAAGGTCGGCACGTCACTGCCCAGCTCGCGCTGCTCGATGACGCTCTTGACGTTGTGGAATTCGTACTCGATCGGGTCTTCCAGCGTGATGATGTGGCGGCTGGAGGTCTCGTTGATCAACTGGATCATCGACGCCAACGTGGTACTCTTGCCGTGTCCGGTCTGTCCGGTGACCAGGACCAGCCCGCGCGGCAGGCGGGCGAAGCTTTCGATGACTTCCGGAAGGTTGAGCCGCTGGAAGGTCGGAACCTTGTTGGAGACCGCGCGGAAGGCGATAGCCACCACGCCGCGCTGGAAGTGGGCATTGACGCGGAATCGCGCGCCCGATGGGGCGGTGGTCGAGAAGTCCATGTCGCGCCGCTCGAGGAACTGCTCCCAGCGATGCTCGTCGAGCATCTGCCGCACGAATCCCGTGGTGTCGGCGGCCGTCAGGACCGGGTACTCGCCGACCGGGGCCAGTTCGGTGCTCACGCGAAACAGCGGCGCCAAGTCAGGCACCAGGTGCATGTCGCTGGCGCCAAGCTCTAACGTCCGCTCAAGCAGTTCGGGCAATGTCAGCATTGATGATCCTCGTGTAAACACGACTTGCTCGACGCGGTTTTTCGGTCCACACAACCGCGCGGAGCGAGCTACGCCGCTAACAAAACAGACTCTCTTAACTTACTTCGGTTATTCGCATGACCTCCTGAACTGTGGTCAGTCCGGCGGCGATTTTTTCCAGCCCGTCCTGGCGCAGGGAGTGCATGCCGCTCTTGAGGGCCGCACGGCGGATCTGCGCCAGGGCGGCGCCGCTGGAGATCAGGTCGCGCAGTTCCTCGTCGAGTTCCAGCAGTTCGTAGAGTCCGACGCGCCCTTTGTATCCGGTCTGGCGGCAGCGGTCGCATCCGGCGCCGACGAACAGCGGGACGTCGGCGGCGCCCTGCCTTTCCATGTACGCCCGCAGCGGGGCGCTGATGTCGGTGACGCTCTGTCGGCAGTTCGGGCAGATCTTGCGCACCAGGCGCTGCGCCAGCACCGCATTCATCGCCGCGCTGATCAGGTACGGCTCGACGCCGATGTTGATCAGCCGCGTGATGCTCGACGGGGCGTCGTTGGTGTGCAGCGTCGAGAGCACCATGTGCCCCGTCAGCGACGCCTGCACCGCGATGCGGGCGGTCTCCTGGTCGCGAATCTCGCCGATCATCACCACGTCCGGGTCCTGGCGCAGCAGGCTGCGCAGGGCCGCCGAGAACGTCATCCCGATGTGCTCCTGCACGTTGACCTGGTTGACCGTCGCCAACTCGTACTCGACGGGGTCTTCCACCGTCGAGATGTTCTGGCGCTGGCTGTCCATGATCTGCAGCGCCGAGTACAGCGTGGTGCTCTTGCCGCTGCCGGTGGGGCCGGTCACCAGAACGATCCCGTGCGGGCGCAGGATGTGGCGGCGGAAGCCCTCCAACGTGTTGGCGTTCATGCCCAGGTTTTCAAGCCCGACCGTGATCGAGGTGTTGTCCAGGATGCGGATGACGCATTTCTCACCGTGCGTCATCGGCAGCGTGCTGACGCGCAGGTCGATCCCGCGCCCGTGAACCATCGCCCGGATGCGCCCGTCCTGCGGCAGCCGCCGCTCGGCGATGTTGAGATTGGCCATGATCTTCAACCGCGACAGCACCGCCGCGTGCATTGCCAGCGGCGGGGCCTGCTGCTCGAAGAGCATCCCGTCGATGCGGTAGCGCACCTTCAGACGCTTCTCGCCGGGCTCGATGTGAATATCGCTGGCGGCGTCGCGCACCGCGGCCGAGATCAGGTAGTTCACATAGCGGATCACCGGGCTCTCGCCGGCGATGCGCTCCAGGTCGGCCACGTCCTTGGAGGCCTGCGTGACAACCTCGACGTCGTCGTCGGCGATGTCGGCGATGATCTCCTCGACCTGCTGGGCGGGGCTGGTCGTCAGCTCCTCCAGCACGCGCAGGATGTCGTCGCCCGAGGCCACCGCCAGGCGAAGACGCCAGCCGAGACGGCGCTTGAGGTCGTCGATGAGGAAGATGTCGGCCGGATCGGCCAGCGCCACCAGGATGTCCTCGCCCTCGCGGGCGACGGGGATCACGCGCTTGGACTTGAGATACTCCAGCGGCGCCAGGGCCAGCAGGTTCACGTCGACGTCGGCCGCCGTCAGCGCCAGGTAGGGCAGGTTGAAGTATCCCGCCACGGCCTTGCAGGCGGTGAGGGCGTCGATGGCGCGCGTGCGGACCAGGGCCGTCAGCACCGTGAGCTTGGGGTGGTCCTTGAGGAACTCCAGGGCCTGTTCCACCTGGCCGGGCGTGACCAGGGCGTTGTCGAGCAGCCAGCGGTGCGGACCGGGCGGCACGGAGGCGGTCGTCGCCGGCGGCCAGGCGTCGGCGGCGCTCTCGTCGGCGCCGCGGGTCTTATTTAGCAACTGAGGCGTCATGCATCACTCTCGCAAGGTCAGGACGGCCCGCAGGTGTTTCCACGCCAGCGTGACCTGGCGCGGTTCGATCTTCGCGACGGTCCATCCGTTGAGGCTCTGACCTTCGGTCAGCAGATTGTTGGAGATCATGGCCACGGCCCCGCTGGAGCCGCTGAGGACCGACTGGAGCACCATCGCCTCGATCTGCTGGCGGGCCTGGGCCTCTTCCTTGGCCAGTTCGTTCTTGGCCGGCGAGGGCGCCTTGGGCGCCGCGGCCGGCGCGGCGGGCGCTGCCGGCGGCGCCGCGGGAACGTACACGAACGGGTTGCACCCCAGCCCGCTGCGCGGGATCTGTCTCTGGCGGGCCTGGAAATAGAAGGCGTTGACCATGTCCTTGGCGTTGTCGCCGGCGCTAAGGGAACTGCCGCCGGCCAACAGCGACAGCGCCTCGTCGACCCGCTGCTCGGTCTGCTGCTGGTCGGCCGAGGCCGTCTTGGGCCTTTCGCGCAGGGCCAGCAGGGCGATCCCGGCGATCCCGGCCAGGAACATCACCACCAGCATCAGGTTGGTTCTGGCCGCCACGTCGGCGGGCTTGTGTCCGCGCTGGGGCGGGGCGTTGAAGGGCGCCTCGGCGTCGGTCTCGGTGGGGGCGTTGAATGGCGTGCGATCGTCGTTCATGGGCGCCCTCCGCCGCTGCCCTCGAAGAACACCGACATCACGAAGTCGGCGTTGACGGAGCCCTCGGGGGCACTGTCGGGCTTGTTGAGCGTCATCGAGCGAATCTGCATGATCCGAGGCTGATTCTCCAGCGCCTGCAGGAACGAGTACAGGCCCATGAAGTCGCCCTCGAGCTGCACGGCGATGGGCTGCTCGGCCGGGGCCATGCCCTGCTCGGTCATCACCCGCTCCTTGCGGGGCAGTGTGCGGATGCTCTTGGTGGCCAGTTTGTTGGTTTCGGCCGTGCGCCAGATCTCCTGCAGGACCTTGTCGATTTCCTTCTCGTTGGGCAGCTTGGACTGGAAGAACTCGACGGCCTTGGACAGCTCGGCGATTTCCTTGCGCAGCCCCCCGATGGTGGAGACCGCCTGGTTGATGGCCTTGAGCTTCTGCTGCTTGGCCTCGATCTCGGCCCGCATGCGATCATTGTGGGCGTTCTGCGGGCGCAGGACGAATTGCCAGGCCCCGAAGGGGATCGCCGCCAGCAGGACCAGGATCACCAGTTCGCGCGGTCCGAACTTCATGGGGCGCCTCCCTCGACAGCCGCCACGGTAGTCGGTGCAGCGCCAGCCGGCGCGGCGGCGGGCGCGACGACATTAATCGCGTCGGCGCCGGCGGCCAGCTCCATCGACAGGCGGAACTCGCGGACGGTGTTCTTGTCGCGCGTCTTGGCCAGGCTGTAGACCAGGTCCACCCCGCGCGTCAGGGGGTTGCGGGCGAGGTTGGCGATCAGGCGGGCGACCTCCACGTCGGTGGCCGCCAGGCCGGTGATCTCGATGGCCACCTGCTGGGCGGGCGGCTGGGCCTGGCGCGGCTGATCGGTGATCGTCTTGCCGCCTCCCGGCGCCGGTGGGGCGGCGATGACGACCTTGGACGCCACGTCGAGTTTGAGCAGGCTGGCGCCTTTGGGCAGGGCATTGGTGATCACGCCCAGCAGCGTGCTGCGCGGAACGCGCTCGATGAGGTTCTTGGCCAGTTCCGCCTTGTGAAGAATCTGGCTCTTGCGGGCCTCGAGTTCGTGCATCTGTGAAATCAGCGCCGCCGCCTGCGCGTAACGGGCGTTGGTCTCGTCGCGCACCGACAGCGTGTAGCCGGTATTACGCTCGCTCACGTAGGCCGCGGCCAGAACGCCGCCGATGACCACCGCGAAGAGGCACACGAAGATGCGATTGGCGCGGTTCTGCCATCGCCGTCGCAGGTAATCCTCAGGCAATAAGTTCAGCATGCCCATGTCCCGACCTTTCAATCATCAATTCAACGCCACAGGCGTTCCAGCGTGTCCAGAGCCACAGCCTGGAAAGGCTGTGCCACCGGTCAATTCGCGTCGGCGCCCAGGCTAAGACCCACCGCCACCGCCCAATCGGGCTGGGGCGAGGCCGCCTGGTCGCTGCGACGCCTGACGCGCACCAGCGGGTCGCCTTCCGAGGCCGGCAGATTCAACTGCCGCCCCAGCGACTGGCACAGCCGCGCGTCGGCTGCCCCGCCGCCGACGATCATCACCCGCTCGACCGCCGGGGCGAGAAACACCGACTCGTAATACCGCAGGCACTGCGTCAACTCGCGCGACAGGCGCGCCAGCGACGCGTCCAGGGCCTGCTGCAACTTGGGATCGCCGTCTTCGCCGGCAGGGGCTGCTCGCCGAAGGCGTGCGGCCTCGGTCGCGTCCACGCCCAGGGTCTTGCCAAGCGATTCGTCCAGGTCGTCGCAGCCCATGGCCAGGTTGCGGGCGAATCGCATCGTGCCGCCCTGGGCCAGGGCCACCTGCGTGCTGTGGGCGCCGACGTCCACCAGCAGTACCGTGCGCGTGCGCTCGGAGGCGCGGCGGAAGAGGCGCGCGAAGCACTCGACGATCGCGCAGCACTCGATGCCCACGCCCACGACGTCCAGCTTTGCCCGCCCGGTCATCGCCAGGTACGCGTCCATCAGCTCCCGCGACATGCTGACGGTCAGGACCTCGATCATGGGCTCGGCCTGGGCGTGCGTCTCGCCCAGCACGGCGTGGCGGATGATCGCCTGCTCGGGCGGGTAGGGCAACTTACCCGCCAACTCGCCGGCGATGGCCGTCTCGAGCTCCTGCTGGGCAAGCTTGGGAATCTTCACGTGCTGCACCAGGGTGTCGCGGGCTGGAACCGACAGGATGCACGTGCGCCCTTTGAATTGCCGTGCGCGAAGCATGCGGCGGATGGCGTCAGCCTGTGCTTCCAGGCGGGCGTCGAGGTCGTCGCCGGTTTCGGGCAGGGCAGCGGTGCAAGCGTCGATGAGGGTCAGTTCCTCATTGACGCGACGGAGCTGGACCATTTTGAGCGCACTGGAGCCCAGGTCCACTCCGATGGGCAGGTTTTGTCCTCGCACAATCCGCAATACCATCGAAAAACTCCTGGCGGCGCATCGTGCGGGAAGGCGTTTCAGGGTGCCCGAGTTTGGGCCGCGCCGCTTGCCTCCGATCTCTACCTGAATGATCGGGTCAAGCCAAGGCGCACTTGAATAGCCGCTGCTCGAAGTCAGCGAGCCAATTAAAGAACCCTGTGGGCAGCGGGTGGCACAGCCTTTTCAGGCTGTGACGATACACAGGCCGGAAAGCCTGTGCCACCGCTTTGCGCCCCGGCCTCGCGACCGGTTAGCCTTTTTCCGCAGGAATATAGCCTTTCACTGGTAGCTTAGGTTACAAACAGGTCCAAGGACGAATTGTCTTGGCAATCGCTGGGCGGTCACGAGAAGATCGCATCTACACCAGTTGCGCGCCACAAGTGGCATGGTTGTCCGATTTATTGCGGCGGGATACGGACGGTCACATCGCCGTGGACGACGGCTTTGCAGGCCAAGCGGTCATTGGGTTTGGAGTCGCCCATGGCGTCGAGCTGGTCGAGTTCGGCCTCGTCTGGTTCGCTGAGGTTCTCCATGCCCTTCTCGACGCCCACGCGGCAGCTTCCGCAAACGCCCGTGCCGCCGCAGACGTGCATGATCCCCACCCCGTGGCTGAGCGCGATATCCAGCAAGCTGCCCGGTTCGCCCGTGCGGGCGTACGGGTAGAGAACCTCGTCGACCTCGACAGTCGCTTCCATCGGCAGAAATGTCACCTTGTGCGTCATGCCTGTAATCCGTCTCCTTCCGGCCGTCAGCCTCTCCCAGTTTCGTCAAGACCGACAGGACAACCGTATCAAGAAACAGCAGCCGGGCGGAGAATGCTCCGATGAACCGCAATAAATGCGGGCCTGCCAACTGCATGAGAACATTATACCCAGAAGATCGAGGTTCGGCCAAATCAGGTTGGCGTCAAATGGCTGCTTGAGTGGGGGCCGACGCCCGTTTTCGACGTCGCACCAAGAACATGCCGCTGACCGCCAGCAGCCCTACTGTCGCCGGTTCGGGAACAAAAGTAGTGGCGATCATCAGGTCATCGGGCGAATGAGAGGACTGATAGAGGACGACATACTGGCCGGTGTCCTTATCAACCCAGACGGCGGGCCAGTCCAGAAAGCCCGAAAGGTCTTCGGCGATTGTCCACACCTCCCCTGTCTCCAGGTTGGTCATCTCGATCCTGGAACCGCCGTCTATACCGTAGACCAGGTAAGAACCAAAGAGAGAAGGCTGAGTCATCGACAACTCTCCGGTTGACGGCGCCAGCGTCGTCAGGAACATATATGTATCAGCAATCGGATCCCACTTCATGATTATGGTCGGCTGAGGAATCATCTGGCGGGTGTAGTAACGATACTTGGAGTAACTACCCAAATAAAGGGCTGATTGTAGGACAAGATAGTCGCCGTCCATCAAGAGGTTTGTAGGGGCTATGCCGATGTTGGAACCGCCGTAGTAGCCGTAGACGGGTTTTGGCGTCGTATAGGTGCCCGTCGAAAGATCGTAATCACTCCAACAGGTCGCAAGCAGATTGGGACTGACCCACATGTTGAACGCCACCCGTCCTGTAGTTTCGCTTGTGGCAACAATATCTGCCGCCCTTGGCGCCCAGGCATAGCGACTGCGCACCAGGGAAGATGCCGAACTCAACTTGTTGTCATTTACCCAAATCATGCCGCCGCCATCAGGATTGTAGATGGAAAGGACTGAGTTGTAGGGGCCCTGCATTGCTGTGGATACGATTGTGCCCTGGCTGACGTTGGCATTGCCGCCCAATCCGCCCACGGGTACGATTCCCTGTGAGGTAGGGTCGCCGGGCTGGTCTGAAAACGTGTAGTAGTGGACCCCTCCGGTATTGTACTCGGTCCACACAACCGTGTTGCCGCTCAGTTGCGGCCGCCGGAAACCGCCGAAGGGACTGGACCAGGGATTGCCCAGCCAACTGGTCCCGCCGGAGCTGTCGCCATATCCGGCCAAGACGGGGCTACCGGATTCGTTCAGCATTACCGGTTCGCCCACCATCTGCCAGTCAGTCGGAGAGTTGACCTGCACCGTAGCGGCGTAAAGGTTGCCGCTATAACCCGAGTAACCCGGCGTCTGATAGTTGTCGGACTGAACGTAGGTAATGTTGAATTGCCCCGGCGTTCCTGTCGCCGAAATGCTCGGCTGGATTATGCTGATCGAGTTGCCTTCAGAATCCGTCAGGTGTGGCAGGAGGACTCCGCTTTCTGCGCGAACCTGTGCCGACAAGATTCCAAAAACGATAGTAAACGCGCAGAACAACCAGTGGCGTAACATGATTTCTCCCAAGCCTCAGGCCGTTTTAGAAATCTTCCTTCTACCCAGAAAAAGACGCTGAACTCCTGTCAGTAGCTTAACGTCGCCCAATGGAAATGCAAGTCGGGTAAAAGCCGTATTTTGCGAGGCGATTCGGGTTTACAGCTTGCCGTTCTTCTTCTTCCAGTCGTTGACGGCGTCGCGGACGGCCTCTTCGGTCATCACCGAACAGTGGACCTTGGCCGGGGGCAGTTCGAGTTCCTTGGCGATGTTGGCGTTGGTGATCGCCAGGGCCTCGTCGACCGTCTTGCCCTTGAGCCACTCCGTCGCCAGCGAGCCCGACGCGATGGCTGCCCCGCAGCCGAATGTCTTGAACCGGGTATCGACAATGCGACCGTCGTCGCTGATGCGCAGTTGCAGCTTCGTCACGTCGCCGCACTGCGTGGCCGTGATCGTCGCGGTCCCGACCGACAAATCGGCTTCGTCCATGCTCCCGACGTTTCGCGGATGCTCAAAGTGGTCCAACATCTTTTCGCTGAAGAACATTTTTCGCTCCAAAAGGCGGTTTTCTGGAATCCGACAACTTGGCCACAAAGATCACGAAAAACACGTAGAGAGACTCAGATAGAAAGTCTTCCCGGCGTTTCTATCTTCTTCGTGTTCTTTGTGTCCTTTGTGGCAAAGCTTCCTATTTTTTCGTAGCAATTTCGTACAGCGGGCTCATCTCGCGCAGTTGCTGGACGGCGGTGACCACTTTGGCGATGACGTAATCCACTTCGCCCTCGGTGGTGCTCTTGCCCAGGCTGAACCGCAGCGAGCTGTGGGCCAGATCGTCGCCGACGCCGATGCCGGCCAGCACGTGGCTGGGCTCCAGCGAGGCGCTGGTGCATGCTGAGCCGGTCGAGACGGCCACGTCGCGCATCTTGAGCATGAGCGCTTCGCCCTCGACGTACGCGAACGACAGGTTCAGCGTGTTGGGCAGGCGCTGCGTCGGGTGGCCGTTGAGCGTCACGAAGTCGACCGCGGCCATGATGCCCTTCTCCAGCCGGTCGCGCAGGGCGCCGATGCGCTGGGCGTCGGCGGCCATCTCTTCCATGGCGATCTGGCAGGCCCTGCCGAAGCCGACAATGCCCGGGACGTTGAGCGTGCCGCTGCGCATCCCGCGTTCGTGCCCGCCGCCGTGCATCTGGCAGGCCAGCCTGACGCGCGGATTCCGCCGCCGCACGTACAAGGCCCCCACGCCCTTGGGGCCGTACAGCTTGTGGGCCGACATGCTCAGCAGGTCGATCCCCATCGCCTCGACGTCAACGGGCGCCTTGCCGACCGCCTGCGTCGCGTCGCTGTGGAAGAGCACGCCCTTGGCCTTGGCTAGCTTGCCGATCTCCGCCAGCGGCGCCAGCGTGCCGATCTCGTTGTTGGCGGCCATGATCGAAATCAGGATCGTCCCGTCGGTCAATGCGGCGGCGACCTGCTCGGCCGAGATCACGCCGAACTTGTCGGGCTTGAGCAGCGTGATGGTGTATCCGTGCTGGGCGAGGTACTTGCATGGATCCAGCACCGCGTGATGCTCGATGGCCGAGGTCACGATGTGCTTGCCCTTGTCGGCGTAGGCCTCAGCCACGCCCTTGATAGCCAAGTTGTCCGACTCGGTCGCGCCGGAGGTGAGGACCATGTCCTTGGCCTCGGCGCCGATGAGCTTGGCGATCTGCTCGCGGGCGGTCTCGACGGCGGCCTCAGCCTTCCAGCCGAAACTATGACTGTGGCTGGCCGCGTTGCCGAAGACCTCGGTGAGGTACGGCATCATGGCCTCGAGCACCCGGCTGTCCAGGGGCGTCGTGGCGTTGTGGTCCATGTAGATGGGTGTCTTTACGTCCATGCTCGTTTCCTATTCCCTGGCCCCCGTAAGCGCCGGGTCGACAATCTCCGCCAGCGTCACGCGTTTGAGAAAATCCTGAAGCCGCCGCTGCACGCGGTGAACCGGATCGTGCACCGGACAGAGCATCTGGTTGGCCTGGGTGCAGGCGGTGCTGTCCCCGGTGACGTGCGAGATGCACGCCGCCAGGCGAACGGGGCCTTCCAGGCGCGTGGAGAACTCCTCCAGCGTCACGTCCGACAGGTGCTTTGCCAGGCGGTATCCGCCATGGGCGCCTCGGACCGATTCGACATACCCCGCCGCGGCCAACCGCTTCATCACGTTCATCATCAAGGCTTGCGGAATCTCGTACTGATGGGCAATTTCACGGGCTGTGGCCAACTGCCCCTGTGGCAAGTGCGCCAGATGCGCCATCGCCGTCAACCCGTAACCCGTCTTCTTCGTAAGACCCATCATAAGCGCTATAAGCCTTTCACCTAATATATAGCACTCATCTGGTGCTATATCAAGTGCAAAAAAAAGATGCCATGAGCTTGTTTTCCCCGTTGGCGGTCGAGCCTGCTCTGTACCTAGGCCGAGATCGGAACCATGTCGGCCAGCGTGGTGGTGGAGAGTTTGTCCACGAGAACCTTCTGAATGCCGGACCAGACGGCCTTCATGCCGCAGTCGGTCTTGCATTTGGGAGGAACCTGCTGGCACAGGTTTACGGCGATAGGACCTTCGATGACCTCGATGATCTGCTGCAGCGTGATCTGCGAGGGCTCGCGCGACAGGCGATACCCGCCATTCTTGCCCCGGACCGGCGAGACGATGTCGGCCTTGGCCAGAGAGGCGAATATCTTCGTCAAATATTGCTTGGGCAGATTTCGTTCCTGGCAGATGCTCTCAAGAGTCGTCGGGCCGTTGCCGTGCTTTTGAGCCAACATGACCATTCCCCGCAGTGCAAGTTCCGCCGCTGTCGACAACTTCATCTTCAATACCCCTTATCAAGCATAGGGTCTTCCCATATTTCCCACACGTACATGCAATCGTCTCATTCTGAGCGAAGTCTGTCAAGCGTGATCCACAAATTTTTGTCCTTAACTATTTTATGTGGCGTTACTTGAGAGACATTACGCGGCCCAGTGCCGGCAAGAAGTACTCCTGCACGACTCTTTGCCAACTCATCGTCATCGCCAGCTCATAGCCGCGAGCGATCCGCTCTGTCACGGCCGCTTCCTCGCGGCACAGACCTTCGCACACCAGCCCAGCCATCCTCTTGGCCTCTGCCGATTCGATCTCGTCGCGCTGGGAAACCGGCATCCTCAGCATCTCTGAGACGCTCTTTGGACCGTTCTGTTTCAAAAAATTTGCGATCTTTATAGAATCTCGGAAATTCCCGTCCTTTGCCGCCGCTTCTGCGAATCCCACGCATCCGCAGATATTCGACGGCACGCACAGGGCCCCGAAGCTCAGCGGCTCGAGTTGGCTGATTCCGAAGGGTTCGTAAACGCTCATCCCGAACTCGACGTCGGTTCCTCGGCGGATGTCGGCGAAGCTCATCTCGGCCGGCATGCGGTCGCCGCAGAGTTCGCGGGCCCAGCCCCATTGATTCACGTGAACGACCTTGACCGCCTGGTGCTCACGGTTGAAGTGGCGGAACATCCCGCCCAGGACCTCCTCGCCGTAGCACAGGTCTGGGTAGCCCTCCTCGTGCACCACCGGCCAGCCGTACACCCGCTCCATGTGGCGGATGTCCTGCCCGCGCCGCTGGCCGGCCAGCGTCCCGAGCATGAAGTACACCGCTGTCTCGCCGCGCTTGCCCAGCAGCGGTTCCATCTCGTGCAGCACGCGAAGGTCGCGCCAGATGCCCTTGCTCAGCACCGGCCGCGCCACGTGACTGAAGATCCACGTCGGCTTATCGCCCAGCAGATTGCCTGCGTACGTCTGCATCCGCTCCAGGCTGGCGCGCTTTTCCTCCAGCGTGATCCGGGCAGCGGGGATCCCGTTGTAGACCAGGTCGATCTCCTTGGCCGCAAAATGCCGGTCGAGGAACTGCAGCTCCTCGCGGATAAAGTCGCCCACGGCGAACACATGGTCACAGTGACGCGCGGCCTTGACCAGCGCGTGCTTGTAGTTGTCGAACACCTCGGGAAACACTTCCTCCATCGTGCGCCCTTCGCCGCGGGCGGCGGCCATCACGTTGTAGAACATCGTGTCGTGACCGGGCGTCTTCTCGACGATCGGGCGCGCCGAGGCCACCTCGTGCGCATAGAAGACCGTGCGGTATCCGCACCCGTGCAGGCAGCCGCCCTTGGCGCCGGGATCCAAAACCGATCCGGCCGCGGGGTCCAGCCCGGCGCTGGTCGAGGGCTCGCGGACCGTCGGCGAGGAATGCCCCATCATGGCCTTGAGCACCGTGGGCATGCCCATGTACTCGTGCGAAAGCAGCACTACCTGCTCGTTGACGCCGTCGGCGCCGACGACCTTGAGCGCCTCGAAGCCCGGCTCGGCCAGCCGGACGTATTCCTCGTATTCCCAGATCGACTCGAAGCGGTCGCTGGGCACGGCGAACATCTTGTACAGGTCGCCCTTGAACAGGTTCAGCCGCTCGCGGTTGGCGTGGAAGACATCCACCAGCAGCACCTCGGCCTGGCACGTGTGGCCGTTGACGTCCTCTCGCACCGGCCGCGTGCCGTAGATGATCCCCACGTCGTAGGTGCGCTCGATGGGGCGGAACTTCTCGCTCCATCCGTCGGTGTCGATCCCGTCGAGGCTGCTATAAATGATGCGTCCGCCCTCGCCCAGCCGTCCGGTCGCGGGCTGGTCCGTCGAGAACAGCGGGCCGAGCAATATCGTGCGGCTGACGACGTCGGCGTACGCCTGGGCGGTCATCAGCCCCGAAATCACCGTCCCGATGCCGCCGATCTTCTCCACCGCCTCGTGCGTCACGTGAACAACGATCATAAACACCCTTTCTTGCCGGCATGCTCCCTTGAGAGTATTCATAGCATACGATACTGCGGTAGAATGCCGTATATGAATCTCATCGGTCAGGGACAAGCCGGCTCGACACTCACCAGCGAACAAATCGAATCCATCATCGCCCGCCTGGCCGGCGAGATCGCCCCCGCCAACAAGCGCATTTTAGTGCTGATTCCCGATCAGACGCGCTCCTGCCCGCTGGGTCTGATCGCCCGACTGCTGCACAAGCACCTGGGCGGCAGGGCGAGCAAGCTGGACTTCCTCATCGCCCTGGGCACGCACCAGCCCCTCGACGAACCGCGCATCGACAAGCTGCTGGGCATCGCCCCAGGCCGCCGCAGCGAAGTGCTGCCCGGCAGCAGCGTCTTCAATCATGACTGGAAGAATCCCGCCGCCCTGACGACGATCGGGCGGCTGACGGCCGACCGCGTCTCGCAGATCACCGGCGGGCGGTTCGCGATGGACGTCGACGTCACGATCAACCGCATGGTGCTCGACTACGACCTGGTGCTGGTCGCCGGGCCGGTCTTCCCGCACGAGGTCGCGGGCTTCTCCGGCGGCGAAAAGTATTTCTTCCCCGGCATCTGCGGGCAGGAGCTGCTGGACTTCTTCCACTGGCTCGGGGCCGTCGTCACCTGCCCGAGAATCATTGGCGTCAAGGACACCCCCGTCCGCCGCACGCTCCAGGCCGCCGGCGAAATGCTCACCGTCCCCACAGCCGCATTGTCGATGGTGGTCGCCCCGCATGGTGGCACGGGCGTCCCCAAGGGACAGGTCTCGCCCATGCCA
>JAJFVE010000162.1 GCA_021371965.1 Planctomycetaceae bacterium
TCACAACTCACAACTCACAACTCACAACTCACAACTCACAACTCACAACTCACAACTCACAACTCACAACTCACAACTCACAACTCACAACTCACAACTCACAACTCACAACTCACAACTCACAACTTACCACTTGTCAGTCGAGCACTGGAATCGGCTTGGGATCGTGGGTGCCGATGGGGCGCAGGATCGTCGCAAGGGCCATCAGGGTCATGCTCTTGAAGGTCTTGCGGTACTGGTGGGCGTGCTTGAAGGCCCCGATCGCCTGGGCCATGCAGCGGCTCTTGAAGTACTGGCGGCCGGCGCTGTAGTAGAGCTTGGCCAATCGCTTGGAGACAACCTCGGGCGCCAGCAGGTCGCGCCCGCCGTGCTTTTCGACCCAGCGTTTGAGGATGCCCGCCTCGAGCATTCGCGTTCGGCCGGTCTGGGCGGACATGTTCGTGTCATGGCGGCGGCGGGCGCCGGTGGGCTTGCCAATGGGCTCGAACTTCGTGTGCAGGCTGATGCGCAGGTTCAGGTCGTAGTCGTCGGCGCAGAACAGTCGCGGGTCGAAACCGCCGACCTTCTTGAGCAGGTCGAGCCTGTAACAGACGCACAACTGCGACAGAAAGGTCTTCTCGAACAGGTCCCGGGAGCCGGTGATCCGCGACTGATACACCGGCGGCGGCACTTCCTCCACCGTCCCATCGTGATCCATGGCGTAACGATAGCCGTAGACGAATTGCGCTTCGGGATGAGACTGGATGTACGTCGCGTAGTGCTCGAGCGCCTGCGGCAGCAGCACGTCGTCGCTGTCCAGGTACGCCACCCACTGCCCGCGGGCCTGCTCGATGGCGTTGTTGCGGGCCTTGGCCTGGCCGGCGTTGGCCTGGTGGATGGCCCGCACGCGCGGCTCGGCCGCGGCGTGCTCGTCGATGATCCGCTCGCTGCCGTCGGTGGACCCGTCATCGACGATGATCAGTTCCCAATTGCCGAAGGTCTGGTCGCGGACCGACTGGATGGCCTGGCCCACATACGCCTTGTGGTTGTAGACCGGCATGATGATCGAGAACAGGGGAGTGTTTGCCATGGCTGTAATATAGTGTCGGAGCTTCGTGAAACAAATCCGAAACAACAAAATCCGAAGTCCGAAGCACCGCACATTCGGACTTGCCTGTCAGATCGTTTCGGATTTCAGATCTGCCGCTGCGGGTTTGCTTCTGAACAGATTGAGTTTGTTGTTGAGCTTTGCGAGGACGGCCTCGAGGGTGGGCACTTCGCGCTGCGGGGCGGCCTGGGCGTGGATGAGGTCCTGGATTCGCGCCTGAAGGCGCAGCACGGAGGCGACAAGTTTGAGCCGCCCGTCGCGGGGCATGGAGGCCATGCCCGTCGGCGAAACGCCCTTGAGTTCGGCGTCGGTCTTTTCGAGCGACTCCTTCATGTGCTTGTACTGTCGATGGAGCACCTCGGCGAAGATCTCGGGCGGATTGGGGGCCCGGTCGGCCCATCCGGTAGCGCCGCAGAAACCGCACTCGAGCAGCCCGAGGCCCTCGCAGTTGGGGCACTGGTCCTGGCCATCGAGCCCGGTCCCGTGGCAGCGCTCGCAGAGGCGCGTTCCGCGGTTGCACATGAAGCAGTGGCGGTGCGAGTACGCCGAGACGATCAACGGGCGAACTGGCTGCTCGATGGCCGCCTGGGCGGCTTCCATCACGTCGGCAACGCCCGTGCGGGAGGCCGCGCGGCGGCAGGCCTCGTACGCCGCGCAGATGAGCTGCACCTGTTTCTGGTCGAGGGCGTCGCGCAACTCGTTGAGCGCGCCAGCCATGTCCGGCGAACTCCTGGAGATATGGCTGTCACTGGAGTCCTGGCCAATCTCTATCGATGCCGGCGGCTGACTGGGAGAATCGGCTGACGTATGCATGTGGTACACCTGCCTTTCAGGGCCTTTGGATGAGGGAAGGCCATGAAGAAAGAGTAGTTTCATAGACAGAGTCTGGAGAACACCGGGACGCTCTGCCGTACGGTATGAGAGATGTATGATGCCGGGCGCAGCTTGTATATTACGGCTGAGCGACCAAGCCTATTCAGTTGTACTGCCATAATATTATTCGACAACATTCAATGGCATACAAGAAGAAAACGGGCTGAATTTTTCGTATCCCCTCCGTTACGGGGGGAGGGGGAAGGATGCTGTGGATTTCGAGAACTATCCGCCCCCCTGGAGCGACTAACTCTAGTTCCGGCGCAGGACGGTTGCCTCCGGCGGACCGATGGCGTATCCTTTAGGATTGCCTTCCGCCGGAAAAGGCCGGCCTGCTCAATCGCGGATCGGAGCACAATGAGGATCAGTCGCAGTCAACCTGCCCCCCGGCAACTGCCAGCCGCCCTCGCGTGCGCGGCGGCCGCGTGGGTACTGATCGCATGGGGCGCCACAAGCCCCGCCCAGGTCATCCGCCAGGGCGTCATCCGCCGCACGCCGCAAACGGCCCCCGCCGGACGCCCGGTGCCCATCGTCAACGCCGACGACGACCTGGCCGCCTTCCTCGCCCAGGCCCAGACCCTCATCAAACAAGGCAAGTTTCGAGAGGCGCTGGACATCCTCCAGCCGCTGATCGATCAGAGCGACGGCGGGTTTGTAGCCATCGAGGAGGGACGGCGATTCATTTCGCTGGCCCGCAAGGCCAACGACGTGATCGGCTCGATGAACGAGCAGGGCCTGGAACTCTACCGTTCCCTCATGGGCCCCAAGGCCCAGCGGTTGTTTGAAGACGCCCGCCGAGGCGGCGACCTCAACGCCTTGCGAAGGGTGGCCTGGCAGTATGCCCACACCGTTCACGGCCGCGAGGCCCTGATGATGCTGGCGGCCTTGAGCTTCGACCGCGGCCAGTACAGCCAGGCGGCGCAGTTCTGGCGAGAGGCGCTCCAGGGGCGGATCGATGGCGCCGAGCGGGCGATGCTCCTGGCCCGCATTGCGGTATGCGAGCATTTTTCCGGCGACAAGGCCCAGGCCGCCAAAGTTCTGGCGATGCTGCGGGAACAATTCGGCGAGGCGCAAGGGTTCGTGGGCGGGCGACGGCAGAACCTGGTGGAGTTCGTCGGTTCGATGATGGCATTGGCGCCCGCGCCGCCGCCATGGGCTTCGCAGGCCGAGGGCGACTGGCCCGGCCTGGGCGGCTTCAGCGACGGCATGGCCACGATGAGCGAGGCGGACGTCGTGCTCTCGCCGCATTGGCGTTATCCGGCGGCCGCTAGCAGCACGCTGTCTCCCGGGGACTTGATCGCGGCGGACGAGTCGATCATTCGCAACAATCCCGCATACCAGCAGATCCGCCTGGGGATGACGCTTCGTCGGGGAGTGGTCTTGTATCGCCAGCAATACGGCCAGCAGGTGCGTGAGGGCATCGTTCCGCCGCTGGTGCAGCCGGTGGTCATGGGCAGCACGGTCATCTTTCGCACCAGTTCCGCGGTCGTCGCCTGCGATATTTTCAGTCCGACCCAGCCGCTCTGGAAGGTCGACTTTCCCATGACCGGCAAGCCCGCCGGTCGCAATGGGGCGTACTACTATTACCAGCCGATCCTGAACTTCGACGACGGCGGGCGCTACGCCCTGACCTGTGGCGAGGGGAAGGTGTTCGCCCTGGGCGAGTTCGCGCCGGCGAGCATGCGCATGATGATCGCCCGCGGCGCCGAGGCGGGTCAGGTTCGTGACGGGTCCACGCTGGCGGCGTTTTCCATCTCCGATCAGGGCGTCAACCTGTGGCGGCTGCCCAATTCGCAGGAGAAGGAAGACATCCTCAACGGCGGCAAGTTCGTCTCGCCGCCGACGTACTGCCGCGGACGGCTTTACATCGTGGCCAGCTATCTCGACAGCTACCACCTGCTGTGCCTGGACGCGCGCTCGGGGGCGCTGCTGTGGAAGACGCTGGTTTCGCAGTCGCCGACGCTGCCGATGCAGTACTATGCGTACGGCATCGGCGACCTGGCCGAGCGCTGCAGCGCTCCGGCGGTGTACGAGGGGCGGGTGTTCGTGCTGACCAACGCCGGGGCCGTCGCCGCCTTCGACGCCGAAAGCGGCCAGGCCGTCTGGGCCTATCAATATGACAGCGCCGTCAACACCTCGGGCGAGAACGCCCAGCGGATGTTGATGACCATCTCCGCCCTCCATGGCGGCGGCGGGACTGCCCAGAGCCCGATGCCCCGCAATCCGCTGATCGTCTGCCAGGGACGCCTGATGTGTCTGCCGGCCGACAGCGACCAGGCGATGGCGTTTTCCGTCGGCGACGGGCAGTTGCTCTGGGGGCGATCGCGCGAGGGACTGCGAGATCTCAGCGCCGTCGACCCCCAGCGGGTGCTGCTGAGCGGGCCGGGACTGGCCGTCCTGGACACGCGCGACGGCAAGATCCTGAGCCAACCTCTCGAGGCCAAAGATATCACCGGCCGCCCGGCCGTTTCGGCCAGGTGCGCCTTGGCCTCGACCGAAGGCAAGGTGTTGCGGTTCTCGCTGGATAATTACACGGTAACAAACAGCGACCTGGTCGACTCGGCGGGATTGCTGGGAAATCTCGTCAGCGTCGACGGCAAGTTGATCGCCGCCAACGCCGCCGGCGTCTGTGCGTATCTCGATTACGACCGCATGCATCAGAGGCTCACCGAGCAGTTCGACAAGGCGCCGTCGGGGACGGTCAAGTGCGACGCGCTTTTCCAGCGCCTGCGCCTGTCGTTCAACGCCCGGCGATTTGCCGCCGCCCTGGCCGATGCCGACGCCTGCGCGGAAATGGCCCGCCAGAGCGGCGAGGCGGCCCTCGTGCCCCAACTGGCGACCTGGAGATACCGCACGCTGGTGGCCCTGGGCAACCAGGCGGCCGACAGGGAGCAAATGCTGGCGTTCTTCGAGAAGGCCCAAGCCGCGGCCTCGACCGGCCAGGAAAAGGCCCACATGCTGATCCGCCTGGCCAAGTGCATGGACAAGCTCGGGCGATTCGACGAAGCGGCCGACCTGGCGCAGGGATTGGCCGAAACCTATCCCAAGGAAGAGCTTGTCGACGTCGAGATCGGCGCCGACGCCGATCTGGGCGGGCGCCTCGACGACGAGATGCAGCGATACGCCGGCGCCGTCATCGGGCAGCGCATCATCGAAAAGCTCGTGGAAATTCAGGGTCCGCAGATTCTCGACAAGTTCGACCGCCTGGCCAAGGCGGCGCTGGACGACGCCGCCGCGAAGAACGATCCGGCCGCGATGGCGGCTGTGGCCGCACGCTGGCCCCACAGCGCCTGGGCCGACGACGCCCTGTTGACCGCGGCTGAAAGCTGGTATCGCATCGCCACCGCCGCCTCCACGACGCGCCCGGCGGAGAAGACCAAGGCCGCGATGGACAATGCCCTGGCCAGCCTGGCGACCCTGGCGTACATGACAGCCAGCCCGCTGCGGCCTTCGGCCACCATCGCCCTGGCGATGGTGCACGCGCGATCGGGCAAGACCGCCATCCCGGTGCTGTACTGCAATCTGGTGCGGAACCTTCCGCCGCAGACGCCGATAAAGTTCGCCGACATCCAGGGCACGTTGGGGGAGCTCATCCGCCAGATCGAGTCCGGCAACGTTCAGCCGCCCGGCGCGGTCCAGCCGCTGGGGCGCATGCTGCTGCCGGCGAAGGAATTGATGACGGCCGGCGACAAGGCCATTATCCTGCGCGACCAGCATCTCGCGCCCCTGCGCGCCGGGTCGTGCATCTTCTTGCGGCAGAACGAGCACATCGTCATGTTCGACGCGGGCGCCGGCGATGCCGAGAAGGCGGTCCGGTGGAAGACGAAGGTGCGCCCCTTGGCGCTGCTGCCGATGAACCAGGGCGCAGGACGCGGGTTCAGCATGGTCGCCGGCATGAGCGGCGACGCCAAGGTGCTGATGCTCGTCGACAAGCACAGCGTCATCCGCCTCAATGCGGCCGACGGGAAGATCCTGGATGAGACGGAACTGGGCAAACTGGGCGTCCAGGGCGTGCTGAGCATGGGCTCGGGCGCAGGGGTGATCGTTATCGCCGACCCTACCGGCGGGCTGAGTTGCCTGGACATAGCCGCCGGCAAGGTGCGCTGGCAGGCGCGGGTGGGGGCGGCCAACGATCGCAACTCCCCGATCGTTCCGATCGATCCGCCGGAGATTTCAAGCCGCTTCGTGCTGGTGCGCCACCGGGGCAGCCGCCTGACGTGCTTCGACCTGGCGACGGGAAAGATCCTCAACCAGTGGCGCGGACAGAACGTCGACGGCTGCCTGGGCGACGGGGGCCTGATGGCCACGCTGGTTGAAGGCGTGGTGTCGATGCATGATGGTTCGGCCACCGAGACGCTGTGGACGCGAAAATACGAGTCCAGGCCCGGCCAGCAGGTTCTGGGCATTTTCGGCGACCGCCTCTTTGTCGCCGGCGCCGGCAGCGAGGTTGACGTGCTGTCGATCACGCGCGGGGGCCAACTGCTGACGACGCTGACAGCGGCCAAGACCAGCGGTTTTATCCCTGAACCGTTGAGCCTGAGCCTCGTCGGCGACAAGATCGTGGGCGTGTACTCGCTGTCGAACCTCCAGATGTCGCGCGGCGGGGGCGTGAGCAATTACGCTCGCGGCATGATCCTGCAGGTCTTCGACGAGTCGGGCAAGCGGCTCTGGACCGCTTCGGTCGATGCCAATCCCGGCAACGTGTACTTCGCCTCGCCGGCTGTGCCCGCCCAGGACCAGGTGCTGCTGATGTGCCAGCCGGCGAGCTATTCCAAGCCCGCCTCCCTGATGATATTCTCTTCTGTTGACGGCAAAGAGCTGGGCAAGGTGGAGACGCGCGGCCTTGCGGCGCCGGTGAACAACGAGACGTACATCCGGCTGTTCATGATCGGTCCGCCGGTCCTGATCGGCCAGCGCGTATGCGTGGAAAGCGGCAGCGGGGTGATCATCTATGGCGAAAAATAAACGCAGGCAGTTGTGCGTGAGTTGGGCCGCCGCGACGGCTGCGGTGATCGCCGCGGTCGTGGTCGCGGTGCTTCCCGCCGCGGACCCCCGCGGCGCCGCCCGGGCCGCGGCGCCCAGCGCGATGCTTCCGGACATGGTCGACCGCCCGACGGTGGCGGCGATCGAAAAGGGCATGAACTATCTGGTCAAGACCCAGCGGCGAGACGGCAGTTGGCTCAACAGCGGCGGCTACGGCATCTATCCCTGCGTCATGACGTCGCTGGCGGGCATCGCCCTGATGGCCGGCGGGTCCAACCCGCAGTCGGGCCCGCACAGCCGCGAGGTCTCGCGGGCGATGAACTACGTCCTGCGCCTCGCCGAGGCCAGCGAGGACGGGCTGATCGTCGGCCAGGGCGCCGAAAGCCGCAGCATGTACGGGCACGGGTTCTCGATGCTCTTCCTGGCACAGTGCTACGGAAACGAACTCCAAGGCGCCGACGAGGTGCGGCTGAAGAAGGTGCTGGACAAGGCCGTCGCCCTGACCGAGAAGAGCCAGTCCGACCTCGGGGCGGCCAACAACCACGCCGGCGGCTGGATCTATACCCCGACCGGCCAGGGCGACGAGGGCAGCGTGACCGTGACGCAGTTGCAGGCCCTGCGCGCCTGCCGCAACGCCGGCATCAAGGTGAACAAGTCGACGATCGACCGCGCGGTGGCCTACCTCAAGCACTGCCAGATGAGCGACGGCGGGATCTGCTACTCGGCCCAGTCGCGGGGGTCCAGCCGCCCGCCGATCTCGGCGGCCGCCATCGCGTGCTTCTACGCCGCCGGCGTGTATGACCGCTCGGGCGGCGGGGCCGAGAACGACATGGTGGAACGCCTCGTGAAGTACTGCAAGGGGCAGATGGACGGCGGCGGCACGTCGGGGCACTACTTCTACTCCCACTTCTACTACGCCCAGGGGATGTACCACCGCGGGGGCAACGACTGGAAGGAATACTATCCCAAGATCCGCACGATCCTGCTGGAGCGGCAGGCGCCCGACGGCAGTTGGAATGGCGACAGCGTCGGCACGACGTACGGCACGGCCATCGCGACGATCATCCTGCAACTGCCCTACGGCTACCTGCCGATTTGCCAGAAATAGCAGCACGGGCGTCTCGCCCGTGCAGAGGAAGAGAAGAGACCATCGGGCGGACGGGTGTCCCTGACCTCAGGGTCGGGGAACACCCCCAGGGAATGCCACAAAACGAAGAACACGGCCGGGACGGCCGTGAGACTCACGGGCGAGACGCCCGTGCTACGAAGGAGACACTCGTGTCCCAAGACGTAACACCGCAGGCAGAGGCCTTGAACAGTAACGACGTGGTGGCGGCCGCGAAGCTGACCGACGCCTACAAGATCATCCGCAAGGAAATGTCCAAGGCCATCGTCGGGCAGGAACAGGTGCTCGAAGAACTGCTGATCTGCATCTTCGCCCGCGGGCATGCGATCCTCGAAGGCGTGCCGGGCCTGGCCAAGACGCTGATGGTCTCGTCGCTGGCCAAGTGCCTCGACCTGGACTTCGCCCGCATCCAGTTCACGCCCGACCTGATGCCCTCCGACATCACCGGCACCGAGGTCATCCAGGAGAACCGCTCGACGGGCCTGCGCGAAATGAAGTTCCTCAAAGGCCCCATCTTCACCAACATCGTGCTGGCCGACGAGATCAACCGCACGCCGCCCAAAACGCAGGCGGCGCTGCTCGAGGCCATGCAGGAGCGCCAGGTCAGCGTCGGCGGCCAGCGCATGGGCATGCTCGACCCGTTCTTCGTACTGGCCACGCAGAACCCCATCGAGCAGGAAGGCACGTACCCGCTGCCCGAGGCGCAGCAGGACCGCTTCATGTTCAAAATCTTCGTCAAGTACCCCTCGTGGGACGAAGAGTTCGCCGTGGTGCGCCTCACGACCGCCGTGGCCGACATCGCCCTGCAGAAGATGCTCGACGGGCGGCAGATCCTCGAGTTGCAGGAGATCATCCGCCGCGTGCCGGCGGCCGACCACGTGATCCACTACGCGATGAAGCTCGTGCGCGCCACGCGCGTGCTCGAAGGCGATGCCCCCAAGATCGTCAAGGACTACGTCACCTGGGGCGCCGGCCCGCGCGCGTGCCAGTACCTCATCCTGGGCGCCAAGGTTCGCGCCGTGCTCAACGGGCGATACCACGTGTCGACCGAGGACATCCAGGCCGTCGCCAAGCCCGTGCTGCGGCACCGCATCGTGACGAACTTCAACGCCGACGCCGAAGGCTACGACACCGACCGCATCGTCGACGAACTGCTGCGGATCATCCCCGCCCAGGATTCGTCCATCGCCAGCAACCCCGCCACGGCCGGTGCGGTCAAGGAGCTGTAAGTGGTCTTCCAGGACAGCCAGGAACTCAAGAAGTACCTCGACCCGAAGGTGCTTTCAAAGATCACGCGGCTGGATCTTCAGGCGCGCCTGGTGGTCGAGGGTTTCATCAGCGGCCTGCACCGCAGCCCCTTCCACGGCTACAGCGTCGAGTTCGCCTCGCACCGCCAGTACGTGCCCGGCGACGACACCAAGCACATCGACTGGAAAGTCCAGGCCAAGACCGACCGCTACTACATCAAGCAGTACGAGGAAGAGACGAACCTCAAGGCCACCTTCGTGCTCGACGCCAGCGAGTCGATGCACTACGGCAGCGAAAACGGCGACGCCGGCCTGACCAAGTATCAGTACGCCGCGGCCGTGGCGGCGTCGCTGGCGTTCCTGCTACTCCAGCAGCAGGACTCGACGGGCCTGGCGATTTTCGACGAGGACCTGCGCCAGTACCTGCCGGCCTCGGGAAGCGTCAACCAGATCAAGAGCATCGTCCACGCGATGGATATCACCCAGCCCAAGGCCAAGACGTCCATCGAGGATATCTGCCACTCGCTGGCCGAGAAGATCCCGCGGCGGGGTCTGGTGTGTCTGGTCAGCGATTTGTTCTGCGACATCGACGGCGTGATCCGCGGCCTGGAGCATTTTCGCCATTACGATCATGAAGTGCTCGTGTTGCACATCATGGACCAGGACGAGCTGGACTTTCCCTTCCAGGGCAACACGATGTTCCGCGGCCTCGAGGCCATGGGCGACCTGCTCGTCGAGCCCCGCGCCCTGCGCGAGGGCTACCTCAAAGCCGTCGAGGAGTTCTGCCTCCAGGTGAAGCGCCGCTGCATCGCAAGACGCATCGACTACAAGCGTATCTCGACCGCCGATCACATGGACGCCGCGCTGCTGGCTTTTTTAGCGGCAAGAACCGCGGCGACCCGCAAAGCGGGGGCGAAAAGATGATGTTGTTGAAAATTGGAAATTGTAAATCGGAAATTGGAAATCCCTCGTGCCGTTTGTTCATCCGCTAATTTTCACGATTGGCGCCTGCTGCGTGGCAGCGCCGATCATCATCCACCTGCTTAATCGCAGGCGGTTTCGGCTGCGCCATTGGGCGGCCATGCAGTTCCTGCTGGACTCGCTGCGGCGCAATCGCCGGCGGCTGCGCGTCGAGGAGATGATCCTGCTGGCCATGCGGTGCCTGGCGGTGCTGCTGCTGGCGCTGGCGATCGCGCGGTTCACCGGCTGTGCGGCCACCTCCGTCCTGCCGGGCATGTCTGGGCCGCGGGCTACCGTTTACATCCTTGATAACAGTTACTCGATGCTGCAGAAGTCTGCCGCCACGTCGCTCTTCGAGAACGCGCGGCACGACCTCGCCCAGCGCATTCGCCAGAGTTCTCGCTCGGAGAAGGTCGCCGTCCTGATGGGCGCCGACGCCGACGGCAAGAGCGCCCTGTTCGATCTTAACTATGTGACCGAACCTGCCTCGTTAGCCGCGCGGCTGGAGAGCCTCGACGCCTCCGACGGGCGGCTGGCGCTGGCCGAAGCCCTGGCCCGCTCAGGCAAGCTTCTGGCTAACGAAGCCGGCGCCCGGCAGGTGGTGGTCCTGACGGACTGCCGCAAGATCGACCTCGCCCCCGCCACGGCGCAGAGCCCGCTGCGCAAGGAATTCGCTGCCCTGCGCAAGAGCGGCGTCAGTGTGGAAGTGCTCGACTACGGCCAGGAGTCGCGCAAGAACCTGACCATCGAGTCGATCGAGCTGGTTGACCGGTTCGCCGTGGCCAACGTGCCGTTCAACGTGGCGGTCACCGTGCGCAACAACGGCTCGGCGAATCTCGAAAACGTGGCCCTGACGCCCAGGATGGTGCTGCCCGGCCAGCCTGACCAGACCGTCGTGCTGCCGGTGCAGGTGATCCCATCCCTGGAAAGCGGGCAGAGCACGCGAGCGGTCTTTGAAGTCGCCAGCCGCAATCCCGGCTCGGCTGTGGTGTCGGTCGAGGCCGCCGGCGACGATCTGCAGACCGACAACCGCGCCCACCTGGCCCTGGACATCCGCAAGGTCACGCGGGTGTTGATCGTCGACGGCAACACCGATCCGACCGATCGCACCGAGAGCGAGTCGTTCTTCCTGAACAAGGTTCTGGACCCGCGCGGCGACGGAGCCTTCGGCGTCCGGACCGACGTCATCTCCAGCGATACCCTCGGCGGAGCCAACTTTGCCGACTATGACGCGGTGGCCCTGCTGGACGTGGCGGACTTTCCCGCCTCGGTCGCTGCCGGTCCGGCCACGCGGCCGACGGTGGCGTACCCGCAGCTCAAGGCGCTCGAGGAGTACGTGCGCGGCGGCGGCGGACTGATCCTCTTCACCGGCGGGCACATCAATCTCGACTTTTACAATGGTCCGTTCTACGCGGCCGGGGCGGGGCTGCTGCCGTACCGCGTCGGCCCGCACAAGGGGCGTCCCGGCCAAACCGACACCTACGTGCGGCTGGCGCCGGCGAGCATCGCCAATCACAACATCATGCAGGCCTTCACGCGTTTTGCGGCCGAGGGCAGCGACGTGACGTCGCTGGTGCGGTTCTTCGCCTTCACGCCCACCGAAGAACCGCACGGCGTGGTATTGCCCCCGGAGGTCAAGGCGCCGCAGGTGCTGGCGGCCTTCGCCGATGGGCAGAACTCGCCGGCTGTCATCACCCGGCGCTTCGGCCAGGGCGAAGTGGTCATGTTCTGCACCACCGCCAGCAAGCGCTGGAACGACTGGCCCAGCGACGAAGTGGGCACCTACGCCGTGATCATGCATGAGACGGTCAAGTTCGTCGCGCGGTCGGCTTTGCAGGGCCTCACCGCCCGCGTCGGGCGGCCCATCGATTACACCCTTCCCGGCGACCTGCTCGACGCGCGGGCGACGCTCAAGACGCCGCACTTTCCCGCGGACGACCTGGTGACGCTCGTGGCGCAGCGCCAAGGCGCCAAGGCCGGGCATCTTTCCTATGCCGCAACCGATGCCGCGGGCGTGTACTGGCTGGAACTGGCCTTGCCCGACCGCTCCGTCAAGAAAGTGCTCTTTGCCCGCAATATCGACCCGGTCGAGGGCGACTTGACCTGCGGCGGACGCCCCTCGCTCGAGGCCGCCCTGGGCAGCGGCGACTTTGCCTACGCCGAAAAATCGGCAGCCGGCGGTGAGGCGCCGGCCGCGGCGGCCCAGAAGGAGTACTGGCTGCTGGCCGCACTGGCGGCGCTGGTGCTGCTGGCGGGCGAGACGTTCCTGGGGCAGAAGTTCGGACATTACGCCGGCCGCAAGGCCGCCGCGGAGCGATTACCTTGACCGCGTTCATTCAATGGTTGCTGGGACTGCCCGCCGCCGAGATGGCGCGGGCCGACAGTTGGCGGCTGACCTTCGTCGCCGACTACAGCAATTATGTCATCGTCGCGCTGGTCGCCGCCTTTGTGGCGATGGTCTACCTGACGGTGCGCAGCTACCGCCGCGAAGGCGACGCGCCGACGGCCGCCAAGACCGTGCTGATCGTTCTGCGCATCGCGGTCTTTGCCGCCGTGGTGCTGATGCTCTTTCGTCCGGCCATCGAGCTGCGGTTCGTTGACACGCTGTTGAGCAAGGTCGTGGTGCTCGTGGACGACAGCCGCTCGATGTCGTTCACCGACCGCTACGCCGCCGGCAAAGACGCCGACGATCTGGCGGCGCTGCTGAAATGCGACCGCGCGGGCCTGGCGGCCCTGAGCCGCTCGCAGATCGTGCGCCGGGCGCTCGACCGCCCTGACGGCGTGCTGACGCGCCTGGGCGCCACGCACCCGCTGGTGCTCATGCGATTCTCCACCGCCCAGCCGGGCAAAGAAACGTACACGCGAAAGCTGATCGAGCTGCCCGCCCGGTCCGGCAAAGATACGCCGGCCACCATGCCTGTAGACGTGGCCAAGGCCCTGGCCGAGCTGCAGGCGGCGGGGTATGAGACGAATATCCCCGCCTCGATTCGCGACGCGCTGGACAGCACCCGCGGCCAGCAGGTCGCCGGGATCGTCGTCATCAGTGACGGGCAGATCACGTCCCAGGATGCCGCCGGGCGCCTCGGCGCGGCTGTCGAGTCCGCCGGCCGGCGCGTCGGCGGGGCGGTGCCCCTGTACGCGGTGGCCGTGGGCGACCCGCAGCCGCCCAAGAACGTCGCGGCCGTTGCGCTCCAGGGGCCCAACGAGGTCCGCCGCGGGACGCGCGCGGAGCTTTCGGTCGTGCTGTCGCATCGCAATCTGGCGGGCAAGTCGGTCACGGTGCGCCTGCTGCGACGAGCGGCCGACAAGCCCCAGTGGACCGACACGCAGGTTAAGCAGAACGTCACGCTGACGGCCCCGCCCGCCGAGTCCGCCGGCGCCGCGTCTGAAGTGCGCCAGACCGTCGAGCTCTCTGTCGAGCCCGATGCGGTGGGGCAGTTCGTGTACAAGGCTGTCGTCGATCCGGTGGCCGACGAGGCCAACGCCGACGACAACTTCGCCGAGACGCGCCTGGAAGTCTCCGACGAGAAGGTCAAGGTGCTGGTGATCGCCGGCGACGCCGGGTGGGACTTCCAGTACCTGCGGAACCTCCTGCTGCGGGCCGGCGACTCCTACCGCGTCAGCATCTGGCAGCAGAACGCCGACAAGGACATCAACCAGGCGGCCTCGACGGGCATGAAGCTCTCGCAATTGCCGCGCACCCTCGAGGAGCTTATCGGCAGCCCCGGCGGCAAGCCGTTCCCCGGTTACGACGCGATCATCCTGCACGACCCGCAGCCGGGCGAGGGCGGCTTCGACCGCACCCTGGTGAAGATGCTGCGCGACTTCGTCGAGAAGCACGGCGGCGGGCTGTGCTACGTCGCCGGCGGCAAGTACAGCTACCAGACCCTCAGCGGCGAAGGGGCCATGAAGGACCTGGCCGACGTCATGCCCGTGGTGCTCTCGCCCAACACGGCCGATATCGCCGTCCGAATGGGCACCCGAAAACCGGAAGCCTGGGCCTTCAAAATCACCAGCTATGGAGCCGACCACCCGATGATGCGACTGGCCGCCACGGCCGAGCAGAGCGGCCAGATCTGGTCGGTCCTGCCGGGGGTGTACTGGTCGCACCCGGTCGCCCGGGTGAAGCCGTCAGGCAAGGTGCTGGCCGAAAGCGCCAACCCGATGGACCGCACCGGTCGCAACGAACCCCTGCCCATCGTGGCCGTGCAGCCCTTCGGCGCCGGGCGGGCGGTCTATGTCGGCACCGACGAGACCTGGCGGTGGCGGTTCATCCAGGACGGCTATTACCACCGCCGATTCTGGAGCGAAGTGGTGCGATACCTCGCCACGCTCAAGGCCCGGCAGGTGGTCATCACCACCGGCGGCGACCGCTTCACGGCAGGGCAGAAGATCACCGTCGAGGTCGAGGCGTACGACGAGAAGTTCCAGCCCCTCAAGGACGCGACGTTCAACGTGACCCTGCGCCAGGCCGGCGGCGAGGTCGTCGAGAAGATCACGCTCCAGGCCGTCGACGCCACCAACAAGCCCGGGCGATACAGCGGCATTATCGAGGCCAACCGCACCGGCACGTACGACCTGACGGCGCTGGACGGCGACCCGCAGGCCAATCTCAAGGTGGCCCCCAAGCGCATCGTGATCGACCTGCCCCAGGCCGAGTCGCGCCGCCCCGAGGCCGACGTGACGACGATGAAGAACGTGGCCTCGCGAGCGGAGAACTTTCTGCCCATTGGGCAGATCGACCGCCTGGCGGACCTGATTCCGCCGGCGTCGCTGCACACCGTCAAGCAGCAGCCGCACTTCCTGTGGGATACCCCGGCGATGCTTATCGCGGTGATCGTGCTGCTGACGGCAGAGTGGATCCTGCGGAAGAAATACAACATGGCGTAGTAGTCCTTCATCTTCGATGAATGACTACAGAGCAGGCGAGCAGTTGAACAGGTGAGCAGTAGACCAGGATCGAGCCTGCGGTCTCCTGTTCTACTGTTCTCCTGTTCGGAAGGATGAGAAAGATAACAGTGGCGGGCAAGAGGCCATGCCACGAAAGAGGAGATAGTGCTGATGAGTTTTAACGGACTTGGAATGAACATGGGCAATCTTTCGCGGCTGAGCGCGGCCAAGACGCGGTCGATCTCGGCTGAGAATCTTACCGGCGAGAAGGGCAGCGGCGCGATGGCCGAGCCTTCGCCGGGGCACCCGTCCTCCACGCTGGGACGCGGGTGGAAGTGCGCGCCGTGCCACAAGATCGACCCCATGACCACCTACACGCTGGCCGACATCTCCGGCAGCGGCGCCATCCAGAGCATGTGGCTTGCCGGCTACGTCGGACGCGACCTGATCCTGCGGATCTACTGGGAAGGCCAGGACACGCCGTCAGTCGAGTGCCCCCTGCCGGATTTCTTCGGGATGCACTGGTTCCGCCCCGACGACTACTGCCACAAAGGCCCGTACGTTCACATCAACTCGCTGCCGGTGTGCGTCAACCCCAACCGGGCGCTGAACTGCTTCTGGGAAATGCCCTTCCGCAAACGCTGCCGCATGACGCTGGAGAATATCAGCCCCAGCGAAGGCCGCACGACCTACTACCAGATCAACTACACGCTGACGGATGTGCCTGACGACTGCGCGTACTTCCACGCCCAGTACCGGCGCGTCAACCCGCTGCCCTACGGCGAGGTCTACACGATCGTCGACGGCGTCAAGGGGCGCGGGCAATACGTCGGCACGTCGATGG
>JAJFVE010000009.1 GCA_021371965.1 Planctomycetaceae bacterium
AAACCGAATGAGGGATTAGAAACAACAGGAAATCCGGGTTGTTGATTCTACGATCTCCGTCTTTGTCTTCATTCGATCTTCTATTCGTGACATTCGTGTTCGTCTTGCGGTCTATGCTTGTTTCAGAATCGCCGCGATGCGCTGGGCGGCCTGGCCGTCCCAGAGCGGGGGGATCTGGCCCGGGGCGCCTTTGCCGGCCATCGTCGCGCGGTAGGCTTCGATGATCTTCCGCGGATCGGTGCCGACGATCATGTTCGAGCCGACCTCTGCCGTGACGGGCCGCTCGGTGTTCTCGCGCAGCGTCAGGCAGGGAACTTTCAGGATGGTCGTCTCTTCCTGGATGCCGCCCGAGTCGGTCAGCACGCACCTGGCGTGGGCGGTGAGTTTTAGAAAGTCGAGATAGCCCATCGGGTCGACCAGTCGCAGGTTGGGCATGGCCGCCAATCGGGCCGACAGCGGCCCGGTCGAGAGGTTCTTGCGCGTGCGGGGGTGGATGGGGAAGATGACGGGCATGTCCTTCTGCACGACGTCGAGGGCGTCGAGCAGGCCGCCGAGCACGGCCGGGTCGTCGACGTTGCTGGGTCGGTGCAGCGTCAGGGCGGCGTAGAGGCGGGGCTTGATCTTGAGGTCTTCCAGCACGGTGGATTGTTCGGCCTTGTCGCGGTTCTTGAGCAGCGTGTCGATCATGACGTTGCCGACGAGGTGGATGCGCTGCGGCGCGACGCCCTCGCGAAGCAGGTTGTCCACGCCGCTCTGCTCGGTGCAGAAGAGGATGTCGCTGATCGAGTCGGTCAGGACGCGGTTGATCTCCTCGGGCATGCGGCGGTCGTTGCTGCGAAGCCCCGCCTCGACATGCACGAGCGTGACGCCGAGCTTGACGGCCACCAGGCCGCAGGCGATGGTGCTGTTGACGTCGCCGACGACCAGGACCACGTCGGGCTTGTGTTCGAGCACGACGGGCTCGAAGGCCTTCATGACCTCGGCCGTCTGCACGGCGTGGCTGCCCGAGCCGATGCCGAGGTTCACGTCGGGTTGGGGAATGCCCAACTGCTCGAAGAACAGGTCGCTCATCTTCTTGTCGTAGTGCTGCCCGGTGTGCACGAGCATGGGTTCGATCCCGGGCGTGGCAGCGAAGGCTTCCATCAGCGGCGCGATCTTCATGAAATTCGGACGCGCCCCGGCGACGTTGATGATCTTCATTCAGAATCCTTTCTCAAGAAGCATAATGATACGTCAGCGAAATCCTCGCATCCAGAGTGTGTGCGAGAGTTAGCGGGCGTGGGTGCCCAGCGTGGGGGAAGGACGCCAAACAGCAAGCTGTGTTCAGGGGGCGTCCGGTGCGGTCGCCGGATCGGGAGGAGGGGGGTCGTTCTGGGGTTGCTCCGGCGGTTGCGTCGCCGGTGCGGAGGCGGGAACCTTCGCCTGGGGCGGGTCGTTCATCCACTCGCGACGCGCCACGGCGCCGTTGCGGAAATGGATGATCGCCTTGTAGTACGGGTTGAAGTGCTCGTACTCCCACGCAGCGCCGCCTTCGACCTTGGGATTGCCCAGGATGTTGCGCACCTCGAAGTCCGGCATTCCCGTGTACAGCGTGTCGTAGCGCTGGCGGGAAAACCGCGGCGTGCTCGTGCAGCCGCCGAGCATCGCCATCGTCACCATTGCCAGCACGACTCTGTGCATGACCTCTCCGGCAGCTACTTGTTGACCACCAGTTGGTGCTCGACCTCGATGCGCTTGGTGTAGGGGCTGGTGTAGATCACCACCAGCACGTACCGCTGCCCCGGCGCCACCCCGCCGCCCCATTGCAGGCGGAAGCGATAGTTGCGATCCATCTTCTGCCAGTGCACCATGTTCACTTTAGGATCGCCCAGCGGCACTTCCCACGTGATCAGCCGCCCGCCCTTGGGATCGGTCGTGCCGGCGATGTAACTGTACAACTCGAAGCGGAACGAACCGAAGGCCTTGGTCGTGTCGTCAAAGGCGTCCAGCGCCTCGACCCGCACGTCCAGTCCGTAGCCGCTCTTGGCGTCCAGCATCTTGATCGCCGAAAAGGGATGAACGCGCAGCCGCGCCGGCAGCAGCGTGTCGATCGGGCTGGGCAGGGGGATCGTGCCCGCTTCAAACGTCGAGAGGTCTTGCGAAGGACCTTTGAAGACGCTGGACATGTCGCCGCAGCCGCCCAGCAGCGCCAGGCAGAGAGCGGAAAAGACGGTTTGTATCAAGGGGATTTTCAAGGCTGCGATTATAGGCTCCGGCGGCCTCGCCGGTCAATGCGGACATTTGGGGCGGCGCGACGGCGGCTCTGCGCCGGGTGCCATGGCGGCCGGGGATCACTCCTTCGATGTGTCCGGCGCGTCGCTCTTGCCGGCCGCTTCTTCGGAGGTGTCTTGAGGCAGGGCGTGCGATTCCACCTGCCGCGGAAAGATCTTGTTCCAGACGCGGCTGATGGTTCCGCGCTGGGCGGCGGCGAGTTCTTCCTCCGCCCGTCGCACGCAGGCCTGCCAGACCGTGGCGAAGGCCGGGGCGTTCTCGTTCATCATCTCCAGCGCCCGCTGGTAGACTTCGAGCGTGCGCCGCTCGCGCCGGTCGGGCTTGTCCTGCAGCGCGGCCACCGCCACGCGCAGGTTCTCATTCTGCTGGCGCAGCTCCTCGAGCTGGCCCTGGCGCTGGGCGGCGCCCTGGGCCGTCACGTCCAGATGCGTCGCGAGGTAGCTCTTGAGGTCGGCGATCTGCCTGTCGCGTTCGGCGAGCTGGCGTTTCAGGGCCAGTCGCTTGACGATGCCCACGTATGCGATCATCAGCACCGCGAACAGGCCGATCAGCAGCCCCCACGTGAAGGGGTGCTTCAGGATGTCCCAGGTTGTCTCCCACATGGCCGATCTCCTCGTGCCTCAAGATCAGGCAATTCTAGGACCGCCCGCTTCTATGCACAAGAAACAAAGCTAATCACTGCCATCTGTGACGACAGCCCGCCGCGCGGTATGCTGCCGCCCATGAGACGGACCGCTCTAATAATGATGGCTGCGGCGACAGCGCTGGCGGGGTGCTCGTCCGCGACGGACAACCTGCCCGACGACGCCCGCACGCGCGAGGCCGACGCCCAGGTGCGCTCGCACTGGGGCAAAGGGCTCGACGCTCTTCCGCAAGAGACGCTGGTGCTCATCAGCCCCAACAATCGCAACATCCAACAAGAGTTCGAGTGGGCCTTCTCGCTCGACCAGGCCGTTCGACGAGGGCGGCGCGTGCGAATGGAGTGGCGCGACGTCGGCGGCGGGGGCAGCACCATCCGCACCTACCTCACTAACGTCTACAGCCGCAGCGACTCATCCGGCATCGACGTGCTCTGGGGCGGCGGCGACGCGGGATTCATTCCGCTGGCCCAGGCCGGCGTGCTGGCGCCGCTGGACCTGTCGAGCGACGTGCGGGAGCAAATCCCCGCCGAGCTGTCCGGCACGGCGATGTACGACAAGGACCGCCGCTGGGCCGGGTCGGCGCTGTCGGCCTTTGGATTCATCTACAACGCCGGAATGCTGCGGCGCTGCGGCATCGAAGCGCCGGCGACGTGGCAGGACCTCTCCGCCAAGCCGCTGGCGGGCCTGGTGTCGCTGGCCGACCCGACGCAGTCGTCCTCGGCCGCCGCGGCGTATCAGATGATCGTCTGGTCCGGCCGCGACTGGCCCGACGGCTGGGCCAGGCTCCTGGCCATCATGGCCAATGCCGACCGCTTCACCGACAGTGCCGGCACCGCGGCCAGCGCGCCGCTGGTGGGCACGGCGCTGGTGGCGACGTGCATCGACTTCTACGGCGCCCTTCGCGTGGCCGAGGCGCCGGGGGAACTGATTTACGTCAGCCCGCGCGGGGGCACGACCTTCAGCCCCGACCCCATCGCGATCCTGAAGAACCCGCCCCACCCGGAGCTGGCGAAGGAGTTTGTCGACTTCGTGCTCTCGTCGCGTGGGCAGGCGCTGTGGGCTTTGCCCGTGGGCGTGCCGCAGGGCCCCTCGCGCAACCTGCTGGGGCGCATGCCCATCCGCAAGGACGTCTATCGCCTCTACGAGGGCAGGCTCATGGGCGGCATCACCGATCCGTTCCAGGCCGGGCAGTCGATGACGCTGGCCCCCTTTGCCCGCAAGGTGGACTTCGGCGTCCTGCGGCAGCTCGTCAAGGCTGCGGCGGTCGATAGTCTGCCGGCCCTCAAGGCCGCCCGAGCGGCTCTGGCCGCGGCAACGCCCGATCAAGCCGCTGCCTTGGCCGCCGACTTCAACCGCCTGCCCGAAAACATCGCGACCATCGAGGGCGTCACCGCCGTGGCCAAGGCCATCAAGGACGACACGCAGCGCGAGCGCATCGTCACCGACTGGCAGCGGTTCTTCGCCGAGAAGTACGCTCGCATCGCTCGCGCCAGTAGCATGGGCGTCCCGCCCATGAGTGGCACGGGCGTCTCGCCCGTGCATTCCCCGACTGCCCCCCAAGAGCATGGGCGAGACGCCCATGCCACATTCACCGCCGGAGGCCGCCCATGACCAAGCTGCCACCGCCTCCGAATCTCCCGCGGTCTAAGGAGCCTCTGACTCTGGCGGCGATGCTTTCAATTCCCGTCGAGTTTCTGATCGCCGGGCTGTTATTCCTGTTGCTGATCGTGCCGCTGGGGATGGTCGTCGCCAGCGGATTCATGCACGAGGGCAGCGTCAGCGGGTACTGGTTCACCCGCGTGCTGGGCAACTCCGTCCTGATGAGCCAACTCGGCAACTCGGTGCTGCTGGCAGCCGCAACGACGGGGCTGTGCCTGCTGATGGGCATCCCGCTGGCGGTGCTGCGCGTGCGCTGCCGGTTCGTCGGACAGGGTCTGCTGGGCCTGCTCGTGCTGGCGCCGATGATCCTGCCGCCGTTTGTCGGCGCGCTGTCGCTGCAGCACCTGGCCAGCCGCTTCGGCTCGATCAATCTTCTGCTGGAGCGCATCGGCCTGCTGGACTTCTCGCAACATCTGCCGCCGGACTGGCTGGGCGGCGGCTTTGCCGGCGTGGCGGCCCTGCAGGCGCTGCACCTGTTCCCGATCCTGTACCTCAACGCCGCGGCCGCCCTGGCCAACGTCGATCCATGCTACTCGCAGGCCGCCCGCAATCTCGGCGCCGGTCCGCTGCGGACGTTCCTTCGCATCACGCTGCCGCTGATGGCCCCGGGCCTGTTCGCCGGGGCGACGCTGGTGTTTATCTGGTCGTTCACCGACGTGGGCGTGCCGCTCATGCTCGACTACCAGCACCTGGTGCCGGTGACGATCTTCAAGGAACTCGCCCGCGCCGATACCGGCGGGCGGACCTTCTGCCTGGTCTTCGTCATGCTCTCCAGTTCCATCACGCTCTACGCGCTGGGCAAGTTCTTGTTCGGCCGCTCTGCCGTCGGCGAGGCGTCCAAGGCCTCCATCGCCGATCAGCCGCGGCACTTGGGCCTGGCCGGCACGCTGGGGGCGTGGCTGCTGATGGGCGGTCTGGCGGTGCTGGCGCTGGCGCCGCACGCGGGAGTAGTGCTGATGGCGCTGTCGGACCGCTGGGTCAACACCGTCCTGCCGACGAAGTACACGCTGTCGCACATGGCGTTCGTCGTGACCGACCCGGCGACGTACGCCAGCATCGTCAACAGCCTCAAGTACGCCCTTGCGGCCACGGGCATCGACGTGGTGCTGGGGATCGCCATCGCATTCCTGGTTGTGCGCATCAAGGTGCCGCTGCGCGGGGCGCTGGACAGCCTGGCCATGCTCCCGCTGGCCGTGCCGGGTCTGATCCTGGCGGCCGGCTACGTGGCCCTGACGGCCTCGGGACCGCTCAAGAGCATCGGACCGATGGGCAATCCGTTCATTATCCTGGTGGTGGCGTACGCCGTGCGTCGCCTGCCGTTCATGGTGCGCGGCGCCTCGGCCGGTCTGACGCAGGTGCCGCCGTCGCTGGAGGAAGCCGCGCGGAATCTCGGCGCCTCGCCGGCATCGGCGGCCGCTCGCATCACGCTGCCGCTGATCGCGGCCAACCTGATTGCCGCAGCCGTGCTGACGTTCGCTTTCTCGGTGCTGGAGGTCAGCGACTCGCTGATCCTGGCCCAGCTCCCGCAGCATTACCCCATCACCAAGCAGATCTTCAACCTCGCCACCAGCGCCGGCTCGCCCGAAACCCCCCGCCAGGCCGCCGCCCTGGGCGTCTACGGCATGGCGATGCTGGGAGCCACCATGGCCGCCGCGGCGGCCCTGCTGGGCAAGAGATTGGGCGCGATTTTCAGGGCGTGAAGAAAAGGACCAAAGGGACTGCATGGACTGCAACGACCGAGCAGAACCTTACTGCTCGGTTCCGTTGTCGTTGCTGTCACTGTGGTCCTTTTGGTCCTTTCTTTCTTTCCCGAAGCCGCGCCGCCGTCATCCGCTCCCGCATGCCGCCTTCCTGTACAAAGGCCTTCTCCAGTTGCCGAATCTGCCGGTCCAGCAAATAGCTGCACACGCGGATCAGCCCGGCAATCACGTTAGCGCTTACAGCAGGCTCTGCATTCTCAATTCCTCGGGCGAACACTGAATACCCGGCGTCCCTCGTGCGGTTCAGCTCGCGCAGGCGTTTGGCGTAAGGGTGCTCGGCAGTCCACTCTTCCAGCTTGTGGCTTCGCAGGAAGTCCCGGTAGTCGGCCAGCAATTCCTCCAGGCTTGCTCGCGCGACGTTGGTCAGCTTGATCTCTGTTTCCTTGGAAGTGCCAGAGGCCATGCTGCCTTCGATGATATTCTGTTTGCCCGATCGTGCGGCCTGCACCATCTGGTCGTGCGTGCGGCTTCGCTTGTCGATGAAGCGATTGCAGAAGTAAATGGTAGCGTCGTAAATAATCTCGGCTTTCTGATAGGACAGGAGCTTCTTGTAGCCGCCGTGCGGAGGAATAAAGCCTTGGCTCATGGGATGCTCCCGGGAGAAAGGACCAAAAGGACTGCAACGACCGCAAGGACTCTAACAAACTTCCGGCGGCAAGGGAAGTCCTCTGCCTCCTGTCCTTGCTGTCCTTGCAGTCCTTTTGGTCCCTTGGCTGTCGTGCGCCTTCACGCTATCATGCACGCCATGATCGACATCATCCTTGAAGGAATATCCAAACAATACGCCTCTGCGGTCTGGGCTTTGCGCGACGTGAGCGTGCATGTCCAGCCGGGAGAGTTGTTCTTTCTGCTGGGGCCTAGCGGGTGCGGCAAGACCACGCTGCTGCGGATCATCGCCGGGCTGCTGGCGCCCACGGGCGGGCGCGTGCGGCTGGGCGAGCGGGACGTGACGCATCTGTCCATCGAGCGCCGCAACACGGCGATGGTGTTTCAGAACTACGCGCTGTGGCCGCATATGAGCGTGCAGCAGAATGTCGAGTTCGGTCCGCGCATGCGCGGGCTGGCGGCTGACAAGCGCCGCGGCGTGGCCCTCGAGAGCCTGCAGCGCGTCGAGATGGAAAGCTACGCCGCCCGCAAACCCAACCAGCTTTCCGGCGGGCAGCAGCAGCGCGTAGCCGTCGCGCGGGCGCTGGCGGCGCAGGCCTCCTGCCTGCTGCTGGACGAGCCGCTGAGCAACCTCGACGCGCGCCTGCGGGCGCACATGCGGGGGGAGTTGCGGTCGTTGGTGAAGTCCACCGGCGCTACGGCCGTCTACGTTACGCACGATCAAAAAGAGGCGCTCTCGATGGCTGACCGCGTGGCCGTCATGAACGCCGGCCGCGTCGTGCAGATCGACACGCCCGAGGCGCTTTACCATCGCCCTGCTACGCGGTTCGTGGCCGAGTTCCTGGGCGAGGCCAACTTTGTGGCCGGCACTGTCGGCGGTGGCAGTGGGGGGGGGGCCGAGGTTCGCACGGCGCTGGGGGTGCTGGCGGCTGCGGCGCGCGAAGGCGTCGGGCCAGGCGCGCCCGTGACGTGCTGCGTGAGACCCGAACACGTGGCGATCCAACCCAGCGGGGCCGGGCTTGAAGCTACGATAGAAAGCAGCACGTTTCTGGGCGAGGTGCGGCAGTATCGCTGTCGCATGAGCGACGGTTCAGCGTGGCGCGTGACGGCCCTGGCCGCGGCGGCTGACGGACTGGCCGTTGGCGATCGCGTGCGGCTGCACGTGGCTGCACAGAACGTGGCGCTGCTGACAGAGTAACGAAGCCGAGCCGGGTGCCATGGCGGCCGTTTCGCAGCCGCCATGTCCCAGAACGTAAACAGACAGGGACGCGGGCGAGACGCCCGCGACACGGAGCATGGGCGAGACGCCCATGCCACAAGACTATGGACAACGAATTGATCAGCGTGCTCAAGGCCACGGCGATGTTCTCGGCTTTGGACGAGCAGGCCGTCGAGGCCTTCGCTCATCAATGCCGCGTGCAGAAGGTGCACAAGGGGCAGATGTTCTTTTCGCCCGGTCAGCCGGCCGACCGGTTCTTCGCGGTGCTGGAGGGACGGGTGAAGATCTTCATCGTCTCGCCGCGCGGCGACGAGCAGACGCTGCACCTGTACGGCCCGGGCAGCACCTTTGGCGAGGCCGCCATGCTGCGCGGGGGCGACTTTCCCGCTTACGCCGAGGCCACGACCGATTCGCGGGTGCTGGTGATCTCGCGCCAGTCGCTGCGCGCGGCCTTGACCCGCAACGCCGACCTGGCGCTGGGGATGATGGCGGGCCTGTCGGCCAAGCTGCACGAGTTCAACCGCCTGATCGAGGAACTCTCGCTCAAGGAAGTGCCCGCCCGCCTCGCCGGCGTGCTGCTGCGCCAAGCGCGTGCGGCCGGCAAGAAGACCTTCAAACTCGCCCACACCAAGCGAGAGCTCGCCGCCCAGATCGGTACCGTCAGCGAGACGCTCAGCCGCGCGCTGGCCAAACTCAAGTCGCTCAAGCTCATCGCCGTCAAAGGCTCGCAGATCACCGTGCTGGACCTGCACGGCCTCGAGGCCCTGGCCTCGGCGGGCTGAAATGATTCACCACAAAGACACCAAGAGCACCAAGAAGAAATGCTCTTCTAACGTTGCTATGATCCCACAACGAGATATAGGCTGAATACTGGTCTAGGGCGATGGATGTATTGGATGTGTTGAAGGGTGCGCCGCCGGCTGTGAAGAGGTCTCGGTGGTACTCCCCCGCAGGCTGTGTCACCGCACTTGCCATCCGGGACCCTATTTCCTGTGTAACAATACCGATAGTACATCGGCGACATCTCCAATGATCAGGGTATAATCTTTCGGCTGTTGAAGTGAATGACGCGGCCGATCTCTAATGGGAGTACGGTGCATTGGATGGGTTGACGGACTGGTTGACGCAGCTTCTGGAAACGCCTTGGGCGTACGTCATCTTGCTGATCTGGACGTTTCTGGAAGGCGAGACGTGTGTCATTATCGCCGGTGCACTGGCCCATGACGGCAAGCCCTGGCTGCCGCTGGTGATTCTGTGCGCCTTTTGCGGAAGCCTGGCCAGCGACCAGCTCGTATTTTTCCTGGGCCGCTACAAAGGGAAGGCGTTTGTCGCCAAGCGCCCGCATTGGCAGGCGCGGGCGCAAAAGGTTTATGCCATTCTCGAGCGCCACCAGTATTGGCTCATCCTGGGATTCCGCTTTCTCTATGGATTGCGCAATATCACGCCCTTTTCCATCGGCATGAGCAACGTCCCCACCTGGCGTTTCGTCATCCTCAACGTTATCGGCGCCGCGGTCTGGGCCAACGTGTTCGCCTTCGCCGGATTCGTTTTTGGCATGGCTGTACAATCCCTCTTCGAGAAGCATCAGAAGTGGGTGGTCATGGGCGTATTGGTGGCCGTCGCCTTGATCATCTGGATCGTCCGCCTCGTGCGCCGTCGCAAAGTGGCCAAAGAAGCCGTCACCCCCCCCGACTCAGACGACACCCCCCACTAGCCCTGTCCACGAATCGCCACACCGGCGGTGGCCTAACCGGCCCCAGTCAGCGCCACGATGGCGAACGAACATTGCGTCCCTTTGGACGATGTGTAGTTCGCCGGCGCCCCCAGGCCCAACGAGGTGATCTTCAGCCGCACGTGCGGGGCCGCCTCCCCAGGTGCTTACCCGCCAGACGCTGGCGGACGTTTACGGCGTCGAGGCCGCCGTCTCTCTGGACGCCGAGGGCCTGCCCATGATTACGCCGCTGGATCCGAAGTCCTGACCGCCCAGCAAATCAGGAAGATAGATCTCGCCGATCATTCTGAGGAAGAACCATGTAACGCCGAGCACATTTCTCATGGAAAAGGCGCGGCTTCTGGTAATCGTGATCTGCGGGTAAATGTTGCTGATGGGCACTTGAATGCAGTTCAGCTTCAGCCTGAGAGCCTTGATCACCGTTTCGGCGCTGAAGGCATAGCTGTCGGTCTGCACATTGAACTGGCGGACCGCTGCTGTGGGATAAAGCGCTGAATCGTTGAAGTACTTCAGATTCAGGCCAAACAGAATGTTCAGAAGCATGGTGTAGGTGCGGGAGATGACATGCCGGATCCACGGGCGGTCTTTGTCGTTGGTGTGATAGGGCAGGATGACGTCGGCCTGCCCGTGCAGTTCGAGTATTCGCCGCAACTGGTCTGCCGCCACGTCGTGCTTGCCGTTGACAAGGATGACATAGTGCATTCGCGCCGCCTCGACGCCGGCTCGATAATTCCACCCCAGGCCCTTGTTGACGCTGTTGTGGAACACACGGATTTGCGGATGCTCCGTGGCCAGGCAGTCGGCGATCTCAGCGGTCCCATCGGTGCTGGCATCGTCGAAGACCAGGATCTCGAATTCGTCAAAGAGCCCTTCGACCGCCAGGAGCACCTCCTGTACGGTCAGGCGCAGGTTGCCTTGCTCGTTGAGAGCCGGGACTATGATCGACAGGCTGTGCTGGCCCAAGAGTGAGATCTCCACACCGTCAGTTTACGAAACGCCCCCCTGTGGTGCCACGTTGTCGGTTAAATATCGCCCTGCAACCAGCCGGCAAATGTTAACCAACAAAGTACAATTGAGGGGGCCGGGCGTACCGCTTCAGCGTCAAGCAGCCAGTCACCAGCCCAGGGCATGCCAGTTCTCAAAGAATAAAATTCCAGGGTTTGACGCACGTCGAGTCGGCACTGGCGCACTTCCCCGCCTGACGCTACGTCCCCCCGCCGCAGCGGCGAATCGCCTCCAGCAGCGCATCGGAAGGGCCGCTTTTGCTCAGATAATCGCAGGCCCCCGCCGCGCGCATGGCGGCGGCCTGATCGGCCTGCTCGAACATCGACAGGCCGATGACGCGCGTGGCCGGCGCCAGCGAGCGGATCTGCCGTGTGGCTTCAACGCCGCCCATGCCCGGCATCGAAACGTCCATGAGCACCACGTCCGGAAGCACCTGGCGAACCAGTTCCAGTGCCGAATGCCCGTCGCCGGCTTCGCCGACGATCACCATGTCGCTCTCCTGGCGAAGCAGCAGGCTCAGACCCTGTCGCATCACGGCGTGGTCGTCGACCAGCGCCAGGCGGATCCTGCGATTCTGGGCCGTCGGCTCTGGCGCAGCGATCGTCATCGACACGGGTTGGTGCTGGCCAGTGGACGATTTCCCCCCGGCCACGATCACCGGAGCCCTCAACGTAAAGCGGCTGCCGCGCTGCGGCGCCGAATCGATCTCCATGCGCCCGCCCAGCAGTTCCAGACGCTCGCAGATGCTGAAGAGACCAAAGTTGTCGAACCCTCGCGAGGCGACTTCGGCGGGATCGAATCCGCCGCCGCAGTCGCTGACGGCCACCGTGATTGCGCCGTCGGAGCGGGCGACCTTGACGGCCGCGGAGTTCACGCCGGCGTGCTTGACGACGTTGAAGAGCAACTCGCGCGTGGCCTGGAACAGCAGGAGTGCCACATCGTCGCTCATGGCCTCGGGGCTCGGCGCGGCTGCAGCGTCCAGGTCCACTGTCAGGTCATGTTTGTCGCGCATCCAGCGGACCAGCCATTCCAGGGCCCTCACCAGGCCACCTTCCTGGAGTATCGGCGGACTCAACTCGGCGGTGAGCGATCGCGACGTTTCAATCGATTCGGATAGCAGGGCGCCGATTTCGTCGGCGATCTGGCGCGCGTGGCCCCGGGTGGATCGGGACATGACCGAGAGTCGCAGCTGGGCCCCGACCAGCAGTTGCTGGAGCCCATCGTGCAGCACTGCCGCCAGGTGGCGCCGCTCGCGTTGCTCGGCGGTGGCCAGCTCCGACGCCAGGCGAGCCAGTTGCTCGCTGCGGCGCTGCAACTGAACCGTGCGCTCCGCCACGCGCTGCTCCAGTTCCTCCTTCGCGTGCTTCAAGGCCTCCTGCACCTCTCTGCGCTGGGTCAGGTCCCGCAGCACGCAGATGCGGACCTCTCGGTCGTCGTACCAGGCCGTCCTGCACACTGCCTCGACGAAGACCCGCGACCCGTCTCTGCGGCGGCCTCGGAATTCGATAAGGTCATCCTGCGTCCCCGCTGCATATGCCCGCACGCGGTCCAGGTCGTCGGGCATGATGAAGTCGGCCATCTCCATGTCGATCACTTCCGAAGGTTCGTAACCGTGCATGCGCGCGAATTGCTCGTTGGCATCGATGATTCGGCCGTTGTCGTGGATCACAATCCCTTCCCCCGTGGCCTCTACCAGAACCCGGAAGCGCTGCTGGCTTTGCCTGATCTCGGTGATGTCGCGGGTGATGCCACAGGCTATCAGCCCGTCGGCGCCGCGGATACCGAAGATCACGGACTGGAGGACGCGGCGCTGGCCGTCACGACGCACAATCTCATCTTCCACCACCCGTCTCAGCGCCGCGTCTTCCGAGAGCCCTCTAAAGATTTTGCCGATGGCGCCCTGCAGAAAGATGGGGTCCTTCCGCTGCGGGGGCGCCAGTTCGTGCTGCACGGCCCACAACGGCCTGCCCAGAGCCTCGGCGCGGGGAATGCCTGTGGTCTTCTCCTCGCCGTCATTCCATTCCAGGATGATGCCCTGGCGGTTGATGATGACAATACCATCCGGAGATTGACGGATAAGACTGCGCAGACATTCCTCGCTGTCCCGAAGCCGTTGCTGTGTCTCTGTGTCAAGCGTGGTCTGGGGATGCGTCATTGCGTTCTCCACCGTCAACACGCAAACTGATAGGTAATTTGATCTTGGGACTGGGCAGGACCTGGGGGTGGGGGGTATGGGGGAGGGTGTGAATCGGCTGGTCGCACACGCGCCTGAGCCATCTCGCACCTGTCCCATATCGCGCCACAATCCAAGGAACTGACCAAAATCCCGCAAAAGAGTCGTTATTATGGCGACGGACGCAGTATATCACCGTCGTCGGCGATGTCAATCGTCGAACGTGGATGATTTGTGCGGGTGGCCAGTCGTCCCAAGGCAGTTGGGGCTGCCGGGCTTGTTCCCTGCGCTGGTGCTCGAGCTTGGCCAACAAAGTGCAAGAGAAGCGTAATTGTGGGGTAAGGCGTACCGCTTCAGCATCTGCCAGCCAGACCAGCCCGGGCATGCCCGTTTTGCGGCGGTTGGGGACAGCGAAAAAAAATTCTGGGGTTTGACTCACGTCAAGGTCGCCGCGGGCGATCCATCCGATAATGCTTCGTAGTGAGACAGACATTGCCAGTAAGAGGATCAACCATGGCGACAACAATGAAACGCAAAGTTGTGAAGATCGACGAGGACAAGTGCGACGGCTGCGGGCTGTGCGTGCCGAGCTGTGCCGAGGGCGCGATCGTGATCGTCGACGGCAAGGCGCGGCTGGTGGCCGACAACCTCTGCGACGGGCTGGGCAACTGCCTGGGCAAATGCCCCAAAGACGCCATCACCGTCGAAGAGCGCGAGGCCGACGAGTTCGACGAGGACGCCGTCGTGCAGCACAAGCATCGCCTGGCGGCCCATAACGCCCCTCGCAGCTTTGCCCAAGCGCTGCATGGCGGCGGCGGGTGCCCGGGAACCCGCATGCGGACCTTCCGCAAGCCCGCCGCGCCCAGCGAAGCGCCGGCGACCGGGGCGGCGCAGTCGCAGCTTGGCCACTGGCCGGTGCAGTTGTCGCTGGTGCCGCCGCAGGGGGCGATCTGGCAGGACGCCGACGTGCTGATCGCGGCCGACTGCGTGCCCTTTGCGATGGCGGACTTTCACGGCCGCCTGCTGGCGGGCAAGAGCCTGGCGATCGGCTGCCCGAAGCTGGACGATGTCGAGACGTATGTCGAGAAGCTCACATACATCTTCGCCAACAACCCGATCCGCTCGGTCACGGTGGCGCACATGGAGGTGCCGTGCTGCTTCGGCCTGCAGCACGCGGTGGAGCAGGCACTGGAAGCGGCGGGGCGAACCGATATTGAACTACATGAAGTTGAAGTGGCCGTCGACGGAACGGCGACGGTCAAGAGCTGAGGCGATGGATGAAGCGACTTACCAAAAGCAGGAGCGGATTCTTCGGCGGTTCATCGAACTGTACTGCCGGAAGAACCACCGCGGCAGCGAAGGGCTTTGCGGCGAATGTTCAGACCTGCTGGCGTATGCCAGAGAACGTCTGGCCCGCTGCCCGCTGGACCCCAAGCCTAAATGCAAAACTTGTAAGGTGCATTGTTATCAGCCGCCGCAGCGCCAGCGTATTGCCGATGTCATGCGGTTCTCAGGCATACACTTCGTTAAGCGTGGACGGCTGGATTGGTTATTGAGATATTTCTTAAGCTGAGCTGTCGGTCGAAGCCGGCGGCCGAACCCAACGCGAAGGAGTCAGTGATGACGGCAGTTGAGCAGATGTTCTGCTTCCAGTGTGAGCAGACAGCCAATGGAAAAGGATGCACCCGCATGGGCGTCTGCGGCAAAGACGCCGTAGTCGCCGGCCTTCAGGACGAGCTGATGGAAGCCGTCAAGGGCATCGGCCTTTATGCCGACGCGGCCGCCAAGCTTGGCGCCCGGGACCGCGCGATCGACGTCTTCGTGGTGCAGGCGCTGTTCACCACGCTGACCAACGTGAACTTCGATCCCCAGCGCGTGCAGGACTTCGTCTCGCAGGCGGCGGCCGTCGCCGCCAAGGCCAAGGCGATGTACGAAAAGGCCGCCAAAGCCGCCGGCCAGACGCCCCAGGACATGAAGGTGCGCACGCCGTCCAACGGCGCGCCGATCATCCTGCGCCGCAAGGCCGAGCAGGGCGACGACATCACCAGCCTGCAGGAACTGCTGACGTACGGGCTCAAAGGCATGGCCGCCTACGCCGACCACGCCCAGATCCTCGGCCAGGAAGACCCGGCTGTGTACGCGTACATCCACCACGCGCTGGCGGTATTGGCGCGGCGTGAGGCGTCGGCTGCAGATCTTACGGGCGAGGCTCTCAAGTGCGGCGAGGTGAACATCCGCGCGATGGAGCTGCTCGACGCGGCCAACACCGGAGCATACGGCCATCCCGAGCCGACCAGCGTCCGCGTCACGCCGATCGCCGGCAAGTGCATCGTCGTCAGCGGGCACGACCTCAAGGACCTGCACGACCTGCTCGTCCAGACGCAGGGCAAGGGCATCAACGTCTACACGCATGGTGAGATGCTGCCGTGCCTGGCGTACCCGGCCCTGAAGAAGTTCAAGCACCTGGTGGGCAACTACGGCGGGGCCTGGCAGGACCAGGCCAAGGAGTTCGACGCCTTCCCCGGCGCGATCCTGATGACCACCAACTGCATCCAGAAACCGCGCGACACGTACAAGGCCCGCATCTTCACCAGCGGCGTGGTCGCCTGGCCGGGCGTGACGCACATCGCCGCCAAGGCCGACGGCTCGAAGGATTTCACGCCGGTGATCCAGGCCGCGCTGGCCCAGCCGGGATTCGCCGCAGCCGAGCCGGAAAAGACCATCATGGTCGGCTTCGCGCGTAACGCCGTGCTGTCGGTTGCCGGTGCGGTGATCGACGCGGTCAAGGCCGGCAAGATCCGCCACTTCTTCCTCATCGGCGGCTGCGACGGCGCCAAGCCCGGGCGCAACTACTACACCGACTTCGCCCAGGCGGTTCCTCAGGACTGCGTGATCTTGACGCTGGCGTGCGGCAAGTACCGCTTCAACAAGCTGCCCTTCGGCGACATCGGGGGCATCCCGCGCCTGCTGGACGTGGGGCAGTGCAACGATTCGTACTCGGCCGTGCAGATCGCCGTCGCGCTGGCCAAGGCCTTCGGCGTCGGCGTCAATGACCTGCCGCTGAGCCTGGTGCTGAGCTGGTACGAGCAGAAGGCCTGCGTGATCCTGCTGAGCCTGCTGAGCCTGGGCATCAAGAATATCCGGCTTGGACCAACGCTGCCGGCGTTCGTGACGCCCAACGTGCTCAAGGTCCTGGTGGACAACTTCAACATCATGCCCACCACGACGGCGAAGGACGATCTGGCGGCGATCCTGAAATAGTCGAACGTGTTTGTTGTAGCGTGCAGGGCCTGTCAGCAGTGGCAGGCCCTGCACGTTTGTTCTTGGGAAAAGAACTCACCACAGAGGCACAGAGAAAAGCGAGAGAAACAGTTGGGGATGAAGAAGACTTCCTTCAACCTATTGAGTTGGGGAAGAAACTGCTAATCGTCCCAAGCGGCGGAGTTTCCCCTCCCTGTCATCTCTGCGCCCTCTGAGCCTCTGTGGTACGTTTCAGAATTCCAGCGGCAGGACAACGCCTTTACCGGATTTCTGCGACGCTCGGGCGAGTTGGTACGCCTGGTTGTACTGCTCGGCGACGACATCCCAGGAGACGACGGTCTCCAGGTATTCCTTGAGCTTGGTGCCCAGGCGCATGCGCATCTGTTCGTTGCAGCACATCTCGATGACGTGCTGTTTGAGCATGTCCTTGGTGGTGAACAGCAGCCCGCCGCCGCTCTCGAGGGTCTGGGCGGTCAGGCCTTCCATCGGGGCGGTGGTGATGTACGGTTTGTTGAGCGAGATGATCCGCGCCAGCGTGCCCGACTGCGTCTCGTCGGTGCTGGGCAGCACGATGAAATCGCACACGGCCATCATCTTATAGTACACCTCGCCGCGCGGGACGAACTCGTAGTAGTGGGCCAGGCCCTTCTTCTCCAGCAGTTGCACCTGGCTCTTGTACTTTTCGTAATCGTTCTTGTGGTGCGGGTCGCGCATGGCCCCGGCGGCCAGCAGGTCCCAGTCTTCGCCCGTGCGCTGGCGGACGATCTCGGCGATCTCCTCCCACATGCTGGTGAGAATGTCCCAGCGTTTGTTGGACTGGATCCACCCGATCAGCCCCACCAGGTGCGGGCCCAGACCGACGTTGTCGAGCTTGAGCTCCTTGCGCAGCTCCACCACCTGCGCCAGCGTGCTGGCCATGCCCGGCATCGCCCCATGCGGCACGACCATGATGTTCAGCGGCGTGGGCCAGCCGTGGCCGGTGAAGTTCCAGTCCAGGCGCCACTTCTGGTAGTGGCACTTGAAGAGCACCACGTTGACGCGGTGGCACATCTTGAAGATGAAGTCCGACTCGAACTCCGTCATGCGCCCGTGCACGGTGTGCGGCTCGATGACCGTGGGCAGGTCGGCCATGGCGTCGAGCAGGTCCAGCAGCCCCTCGTTGCCGTCGCCGTGCCCTCGCTCGTCGAGGTATTCGTAAATGCCGTACTCGTGCTCGACGTGCACGGCGTAGGGGCGCAGCTTATGCACCTGCTCGGCGACGCTCTTCCACCAGTTGCGGCGCGTCAGGTCAATGATCGGAATGACGCCCTCGCCCGCGCCGTCGGTGTGGCTGATGACCAGCACCTCGCGCCCGGGGTTGTGCTTCTGGATCGCCGCCCGGGCTTCCTCGGCAAAGGTGCCGATCCCGCAAAGCCGGGGCGGGTAACTGCTGATCATCACTATGGGCTGAGGCATGTTAGCTCTGCTGGGCGCCGACGACGGCCTGCGTGGCCTTGATCGGGCGCGATAGCGGGCGCTCGAGGGATTTCTCCGGCGGGAGCTGGCCCATGGTTAGTTCCATCTGCAATTCATGCATCGACAACAGGCTGAGCAGCCAGGCCAGCGTGCTTTCCGCTCCCTGGTTTTCGTTGACGCGATCGGGGTGCAGCCCGTCGCGACATCCTCCGGTGGTGAAATCGTACAGCGGGCGCCGCAGGTCGTTGTCGCCGAGAAACCAGTTGAACGCCTTGCGGGCCTGTTCCGTCCAATAGCTGTCTCGAGTGATATGATACGCTTCGATGCAGGCGTCTACAAGGGCACACGCTTCGACGGGCTGCTGGTCGAACTGCGCCCGCGGACCGTTGCGATTATGCCAGCCGCTGGTGCCTACCAGCGAGAGGAACCCCTGCGGGCTGGTCTGCACCTCCAGCAGCCAGGCCAGGACGCGTTTGCCCAGGTCGATCATGTCGCCGCGCGGGATCCACTTGCCGGCCATCAGCAGCGCGTGAGGCAGCTTGGCGTTGGAGTACGTCAGCATCTCCTCGCACCAGGGCCAGTCGTCGGACATGTTGGCCAGGAACTGGCTGGTCAAACGTTCGGCCAGGTGCGCGCGGATGCGGCGTGCCTCGCTGTCGCCGCCGAATCGCCGCAGATACTCCTGGATCCCGACGATGGCATACGCCCAGGCCCGCGGCGACTCGATCGTCTCGATCGGGCGCATCGCCTGCGAAAAGAGACGCGTCGCCAGGGCGATGGTGGACTGGTGCGGCGCCAGCGCCACGGCCGAACCCAGCGCCCACAGCGCCCGCGCGTGCGAGTCGTCGCTGCCGGTCTCCTCCGTGAAGCGGCGGTCGTAGGTCATGAAGTTTCGGAATCGCCCGGTTTCCTCGTTCATCGCGTGGGTCAGGAACGCCAGGTAGGTCTGCATCAGCGGCAGGATCGTAGCGTTGTGGAAGAGGCTCCAGTGCTGCAGCGTCACGATCAGCGCCCGAGCGTTGTCGTCGGTGCAGTAGCCCTCGTTGCGGTTGGGCGTGGAGTACGTGGCGTGCTGGAGCATCCCGGTGTCGTCGGTCATGGCGTGCAGGTGGCGCAGGTCCGGCTCGGGCAGGTCGTCGGTGCGCACCTCGCCGTCGGCCGCGGCGCGGTCGGCGAAAAGCACCGCCGACTGCGAGCGCTGGATCCACGACTCTTGGGCCTGGGCGAACAGGTCCAGGTAGTCCTGGGCGACGCGTTTCCAGACCATCTTGCGGCAGTAGGTATACGCCCGCTTGCGGATGGCGTGGCGGGCGGTCTCGTTGTCGAGCAGGTCGTTGATCTGCTCGGCGATGGCGTGGCTGTCGCGGAAGGGCACCAGCCTGCCGCGCTCCTCGGCCAGCAGTTCCGTCGCGTACCAGTAGGGGGTGGAGATGGTGGCCTTGCCGGTGCCCATGGCGTACGCCAGCGTGCCCGAGGTGATCTGGGCCTCGCTGAGGTAGGGCGTGACGTACAGGTCGGCCACGCCCAGGAACTCGCAGAGCTCCTCGATGTTGACGAAGCGGTTCTGAAACATGACATTGTCGTCGACGCCCAGCTCGTGCACGCGGCGGGCCAAAGCGTTGCGATATTCCTCGCCGCTCTCGCGCTTCACGTGCGGGTGCGTGGCGCCCAGGATGATGTAGATTGCGTCGGGATGGTTGGCGACGACCTCGGGCAGGGCGTCGATGACGTACTCGATGCCCTTGCCCGGCGAGAGCAGGCCGAACGTCAGGATCACGCGGCGGCCTTCCACGCCGAACTGGTCCTTGTAGTAGTTGGGGTCGATGAACGGCACGTCCGGGATACCGTGAGGGATCGTCACGATCTTGCTGTCGGGGACGCCGTACACGTCGTGCAGAATCTCGTGGGCGATGTCGCTCATCACCACCAGCCGCTCACACAACCGCGAGAGCTCCTGGAGCACCAGGTGCTGCTGATCGGACGGCGTCTTGAGCACCGTATGCAGCGTCGCCACCAGCGGCCGCCGGATACGCTTGAGCGTGGCCAGCACGTGAGCGCCGCACGTGCCGCCGTAAATGCCGTATTCATGCTGCACGCAAACCACCGAGGGCTGGTTGATGTTGAGATACTCCGCCGCCAGGCGATAGTCGGCCAACACCGTCTCGCGCACCTCGAACCGCACCCGCTGAGGATACGGATACCCCTCGGGCTTGTCGCTGACCGCCACCGTGAACACGTCCGATCCGGGCGGGCACAGTTCGGCGACGGCCTCGCAGAGGTTGGCCGCAAACGTCGCGATGCCGCACTGTCGGGGGATGTAGTCGCTCAGAAATGCAATCGTCGGTTTGTCATTTGAAGCTCGCAACGTGGCCATAAGTATCCCTTCATGAACATCCACACACCTTTGTATTTTAGACAAGCCGGTAGGGTTAAACCGGAAAGAGTGAATTTGTTCGCCCCGCCCGCGCGGCACCAGGCCGATGGGCACGCTCTTTGGGAGGGCCGCAGCTCTTTCACTCTGTGGTCTCTGTGTGCTTTGTGGCAAAGTCCAGAAAGTCTGGGCACACCCCGCTCTTTTGGGATTGCGAATTATCGTGTTCCGGATATCCTTGCCGCATGTATAACTCGTCGCTGCAAGCCGACCGTCTTCATTAGGAGTCGTTACTATGGCCAAGATTCCGCAGAAGCATTTCGAAGTGCATCCCTGGCAGGTTGTCGAGCGCGGGTTCGACCCTTCGCACAGCCGCATCAGCGAGTCGATGTTCTGCCTGGCCAACGAGGCCATGGGCGTGCGCGGATATTTCGAGGAAGGCTACAGCGGCGCCACGCTGCTGGGCAGCTACTTCAACGGCCTCTTCGAAGAGATGGACGTCATCCACCCGCAGGTCTTCAAGGGCTTCCTGACGCGCACGAACTTCTCGGTCAACGCGGTGGACTGGCTGCACACGCGCATCAAGGTCGCCGGCGAGACGCTGGACCTGGCCCGCTCGAAGTTCTCCGACTTC
>JAJFVE010000023.1 GCA_021371965.1 Planctomycetaceae bacterium
GGTCTACTCGGCCAGCGAGGTCGCCCGCGAGGAGTTCGCCGACTATGACCTGACGGTGCGCGGGGCGGTTTCGATCGGGCGGCGGCTGATGGACCCGCTGGCCGAGCTGGTGAAGATCGACCCCAAGAGCATCGGCGTGGGGCAGTACCAGCACGACGTCGACCAGGGCGCCCTGAAGCACTCGCTCGACGACGTGGTCTCGAGCTGCGTCAACGCCGTCGGCGTCGAAGTCAACACCGCCAGCAAGGAACTGCTTAGCTACGTGGCCGGGCTCAGCGCGCGGCTGGCCGCCAACGTCGTGGCGTACCGCAACGAGAACGGCGCCCTGAAAAGCCGCGCGGAACTGCTCAAAGTCTCGGGCATGGGGCCCAAGACGTTCGAGCAGGCCGCGGGCTTTCTGCGCATCCGCTCCAGCACCAACCCGCTCGACGCCAGCGCCGTGCATCCGGAGCGATATCCTCTGGTCGAGGCCATGGCCAAGGACGCCGGCTGCAGCGTGGCCGACCTGATGGCAAAGCCGGAACTGCGCGAGAAGATCGACCTCAAGCGATACGTCAGCGAGACCGTCGGCATGCCCACGCTGACGGACATCATGGCCGAGCTGGCCAAGCCCGGGCGCGACCCGCGCGAAAAGTTCGAGGCCTTCAGCTTCGCCGACGGCGTGCGCAGCGTGGGCGACCTGCAGCCGGGCATGAAGTTGCCGGGCATCGTCACCAACGTGGCGGCGTTCGGCGCTTTCGTCGACATCGGCGTACACCAGGACGGCCTGGTGCATATCAGCGAGCTATCCGACCGGTTCGTGAAGGACCCCTCGGAAGTCGTGAAAGTCCAGCAGCGCGTGATGGTGACGGTGATGGCCGTCGATACGCAGCGCAACCGCATCTCGCTGTCGCTCAAGACCAACCCGGGCCAGAAGACCGCCCCGCCGCGCGAAGCGGGAAACTCCAAACCTCACGAAAGCGACAAGCGCAAAGGCAAAGACCCGCCCAAACCCCAAGGCGGCGGTTGGTTCTCCGATCTGCTGAAGCAGTAGCATGGGCGTCCCGCCCATGAGTAGCACGGGCATCCTGCCCGTGCTCTTATGTGGCATGGGCGTCTCGCCCATGCTCTTGCTTTTGTTTCTATCTCTGCACGGGTATCTGCCCGTGTTACGAATTACGCCGGCGGGGCGCCCCAGGGGATTTCTTCCAGCTTGGCCATGTTCGTGCGGCTGGTCAGGTCCACGTGCAGGGGCGTGATGGTGATATAACCTTCGTCAAGGGCCGTCACGTCGGTCTCGTGCTCGGTGGGGAAGAACCCGTACGTTTCGCTCAGTCGGTACGCGCGGCCGGGGGCGCTTTCATCCACGAGATGGTATCGGTCGTCCAGCCCGGCGGTGGACTGGCAGCACACGCGCACCCCGATGGGCCAGCCTTCCTTGAGCAGGGGGATGTTCACGTTGATGACGACCTCGCGCGACATCGGCCCGGCCAGCAGGCGGTCGAGCACCCAGCGGCACAGGCGGCTGCAGCGGGCGAAGTCGGCCGTCCCGCCGGTCATCTTGGCCGAGAACGCCACCGCTGGAATGCCGCACATGACCGCCTCGACGGCCGCGGCGACCGTGCCGCTGTAGAACACGTTGACGCCCACGTTGGCCCCGGCGTTGATGCCCGACAGCACCAGGTCCGGCGCCGCCTCCATCAGGTTCCGCACGGCCAGCCGCACGCAGTCGGCGGGTCGGCCGTCGATGCTGATCCCGTCGAAGCTCCACGCCCCCTCACCCACGTGTACGTGCTGCACCGTCAGCGGATGCGTCAGCGTGATGGCGTGCCCGGCCGCCGACTGCGGCGTGTCCGGCGCCACGACCGTCACCTCGCCGACATCGGCCACACAAGACCGCAGTGCCGCCAGCCCGGGGGCGAGAATACCGTCGTCATTGCAGACCAGAATCTTCATTGCAGAAGATTATGCCACCAGTAGGGAAACGACAAGAAGAAGCGGCACGGGCATTTCCAGATCACCACAGCCGCGAAGATCGTCATGAGGCTCAGGCTGAAGACCAAATCCCCTCTGGTATTGTCGATCGCGCGCGAATGAAGGCTCGTCAGGTCCCCCGAATAACGATATCCAATTGTCGCGGCCAGCAAACACAAGGCGAGCTTGGCCGTCGGGAACTGCAAATTCAAAGTATCGTGTTCAAATGTAATGGCGTAACCAAGCCATCGAAAAGCTTCATAGAGAATCACCACGGCGCTGACGATAATGAGCAGATGCCCGATCTTCGCCTGCCCTTGATTCAGTCGCAGCAGCGACGTACTCAGCCCCGCTGCAATCAAAAAAAAGATGATTAGAGTGACCCCAACAACACCAAGAACCCATGCGGTCGTTTCCAGCGGCCCTGGCCTGCGCATGGCCACATCGAGCCTTTGTATCCAGAACCAACTCAGGTCGACAACGACCACCGCCGCCAGGACAAAGGCATAGAAGGTCCAGCGGCTCTTGCGAAACCAAAGCCAGATCGTCAATCCAAGGGGGATGGCCAATCGCGTCACTAGAGCAAGGAGGCTTTCGGTAAAGGGGGAACATGCCGGTTCAATTTTCCAACTTATAAACCCATGGTAGAAGGGGATGAACGAAACGCCTGACTCTCGGCCTCCAAAGACTGCGCCCCAGATCAGGAAAGCTAATACATGAAGGACGAGGTTCGCATTAACGGCGAAGAGGATCGTGGCCCCAAGAATAATTCCTTTGCGAAGCGTGGGCATCATTGCCTCGTGCAACAAGAAGTCATTCAACGATCAGATCGTTTGGCAATTCATCGGGATTGGCACCCTTGGGCGGGAGCTTGTCGGCCAGCAGCGATTTCAACTGCCCCAGCGCCTTGACGTAGGCGTCGGCGACAGCATCGCCGTGCCCGGTATGAAGCCCAGCCACCAGCGTGTCGACGGCGGCCTGCCAGTCCTGCGTCGTCACGACGGCGTTGACGGCCGAATCCCCATAGACCAGTGCCATGCGCTCGAAGAGGAACCCCGCCAGGAGCATTCCCGTGCTGCCCTGCGTCTTATGCATGCGGTGATGGACGAACAGGGTCTCGGCGCGCTCGAAGGCGGCCTGCTGCCGCTCGGCGGCAGGTACCAGCCGTGAGGCGACCCATCGCACCTTGCCCAGCAGGGCTCCGAGCACGAAGATGATCGGCCCGCCGATGACCCAGGGGGTCCAACTGCTCAGCAGCGTGACCCACGGCGCCCACGTGCGCGCGGCCATGATCGTACAGACAGTGATCGCCGCCCCGGCCACTATGCCGTATGCCGCCAGCGCCGCCGCGCCGGCCAGCAGCTCGACGCGATAATAAGGCCGCGCGGTGTCCACCAGCGCCGCGACAACCTCGGCGTTTGTCGTGCGCTCCAGATCGACGATAGCCGCCCGCACGCGGGCCTTCTGGTCGTCATTGAGCAGTGTCGCTGCGATGTTCTTCATGTCGTCACCAGCTTCCCGAGGCTCCGCCGCCGCCACTGCTGCCGCCGCCGAATCCGCCAAAGCCCCCGCCGCCACCGCCGCTGCTCCAGCCGCCGCCGGAGCCGCCAAGGAATCCTCCGCTGCGGCCGCCCGAGGCGCCCAGACCCTTCATGAACGCGATGATCGCAAACAGCCAGAAGAAAGCCGCCATGCACGACCAGATCAGCAGCCAGATTACCGCGATGGCGACGATCAGCCCCAGCAACCCGCCCATCTTGTGCTTCTTCCACAGCAGGCCCGCAATGCCTCCGCCGATCATGGCGACGATCGCGCCCAGGAAGAAGCGGCCTTCGCCAAGATTGTCGAAGTCGCGCTGCCAGCGGCTTGAGGCATCGAACTCCCCGGTGAGCACCTTGGCGATGGCCTCGCAGCCGGCGTTGATGCCTCCGGCGTAGTCGCCGCTCTTGAAGGCCGGCGTGATCTCGTATCGGATGATGTCGCCGCACGTGCCGTCGGTCAGCTTGCCCTCGACGCCGTAGCCCGCCTGAATGCGCAGCTTGCGGTCTTTGACGGCCACCAGCAGCAGCACGCCGTTGTCCTTGCCCTTCTGGCCGATCTTCCAGGTGTCGAAAACTTTCAGGGCGTAATCCTCGATCGGCTCGCCGCCGAGCGTGTCGACCGTCAGCACGGCGATCTGGACGAACGGCGTGCCCTCGGCATAGCCGCGCAACTTCTGCTCCAGGCTGGTGCGCTGCTGGGCATTGAGCACGCCCGCGCGGTCGTTGACGAAACCTTGCGCTGCAGCCACAGGCGGGGCGTCGGCCCCTGCCGCCGCCAGCACCGGCACGCACACGGCCAGCGCAACGGCGATGATGCTGTTGAGTCGCTTAGTCAAACTTCACCGTCGGCGCGGTGGCCGCGCGCTCCTCGGCCTTGAAGTACTGGGCTTCCTTGAAGCCGGCGCGGTCGGCGACCATCGAGGCGAAGAACCCGCGGCGCGTGGTGTTGTAGTCGCGAGCGGCGTCGTTGAACCGCTTGCGAGCGACGGCGATGCGATTCTCCGTGCCGGCCAGCTCGTCCTGCAGGCGCAGGAAGCTGTTGTTGGCCTTGAGATCGGGATAGCGCTCGACGACCACCATCAGCCGCGACAAGGCCGAGGTCAGCTCCGACTGGGCCTGCTGGAATTTCTGGAACTGCTCGGGGTTGGTCACCTGGTCGGCCTTGATGACCGTCTGGGAGGCCTTGGCCCGCGCCTCGATGACGGCCGTCAGCGTCGACTTCTCGAAGTCGGCGTAGCCCTTGACCGTCGAGACGAGGTTGGGGATCAGGTCCATGCGGCGCTGGTAGGTCGTCTCGACGTCGCCCCAGGCGCTCTTGACGCCCTCGTCCAGCCGCACCAGCGTGTTGTACGTCGAGATGTAGTACATCACGGCCGAAAGGACGATCAACGCAATAACGACCAGGGCGATGATCCACCCGGCGACCTTGCCCGACGAACGATGAAGTTGCAGCGCATTCATGACATTTCCTTTCATATATCCCGCGCCGGCATCCCGCCGGCCCCAGTACGACCACAAAAAGAATATGCAAATCCACCGAAAACTTATACAGAAAAGCGGCGGGCCGAGGTGTTCTCGACCCGCCGCTGTTGTTCCCGGCTACCGGCTACTGGCTACCGGCTACTAAATCAGAACCACCACGCCTTGCCGACCGGGTCGCGAATGATGAGGCCCTTGAGGTACGCGACGGCCTTTTCGAACCCTTCGCCCATGCTCATCAGCGAGTCTTCGTGCTCGATCGAGATCACGCCGTCGTAATCGTACAGCCGCAGCATTTCCATGAAGGGTTTCCAGAACTCGTCGCCGTGGCCGTAACCGACGGTGCGGAACACCCAGCCGCGGTTCTTGACGTCGCCGTAGCTCTTGATGTCCAGGTTGCCGCACGTGCCGCGGGCGGCGGGGTTGATCCAGCAGTCCTTGGCGTGCACGTGGAAGATGCACTTGTTCTCGCCCAGGTAGCGGGCCGACTCGACCGGGTCGATCCCCTGCCAGAAGAAGTGGCTGGGGTCGAGGTTGGCGCCCAGGGCCTTGCCGGCGGCGGCGCGCAGGCGGACGATGTCCTCGGGGTTGTGCAGCACCATGCCCGGGTGCGCCTCGAAGGCGATCTTCACGCCGTGCTTGGCGGCGAAGTCGTTCTCCTTCTTCCAGTGCGGGATGAGGACCTTGTTCCACTGGTAATCGGAGGCGGCCGCGAAGTCGTCCGGCCAGGGGCAGGTGAC
>JAJFVE010000027.1 GCA_021371965.1 Planctomycetaceae bacterium
TGATCGACCGCTCCAAGGCGGCCGACCTCAAGCTGACCGTCCAGCAGATCGCTGATATGCTCCAGACGCTGGTCTCGGGAACGCAGGCTGGCTACTACCGCGACGCCGGCAAGGAATACGACATCCGCGTCATCCTGAAAGACGCCGAGAAACGCGATCTGCAGGACATCCTCGACCTGACGATCACCAACGCCGAAGGTCAGCCGGTGGCGCTGCGCAACGTGCTGAAGTCGACCCCGCGCCTGGGCCCGGTGCTGATCGAACGCGTCAACCGCCAGCGCGTGGTGACGGTGCAGGCCAATACCGGCCAGCGCGACATGGGCTCGGTGATCGCCGACGTGCAGGCCAAGCTGGCCGCCGTGCCGGTCCCGCGCGACTTCTCCATCGCCTATCGCGGTGACTATGAAGAGCAGCAGAAGAGCTTCCGCGAGCTGCTGTTGGCCATCGTGCTCTCGCTGGTGCTGGTTTACATGGTGATGGCCTGCCAGTATGAGTCGCTGCGAGACCCGTTCGTGGTGATGTTCTCGGTGCCCCTGGCCGTCATCGGCGTGGTGCTGACGCTCCTGCTGACCCACACGACGTTCAACATGCAGAGCTACATCGGATGCATCATGCTCGGCGGCATCGTCGTCAACAATGCCATCCTGCTGGTGGACACCATCAACCTGCTGCGCCGCCGCGACGGGATGGAACTGCGGGCGGCCGTCGAAGAGGCCGGGCGGCGGCGTCTGCGTCCGATCCTCATGACCGCCCTGACGACAGTCCTGGGCCTCATCCCCCTGGCGCTGGGCCTGGGCGACGGCGGCGAGGCGCAGGCCCCCATGGCCCGCGCCGTCGTTGGCGGGCTGGCGACATCCACACTGATCACCCTGGTCTTCGTGCCGGTGATGTACTCGATCTTCGAGCGCAAAGTGCACAAGACCACGCTGGAGTATTAGCAGCACGAACGTCTCCACGGGAGAGGTTAGCCTCGGCCCCGATCCGGCTCGGTCTTTTGAGCCCGGCCTCGCCGCGACTACTATTTATAGAAGATGGAACGCTTTGCCCTGGCCAGAATGTCCGTCGGCGTGGCTATCGGCACGTGGGTGCTGCTGGCGCTGGGGGTCGGCGCGCCGGTGGCGATTGTCTTTATGACCTCGCCGCAGGCGCAATGGATGGCCCCGGCGGCGGCCGTGTTCCTCTGGAGCATCTTCGCCCTGGTCTACGGCCTGTGGCGCCCTCGGGAGTTCGTCGTCACGGCAGAGGGGCTGCAGATCGTCTGGCCGTGGCGGGTGCGGACGCTGCTGCGCGGGGAGATCGTCTCAGTGCGGCCGCTGACGCCCAGCGACCTGGGGCGCACGCTGCGCGTCTTCGGCGCCGGCGGGCTCTGGGGCGGGTTCGGACGCTTCCACAGCCGCAACATGGGCAACCTCGAAATGTACGTCTCGCGCCGCGACGGTATGGTGCTGATCGAACGCACCACCGGACCGGACTTGGTCATCACGCCCGACCGCCCCACCGAGTTCATCGCCATGCTGAAGGTCTGATCCCCGGACGCCATGGCAACTGTTTCTCCGCCACCACGTCCCCGCGGCTTGCGGCTTGGTAATTCCTTTATTCTTCGACGGCGGGGTACTGGGGCTTGCGGCCTTGCAGAACCGCCACGATGTCGAAGACCACGTCGCACATGTTCTCCATCGCCTGGGGCACGCGGGCGGCGATGTGCGGGGTGAGGATCGCGCTGGCAATTCCAAACAGCGGGTAGTCTGCCGGCGGCGGCTCGGGGTCGTGGCAGTCGATCGCCGCAGCGGCCAGCTTGCCGCTGCGCAGGGCAGCCGCCACGTCCGGCACGACCATGCATCCGCCGCGGGCGGCGTTGATGAACTGCGCGCCGTCCTTGAACTGAGCCAACGCGGCGGCGTTGATCAACCCGCGCGTGGTGGCGTTGAGCGGCGTGTGGATGGTGACGACGTCGCTGGCGGCGTAGAGCTCGGCCTTGTCCACCGCCCGGGCGGGGTAGTCCAGCTTGATGTCGACGATGTCGTTATACAGCACCGTCATGCCCAGCCCGGCGGCGGCGCGGCCGACGCGGCTGCCGATTCGCCCGGCACCCACGATCCCCAGCGTCAGCGATGAGAGGAACCGACCGAACGACTGGTTGCGGATGCGGTGGAACTCCTCGCCGCTGACGGGCCCGCCCAGCGGCCAGAACCGCCGGTTCATCTGCAGGATCATCGAGATGGTGTAGTCAACGACCGCCCACGTGTTGGCCGCGGGCGTATGCACCACCTCGACGCCGCGGCTGCGGCAGGCGGGCACGTCGATGTTGTCGATCGCCACGCCCGCGCGGCCGACGATTTTGAGCCTGGAGGCTTTGTCCAGCAGCGCCGAGTCGACGGTCGTGTACGTCCGCACCACCAGCGCGTCGGCGTCGGCGATGTGATCGCCGACCTGCTCGGGCTTGCACTGCACGACCTGTCCGTGCTCCCGCAGATAATCCATCGCCCGCTTGCTCAGCGGTTCGGTCACCAGGATGATCGGTTGTGTGCTCATGGGGACAGAGTACCAAGCGAGGCGTTCCAGGGGAATAACCGCCTGGAGCGCACGTTAGCAGTCGAGCCTGCTCGACGCGGTTGTTTCCCCCGACCCAAAACCGCGCGGGGCAAGCCCCGCCGCTAACGTGGCGCCAACTGGAAACGCGAGACGATTTCTGATTCAATACGCACAACCTCGGGAGTAATGCGTTATGGATCGGTTCGAGTACAGAAATGGGTCGCTGTTCTGCGAAGATGTGAAGGTGGCCGATATCGCCGCGGCGGCGGGCACGCCGGTTTACATCTATTCCGCCGCGACGCTGCGGGACCATTACCAGGCGATGGCCGAGGCGTTCGCGCCGCTGAAACCCACGATCTGCTATTCCATCAAGTCGCTGTCGAACCTGCACGTGCTGCGGCTGCTGGCGGGCCTGGGCAGCAGCTTTGACGTCGTCAGCGGCGGCGAGATCGCCCGCGCGATCGCGGCTGGGGCCGACTGCTCCAAGATCGTCTACGCCGGCGTGGGCAAGACCGACAAGGAAATTTCCGAGGCCATCGCGGCCGGGATCGGCATCTTCAATGTCGAATCGGAACCGGAGTTCGAGAACATCTCGCGACTGGCCGCGGCGGCAGGCAAGATCGTCCGCGCTGCCCTGCGGCTCAACCCGGACGTGTACGACACCCAGACGCACGCTTACACCGCCACGGGAAAGAAGGACAGCAAGTTCGGCGTCGACATCCACCGCGCGATCACGTTCTTCGAGACCTACGGCCGCGACAAGCACGTGCGGCTTGACGCCATCCACATTCACATCGGCTCGCCGATCTATTCGGCCCAGCCGTACGTCGAAGCCATCGGCCGCACGCTGACGCTGATCGGGCAGTTGCGCGAGAAGGGCTTCACCGTGCGGACGCTGGACATCGGCGGCGGGTTCGCGGCGGACTACGAGCAGGGCGCCTCGCCGGCGGCAGCGCGGTACGCCAAGGCGATCGTGCCGCTGCTAAAGGATGCGGGGCTCGACGTGGTGCTCGAGCCCGGCAGGCAGATCGTTGCCAACGCGGGGATCCTGCTGACGCGCGTGCAGTACGTCAAGGATGGGCACGAGCGCAAGTTCGTCATCGTCGACGCGGCCATGACCGACCTGATCCGCCCGGCGCTGTACGGCAGCGAGCATTTCGTGTACCCCGCGCAGCTTTCCGCCAGCGAGGAGCCGCCGCCGCGGCGGCTGAACTACAAGCCCGCCGGGGCGGTCGAGTCCGACATCGTCGGCGGCGTATGCGAGTCGAGTGACTTTCTGGCCAAGGCTCGCCCCCTGCCGCCGATGCAGCGCGGCGACCTGCTGACGGTCTTCACCGCGGGGGCGTACGGGTTCGTGATGTCCAGCCAGTACAACTCCCGCCCACGCGCGTGCGAAGTGCTCGTCGAAGGCAGCACCTGGCGCATCATCCGCCGCCGCGAAACCTACGAAGACCTGATGGCGGCGGAAAAATAGGAACAGTGGAATGCTGCGATCGGGGATTGCAGCGTTAGCGGCGGGGCTTGCCCCGCGGGTTGTTCAAACGTGGAAAGACGCGTGGGGCAAGCCCCGCCGCTAATGTCCTCTTAATCCCGCTAATCTCGCCCGCCCCGTCCCGTTTTCTTTACGTCGCTATGTGCTACAATGCTCCGCCTATGGTTGACATCGACACTGATCGAATCGCGCGGTTGCGGCAGGCGATGCTCCAGGGCCACCATGGGCGGCATCGCATCTTTATGCCCACCAACTGGGACGTGCGCGGGCTCGACTGCTCGCTTGTCGAGCGAAAGGCCCACGCGCTGGCGATGCTCCTCGACCGCATGCCCGTGTTCATCGAGCCCGACGAGTTGATCGTCGGCGGCCGCACCGTCATGGGGCGGCGCGGGCCGGGGCTTGAAGGCCTGGAACGGCCGCGCGACCCCAGCAAGGACTCGCTGGAATACTGCTGCCCACGATACGCGCGCGACGAGGAGCTCGATCGCCTCGGCCGCGGCGAAGGCGGCTCGCAGGGCCACTACGTCCCCAACTATCCCAAGGTGATGCGCTTGGGCTTCGGCGGGATCATCGCCCAGGCGGCCGACCGCCTCGCCCGTGAGACCGTCCCCAGCCGGTGCGACTTCCTCAAGGCCGTCATCGTCATCTTCCAAGGCGCCGCAGGCCTGGCCAACCGCTATGCGGCGCTGGCCGACGAGCAGGCCCTCGATGCCTCGCCCGAGCGGGCGGCCGAACTGCACGAGATTGCCTCCGCCTGCCGCCACGTGGCCACGCAGCCGCCGGCAACATTCCACCAGGCCTGCCAGCTCGCGTTCTTCCTGCACCTGGTCACGGTCATCGAGAATTACTCCCTGCTCTCGCAGGGGCGCATGGACCAATACCTTCTGCCGTCTTACGCCGCCTGCGAAGGCGCCCGCGCCGCACTGCTGCTGCGGTGCCTGCTGATCAAGCTCAACGACATCGGCGACCTCAAACTCGGCGACGTCTCATACGACGGCATGGACAACGTCATCGTCGGCGGCCTGCTGCCCGACGGCCGCGACGGTGTCAACGATCTGACCTACGCGATTCTCGACGCCGCCGGCGAGCTCAAGCTGCCCAATCCGCAGATCGCCGCCCGCGTGCATCGCGGCAGCCCGCCGCGGTACATCCACCGCCTGGCCGAGCTGTCGACGGGGCACTTCGGGCAACTGGCCTTTTATAACGATGACGCCTTTGTGCCGGCGCTTGAGAGCGTGGGCTACTGCCCCGCCGATGCGCGCGACTACGTCCTCGACGCCTGCCAGGACGTCCTCATCGACGGCAAGAGCAGCTTCTTCGTCTTGGCGGCCGTCACGCTGACAGGCATCTTCCAGCAGACCCTCGCTGAGGCCGACGACGCCTGGAGCTTCGAGCAGTTGCTCGAGCGCTTCAAGCGGCGCATCGCCGAGAATATCAGCGACTGCGTCCGGCAGTACAATGCCCGCGAGAACGTCGATGGCCGCGAAACCATCAGCCCCCTGCCGTTCCTGTCGGGCACGATGGATGACTGCATCGAAAAAGGCCTCGATATCACCCAGGGCGGGCTGCGATTCAACGACAAGGGCATGATGGTCAGCGCTCCCGTCACGGCGATCAACAGCCTCGTGGCCGTGCGCGCCGTCGTCTTCGACCGCAAGGAAGCCACCCTCAGCCAGCTCAAAGCCGCCCTGGCCGCAGACTGGAAGGGCTGTGAGGCGCTGCGTCAGAAATGCCTGGCCGCACCCAAGTGGGGCAACGACGACGACCGCGTCGACCTGCTGGGCAAGGAGATCGTCGAGTTCGCCTGCCGCGAGATCCTGACCCATCGCACGGGCTGCGGTGCGCGGGTGCTGTCGGGCGTGCATCAGCCGCACCCTTGGGCGGCGGGCACGTGCTACACAGCCACGCCGGACGGCCGCCGTAGCGGCGAGGGGATCCCCGTCACGCTCAGCCCCGCCAATGGCAGCGACCGCAGCGGCCCGACCGCCGTGATGAAATCCGTCGCCAAGATCGACCCGATGCTTTCGCAGTGGAACAACGCGCTGCTGATGAGCTTTCACCCTACGGCCGTCCGCGGCCGCGAGGGCCTGGCCAAGTTCACGCACCTGCTGGAGGCATTCTTCGCGATGGGGGGGATGCAACTGCAGCTCAACGTCGTCAGCGCCGAGACGCTCCGCCAGGCCCAGCGCGAACCGCAAAAGCACCCCGACCTGGTCGTGCGCGTCTGGGGCATGAGCGCCCGATTCGTCGAGTTGTGCAAAGGCTACCAGGACGACGTCATCGCTCGGACGCAGCACCAGTTGTAACGCCGGGGAGAGCGGGATTACGGGATTGAGAAGATGGGGAAATGCGCATACGCGTGGCCGCCATAGATCACGAAGATCGTCCCTCGTTCTTCTCCGTGCCTCTGTGGTCAGTTATCCCTGTTGCCCATGGCGACTGCCGTGCGTGTCGCCATGTCGCCTGTCTCAACGCTAGAACCCGTGGGTGATCGAGCCGCCGATGTCGACAGACCCGCCGCTGTTCTCGCCCGATGGAGGGGGGGGCGGTCCCGGACCGGGATTGTTCGTATTGCCCAGGGGCGAGGAACTGCCGCTGGAGGCGCCGTTCTCGAAGATGCCCCGGCCGCTGCCATTGATGTCCTGCGACCACAGCTCGTTGTTCGTCTGCCCGCCGCCGGTGTCGCCCATGTTGGTGGTGGTGTTCTGGACGGTCTGGTCGATCGACGTGTCGCCTTGGCCATTGGTCCCCTCGCCGTTGGAAGTGTTCTGGCTGAAGCCGTTGTTCGTCGTGGTGTTGCTGGTGCCGGTGTTGTTCTGGTGGGCATAACCGGTGTCGGCGTTGTTGGCGGTGTCGGTGTCGGTGCCTGTGATGGTCATGGTGGCTACCGGCGTGGCGACCTTCAGGTCATTGCGTCCCTTGCTGGGGTCCACCTTGGTGTTGATCGATCCGTACTTAAGCCCCAGCCGCGCCTTGATGCCGGTGTTCATCTTGCGAAACTCGGCAATGCCGATCTTGGTGCCGCTCGAGACCGTCGCCGTGCCGCGGTCGGCCAGCTTGAGCACCACCTGCGCGCCCAGGCCCGTGCGGATCAGCGTCTGCTCGCCCAGCACGTCGCCGGCCTTGAGAGGCTGCCAGGCGGCCCCGGCCTTGGCGGTCTCGAGCTTCTGGGCCGAGCCCGTCACCGTCACGACCGTGACCTGCAGCGGCGCCAACGGGGCCCCCGCCACGGCGGGCGCCGCGGCTGCGGGGGCAGGCGCCTGAGGCGCTGCGGCCGGGGCCTGCTGAGCCTGCATCGGCAGAGACAGAGCCAAGAAGCCCAGTGCGATGATGCTGATGATATTGAGCCTGTTGAACATGGGGAGCGTCTCCGGCACGCGTTTGGCATCCGATACGACAATAATAATAGGGCCTGTCCAGCCGTCGGGCCAGAGAATCCGGCGTTGGTCACCGTCTGGCGGCGGCGCTACGAACGTCAATCCTGGGGCTTGTTGACGAGGTTGGGAAATTTGCCTGTGCGGCGGTAGATCTCGGCGCGGTTGAGCACCGCGACGTATTCCATACCGGTGACGGGGTTGTACTCCACGCCCTCGCCCATCATCGTGTGAAACTGCAACTCCCGCAGGCAGTAGCGCGTCGACGGGCCGCTCAGGTGCATGATCACGCCGCCGCGGATGTCGCAGGCCTGGCAGACCATGTATGCCAACTGCCCGCGCGTCAAGGGACGAGTCGCATCGAGGTCCCACTGGCGGCTGACCACGCCCCGCGCGATCAACGCGTCGGCCCGCTGCCGGAAGTCGGCGGTCTTGTCCTGGCCCTCGATCACCATCAGCATCCCGCGGAAGGCGTCGTTCTCGCTCACCGCCGGCTGCGAACTCATGCGGTCGAGAAAGGCCGCCGAGTCCTCGCCGGGAGGCAGATTCGCCGCCGCGGCGATCCTGTCCGGGCTCTGACAGCCGGCACAAGCGGCCGCCACGACCGCCGCCGCAAAGATGTTCCATGCCGCAACCCGCATTGACCGCTCCGCTAGAAGCTCAGCAAAAAGCCTGTATACACAAAATGCCGGATGTCGTCGCCGGCCGTGCCCGAATACGCCGCTCCCGGCACGAACACGCCGTAACGCACCGTCCACGACAGATCGCTGGTGATGCGCCAGTTGCAGTAGACGTCCCATTCGCTGCCGAGGTGATAGGCGTCATTGGCGGCCGTCGAGTCGCTGATGGGCCCGCCTGAGACCGCCTTGTCGTACAGGAAGACCTTCGTGCCGACTTCCATTTCCTTGAACAGCTTGACGTTTTCCAGCGGCTTGAATCCGGCGCCCATTGAGACCATGTTCAGGTTGGAGATTCGCGGGGCAAAGGCCAGGCCCGTGTCGCGAAAACCGAAGGCGTTGAACGCCCGGTCGGTCGTGCCGGGGCGGTTGCCGCCGATGGTGGCCGAGGAGTTGCTTTCGCGGTCGCCGTCGCCGCTGGCGTAGAGCCACTCGGCCATCAGGCGCGGACTGGTGCGGCAGCGGAAGAGATACTGAAGCTGCACGTCGGCGGCATAGGCATGGATGTCGTCGCGTCCGGTGGTGGCGCCGTTGCCGTACGTCTGGCCGGTCTCGCCGGCGAGCTCGGCCTGGTACCGCAGGTCTCGCAGCAGCAGCGAGCCGCTGCTGCCGGCGCCGTAGTACTGCGAGCTGTAATCGAACTTCTGGTTGGCGTAGTCGCGGCTGGGCTCGGTTTCGTCGTGATTGTTCATGAAGAACACGTACGGGCGGTGACGGTCGAAGCCTTTGTACGTCAGCTCGGCGCCGAAGAAGTTGCGGTCCTGGTGGCGGGCGACGGCGTCGGAGAGGTCGATATTGGGCGAATCTTCGATGCTCTTGCCCAGGAAGGTCTTGAACGTCCACTGCTGGCTCTCGACCTCGACCTGCACCTTGTCGATGGGCATCGACATCACCAGCTCCGAGCCGATGGTCGTGAAGTCGCGCCCCACCAGCGCCCGCACGCTCGTCGGTGGCGCCTGGCCGGTCTGCGCCTGCACCAGCTTGCCCCAATCGAACTGGTACCACAACCGCTCCACGGTGGAATTGAAATCGTCGCTGCGGTTGTAGACGGGATTGGTCCCCTGGTTCCAGTCTTCATAGTCTAGCAGGCCGCGGAAGAACGCCGTGTGAATGCCCCGGTCATTGTACCGTGCCCAGCCGCGAAGCTGGAAGTCGCGCAGCGTGTGCTCATCGCCCACGGCATCATCGTAATTGAAGAACGCGAAGTTGAACCACCCGCCGGCGTCGAAGCCCTGCTCACGGGCCGCGGGCAACTGCTGGTCCAGCGCCACCCGGAGTTGCTGCTCGTAAATCGACAGTGGAGCACCGGCCTCCTGTGCCAAGGCAAACCCAGCCGACAGCATCACTGTCGCTAGAGCGGCCCCCGCGCAAGAATAATATCGCCGGCGTCTATCCATGTACGATCCGGTGGACTCTGCCCAAGGCGAATGCCACAGGCGAACCGCCGTAGAGTAGATATCGACGCCAAGGCTGTCAATGCTGAAATGTCTTCTGAGCTAAGCCGCTGGGGTCGCTCCGGACACTGAGGATGTGAGAAGACAAATAACATCTTTCCTCAGGGACCTCAGCGGCGCTACCGATCACTGCCCGGGCTCACGCCCGGGCCAGTTCGTCGTCGAAGGTGGGAACATCGTGGGCCCACTTGCGGGCTTCTTCTTCGGTCACGGTTTCGGCGGCTACCAGCATCGCCAGCGAGCGTTCCATGGTGACCATGCGTTCGGAGGCGATGTCTTTGCAGCGCGTCTGGAGCTGCGTGTAGAGCTGCTCGACCTTCTGCGTGCGGATGATGTTGGCCACGGCGGGGGTGTTGTTCATGATCTCCATCGCCGCCACGCGCCCGGTGCCGTCGGCGCGCGGGATGAGTTTCTGGGCGATCACGTACGCCAGGCCCAGCGAGAGCTGGCTGGCGACTTCGTCCTGGCGGGACGGCGGGAACATGTCCAACAGCCGCGTGACGGCCCCGCGCGTGTCGCGGGTGTGCAGCGTCGAGAAGACCAGGTGCCCGGTCTCGGCGGCTGTCAGCGTCCAGGTGGCCGACTCGAGGTCGCGCATCTCGCCGACGAAGATCACGTCGGGGTCTTCGCGCAGGCAGTCGCGCAGGCCTCGGGCGAAGTCCGGGACGTCGCGTCCGACCTCGCGCTGCGAGATCATCGCCCGCTCGCTGGCCAGGCGGTACTCGATAGGGTCTTCCAGCGTGATGATGCGGCACGGCCGCGTGCGGGCGATGTGCGCGATCAGCGCGGCGATGGTGGTGCTCTTGCCCGCGCCGGTGATGCCCGTCACCAGCACCAGCCCGTGCTGGCGGACGACGATGTCGCGCCACACGTCGTTGGGAAAGCCGACCCCCTCGACGCGCGGGGCCTTGGCATCCAGCGCCCGGATGGCCACGGCCGGGCCGTCCATGTCGTAAAAGCAGTTGAGGCGGAACTGCAGCCCCTCGGTGAAGACCGACCCATCGAGCGAGCGGCGGCTTTGCAGCAGCTCGATCTCAGCCGGCAGCAGCAACGTCTCCAGCAGCGCCGAAACGGTCGGCTCGTCCAGCGGCGGGCCTTTCATCGGCTGAAGTTGCCCGTCGAGGCGATAGGTGGGCGGGCAGCCGACCTTGAGATGCAGGTCCGAAACGCGCAGCGTCCCGGCATGCGAAAAATACTTGAGCAGGTCGCTCATGCTCAGCGCGCGGCCGCCCGAGACGCGATAGACCTTCGAGTCCATGCTGCGACGCGATTGGGGTGCGGGGTCCATAGCAAGATCATATCCGCGCAGCCGAAGGGAATACAGATTTGCCACAAAGGACACAAAGCTCACGAAGGGATAATTAGCCGCTGAGGTCGCCGAGGACGCTGAGGAAGAATGGAAGAGTGGAATAATGGAAGGAAGAAACGCTGAATCTGCGCAACCCATCATTCCAACATTCCACTCTTCCGTCCTTCCCGTTATCTCTTCCTCAGCGTCCTCAGCGGCTAATTTACATCGCCGCCCGGAAGGGGTCGCTGGACAGGTCGACGCTGCCGCAGTAGAGGCATTTGCTGTGGCGGGGGGACATCACGCGGTTGCACTTGTGGCAGGTTTTGATCGTGCGCGTGAGCCTGCCGTCTTCCTTGCCGTCGGCCAGGTCGATCTCCTTGACCCGCTGGGCCAGATCGGCCGGCGTCAGAGTGGTCTTCTCCGACAGCAGCGACCACATCGCCATGCAGATCAGCGTCAGGCGGTCGAGGCGGTCTTCCAGGTGTTCGTCGCCACTGCGGACACCTGCCGTCTCTCGGCGCGAGGCCGGCGCCGCGATGTCGATAGGACGAATATCCGACTCAGTGCCGGGCATGCCTGCAAACACGTTCAACAGGTCGCTCACGATGTCGATCATGACAGGTTCCTTTCGCCGCCCGGGCAGATTAATGTTGCGAGATTATTCTACCCCTGCGCATGAAAAGTGGAAAGCGGACATTGCGGGGGCGATAATTCCCCGTGGACCCGCATCCTCTTTGGGAAAGGAACCTGTCATGAAAGTCTTTGGCTTAATGTTTGTCGGCTTGCTGTTTGCCTTGGTGACCTGCGCCGTGCGTGCACGGGATGTCGCGCCTATCCCCAGCGTCGCTCAGACAGTCGCCCGCAGCAGCAACACCTTTGCGGTGAACCTGTACCAGCGGCTGGCCGCAGGCGAGCAGAAGAACCTGTTCTTCTCCCCCAGCAGCATTCACACGGCTTTGGCGATGGCGCTGACCGGCGCGCGGGGGCAGACCGCCTCGCAGATGCGCGAGGCGATGGACTGGCCCAGCGACGATCCAGCCGTGACGGCGGCGGCGTTCCACAGCCTGCTGAACGAACTCAAGCCCGGCAAGAACGCGCACTACGAACTGCACAGCGCCAATTCGCTGTGGGGACAGAAGGGATACGACTGGAAGGCGAACTTCTTGAAGCTGACGAAGGAGGAGTTCCTGGCGCCGCTGCGCGAGGTGGACTATCAAACCGCAGCCGACGAGGCCGGCAAGCAGATCAACGCCTGGGTCGAGAAGGAGACACACGACAAGATCAAGGACCTGATCAAGCCCGGCGCGCTCAACGCCGACACGCGGCTGGTGCTGGCCAACGCGATTTACTTCAAAGGTACGTGGGCGCGCCAGTTCAGCAAGGACGCCACGCAGGACGCCGACTTCCGCACTGGCGGCAAAACCGTCAAGGTCCCCATGATGTTCCAAAAGGCCCGCTTTGGTTATGCAGACGACGACGAGGCGCAGGTGCTTTCGATGCCGTACAAGGGCAATGAATTGTCGATGGTGATCGTGCTGCCCAAAAAGGACGACGGCCTGGCGGATCTGACCAAAGGCATGACCAGCGCGAAGCTGGAAGCCAGGATGACCCGCCTTCGTATGCAGGAAGCGATGACGTACGTGCCGCGATTCAAGATGACCAGCGAGTTTGGCCTGGGTTCGACGCTGCAGGCGATGGGCATGAAAGACGCCTTCGCGCCCGGCACAGCGGACTTCTCCGGCATGGACGGCAAGCGAGACCTGTTCATCAGCGCCGCGCTGCACAAGGCGTTTGTAGACGTGAACGAGGAAGGCACCGAAGCCGCCGCGGCCACCGGGCTGGTTGTGGGCATTACAGCCGTGCGCGTGGAGGAGCCGCCGGTGACCTTCAAGGCGGACCACCCGTTCCTCTTCGTCATCCGCCACAACATCACCGGGGCGATCCTGTTCCTGGGTCAGGTGGTGGATCCGAAGTGAAGCGAAGTTAGCCCGCATATTTCATAGCAGGAGTGAATGATGCCGGAAGGGCGCGTGGGGGTGAAGCGGGAGGACTTGTGGAAGGGTTTGAGCTGACTCAGTGCAGACCTCCCCCTACCCCCTGACGCCAGCGCCGGGTTGTCGGCCGCTTACGTGACTGCGGTTGGGCGCACCTCCAATTCTGCAGGCGGCGGGCGATCGCCCGGAAGGTCTTCTGCAACGGGTAGCCGCCGGCCAAGTGCACCACGATCCGTCGCACCGAGCGCACGATCCGGCCACCTCGAACGTGTTGCCATGCAAGGCGTGTAGTGGTTAGGTCTCTACACGTGGGCGATTTCTGGTAAGATGGATGGCAAGGCCGAGGCAGTGAGAGATATTCGGAATGGAGTCGCTGATGACAGAGCCATCGAAGCAGGAATCAAAGTTCCGTTCGGCTATAAAACTTGTGCCGATCTGGCTGTGGCTGCCCGTTGTGCTGGCGGCCCTGGCGCCGGCGGTATACTTCGGCGTGTGGCAACCCGTGAAGCACCATTACTTCCCGCGAAACTGGGGTGTGGTGGAGGAAGGATGGATCTATCGCAGCGGGGAGATGCCCGCCAGCCTGATTCGCGACGCGCTTGCTGAGCACAAGATCAGGGTCCTGATCGTGCTGTACGGACAGGACGGGGAAGATGAGGAGCAGATCGCGATGGAGCAGGCGGCCGGGGAACTGGCCATCGACGTGAAGCGGTTTCCCATGCAAGGGGATGGTACCCCTGCCGAAACCGATAGGAACCAGGGTCTCAGCAAGTATGCCGCCGCCGTGGCCGCCATAGCGCAGGCCCGCCGCGAAGGCAAGCCTGTACTCGTTCAGTGCAGCGCTGGCACTCATCGCACAGGCGGGATAGTGGCCACCTACCGTTTGCTCGTGGAGCGCAAACCAGCCGGCTTTGCCTATTCAGAACTGTGCGAGTACGGCTGGGACCCCCGCAAGCACGGCGACCTGCTCAAGTTCCTGAATCCAGCCATGGCCGAGATTGCAGCGAAACTCGTTGAGATGGGCGCGATCCCGGAGCTTCCCCAGCCCATTCCGGTGCTTGGCAGTTGAAGGCGCCGTAAAGGTGGTGGCGATCTAGATCACGGAGCTACGCGTGGGGCAGTTACTTCGCCTCGCGAAGTATAAACTCGTCGACTACATCGCCGTCTGCGGTATAAGTCTTTCCGGTGACCTTGTTACCATCCACCGCGATAGCCGTCAGCATGAGCGGCTTCTCAACCGCCTTCTCACCCGAGGCGGTCTTGATCTTCGAGCCAGGACCGTAGAATACATCCCCAGCGACAGCCTCGCCGGCTCGTTCCAGCGGGTAAGGTTTCGCGCCACCAAGGGCCTGAACAAAATAGAAAACCCCGTCGCGTTTCGTCCGGTAATAGGTGTGATCATGCCCGGCGAAGTTCGCGACTGCACCATACTTGGTCAGAAGCGCCGTAAATGCCGTCTGTTTTCCGGGGCATTCCATCCGGCTCTTCTTCCCGACCGTATACGTCGGCACGTGCTGCCATACGAACATCAGTTTTCCGGCCTTCTGCCCCTCCGCCAGCCGTTCTTCCAGCCATGGAAGATCATTGGGAATGCTTCGGCCCGGAGCCTCTACGGCAATGAAACGCGCATTGCGGAAGTCGAACACGTAGTGTGCCGAATCCATGCCCCAGAACTGCTTGTAGATCCCAGGGCCACCGCCATACTTGTCCGCTTCATGATTGCCGTAACAGGGCCATGTCGGAATGGATCGGGCGAATGCGCCAAGCTGCCTTTCGAGTCTGCTGTAGTGGCTGGTGAACTTCACCATGTCGCCCGTCAGCAGCGTGAAAGTCGGATTCACCTTCTGTGCTTGGGCAACCACCTGTGCGAAATCCGGCGATCCCTTCACATCTCCCATGACCACAAACGTGTACTTGTCCGCCGTAACACGCTTCTCCACTTCAGCCATCACCGGCCTGGGATCATAGGGCTTCGCAGGCGGGGCAAATGCCGCCCACGCCACCCCGCCTAGAAGAACAAGAGCACCGACAGACGCTATCAGACGCATTGATACGGTTTTCATAGCAATGATTGTCCGCCATTATCTGTTTGGGGTCAACTCGTAGGGCTTGCGTAGTAGCGGCACGGAAGTGGCGCGCCAGAACACGTACAGGTGCAGCAGGCTGCCGATGATTGTCAGTACGCTTGCGAACATAGCCTGCCTGCCCCTCACTGCCTGGGCTTAAACGTTGCCTCGTCGATGATCTTATTGTCGGGCATGCTGTATGCCTTGAGCGTGCAGGACTCTGGCGTCACGTCGAAAATCACGTAGTGAAGCCCGGGAAAGAACGCCTTTGAGTGAGGATTGTACTTTTCCGCATCACGCCCTCTGCCCCGCAACGGCGCCCCGGCTCCGGCGCTGGTGATCGCCACGATCGAGTTGGTCGAGCCGCAGGTTCCGGCAGGGATCTCGTTGCGCTCGTAATTGTGCTCGTGCCCCACAATCATGGCCGTAGCCTTGTACTTGGCCAGCAGCGGCAGGATCGACTGGCGGCTGATTGCCATCGCCGGCTCCAGCCGCTTGGCGCGGTACCCGCTCGTCCAGCCGGGGTAGTGGCTCGTCAGGAAGATGTACTTGGCCTTGGAATCCTTCAGCACGCCCTCCAGCCATTTCAGTTCCGGCCCGTCGGCAGCCCACCCGTGCGTGCAGTCAATCCCGATCAACAGCACGTCCCCGACGTTCTGGAACCAGTTGCGTCCCTTGCCGTCGGAGGCTTTGCCATCGGCGCCGGCGGTGAAGGTCATCTCATCGACGACGGCTGCGGCACCTTCATGGTTTCCAGTGGCAGGATACAAGCCGGCCGACGCCAGGAGTGGCTTGCCGGGGCCAAAGAAGCTCTGGTCCCATTCCTGGTCAGTCGGGCCGTTGCCGACTGGATCGCCCGTAAACAGCACCAACGACGGCTGGTGTTTTCGGATCGCCTCGGAAACCGCGATCCACCGCTCGGCGGGGCCGCGGGAGTCGCCGGTAGCCGCGAAGCGGAAACCTTTTGCTCCCCACGGACTAATGACTGAGAAAGGACCTTCTGTCTTCTTCGCCGCCCCTGCCTGGCTGGTCACCGTGTAGGAAAAGACCTTTGTCCCGGCAGCCAGGGGCACCTTCAGCCGGTGGTAGAACCCGCGCGGCGATGTTGCCGTCGTCTCGGCGCCACTGGGATCGGTGGGCTTGGCTGTCACCGTGACGGTGGCGGGAATATTCGTGCGGCAGACGACACTGAACCAGTCGGGGCCGATGGCTCCCAAGGATGGACCAGACTGAATGCACAGAGCGTCATCGGGGCAGGTCAGCAGCTTCGGCGCCACCTTCGTAACCTGCACCGGCTGGCCGTCACCCGCGTAGCTGCCCTGCACTTCCAGGACGTTCGTCCCCTTGACCAGATACTTCTGCGGGTCCAGCGGGATCGCGGGGTAACTCATTCCCGGTAGCGGCGCGGCGACTTCCTTGCCATTGAGCGTCACTTTACTGGCCGACAGTCCCGCCGACGGCTGCAGCCATACTCCGCCGCATGCCGACAGATCCTCCACCGAAAAGGTCGCCTTTGCCACCGCCGGCGTTGCCGTTGCGGCCTTGGTCGCCAGAGATGCAGCGAAAGTCTTGCCTCCATCGCCGCTGAAGGTCCACGCCGCCGCGCTTAGAACGTTCTTCTCCTGCGCCTGTGTCGCCGCGCACAGGACGGCGAACGCAGCCGTCGCTGCGATGACACTGATTCTGATGATCCGCATCCGTTCCGACATCTTCATGGGTATCTCCCTTGGCCCCAGCAGGGCCTGTTGGTTCATTCATCTTGAGGGCAAACGGGTGCGTGCTCTTGTGGCAGACGCCACACCCGTTGAACCCTGTGCGGCGGTCTTGAGACCGCTGTGCGCGAGCCGGCAGAGGCAGCCTGGCTGCCTCAGCCTTCTCCGGCGGCACGCTTTCTGGTCATTCGCGCCATGACCAGAAGGTAAAGGCACCACAGTCCCGCCGGAATCAGCGTCAGGACCAGCAGCAGGCCGGAAGACTGCTGGGCCTGCGAACCAGCCCAGGCGAGCAGGACGCCTATGGGGATGCCGCCCAATAGCAGGGCGAGCATAAATCGTCCCAGGTGCATCCGGGCAATTCCGGCCAGGACCGTCAGCACTTCCGGGGCGACGGGCAATGCTCGCGATGCCACGATACCGGCCGCTCCCCAGGTGTCGAAGAATCGCTGAAGTTCCACCAACTCTTGCTGGTTACACAGCAATCGCAGAACTCTTTTGCCGGCCAGACGCCCAATCCCAAACCCGACCAGGCCCGCCAGGATAGAGCCGGCTGCCGCGATTATGCCGCCAACCAAGGTGCCATACAGGACGCCCATGGTCGCCATCACAGGAGGCGCAGGCACCGGCAGAAAGGCGTCTGCCGCCAGCAGCGCCAATCCGATCAGCCAGGCGTAGGGCTTAACCGACGCAAGCCACTGCTGGTACTGGGCCGAGGCGAAGTATGCATCCATCTGGTCATGCCAGATGAAATACGGCACCAGCAGGATGGCGATGATGACGGCAATGAAGACGGCCAGTCTCACGTGGAACGCGATCATCTACCCGCCCCTTTCACCAGTGCATCACCTGCTGTGGCAGAAGCGGGCGTTGGGCGGCTGATCCTGCGAATGATCTTGAGTGCTTCAAACCACAATACGCTTACCGCACCAGCAAAAAGGCACATCACCACATCCAGCGTGTGCAGGGGGGCAAAATGAAACGGGGCGCGGAGGACCGGCAGGTAGATCACGAGGGCCAGGAATAAGGCTGTTCCGTCAATGACCCACCACAAGGCTTTGTTAGGCTCCTTCATCATCGCCGGGATGGTCCTGGACCAGGAGCGATTGGTGAGGACAAGGCCGATGTTGGCCGCAACCAGCGCCGCAAAGGTCGGCCCTCTGGCATTTTGGATGCGTTTCTCAACCCTTCCCAAGGCGAAACCAACTCGCTCCAGTATCTGGGACTCGTCAGCTGTCGAAAGGAATGTCTTTCCATGATGAACAGCCACATCCATCGCATTCACTCCTGGGGGGTTGTCAGCGGCTGATTGTTTGAAGTCAGCGGGACCGGGAGAGAGGGGTGTATCAGGTGAGGAATTGGCTTCGTAATGCCAGAAGAGTTGCATCGCCTCTGCTGCCCAAAGGTGCGATGGCATGAGGGGCTGCCTTAGCGCCAGGGGCCTCCCAAAAGCAGGTCAATGGTGTCTGTCTGGCGACAGAGACGCTGCAGATGCTGGGGGTATGGCCGGTTTGGCGGTATTCAACGCAGTCCTCTTCGTGACCTTGAAGGTGCGCTGACGGCGCCAGCCCACCGTCCATGCCGCCAAGCGAGAAGACAACAATCATGAGGATCGATCGCAACATCACGTTGAGATCATATCCGATCATGAGGAGGGATGGGTTATTTCTTTTGTGGTTCCCTCGGCAAGTCCATTAGAATCCTGCTTGACGTTTGATGGCCGCTTGGCTCTGTTCCCCTGCCTCCCGCATGACAAGGAGATCGTCCATGGCAAGTCAGCAATACCCTGGAGGGAATAGGTCTTGTGGTGCGGTCGGTTTTGCCCTCCTGCTGACCTGTGGAATCTCTCTATCGGGCTGCATTGCCGCAGCTGCGGCCATAGCCGTCATAGCCGTCTCCGGCGGAGCAGGAACAGGCCGGTATACGGCAAAGGTTGTGCTGAAGGTGCCGCCGGACAAGGTGTGGGCAGCGGGAAACCGTATCTTGGCTCGACGGCCTGACATTCTTGTCAGCAATCGGAACGATGCCACTCACGAACTGGAGTTCAGCAGAGGCAAGAACAAGGCTGTCTGTCACGCTGAACCGGCTGGTGACGGCACCTGGACGCAGCTTACGATAGCAGCTACGGAAAACGAGAAAGAGGCGACACACGAGGAGCTGGCACTCAAGATCGTCGAGCAGATTTGCACTGAACTGGGCGTGAAGTACCAAGTCATGGAGGGGCTGCCTTAGCCGGGTTAGCGCTCTCCCCGACTATAGGCCGGCGATATCATCGCCGATGGCGCTGCAGCAGGCGTTGAGTTTACAGAAGATTTGCAGGCGTTTTGCATAGGCGGCGGTTTGGGCGGGGACGGGCGTTTTGATTCCAGTCACCTTGTGGATGTCGGCGATGGGGCTGTAGTCGGCCCAGATGCCGGCCCCGACCATTGCTACGGCTGCGGCGCCCAGAGCGGCGGCCTGCTGGCCGATCTGCGTGCGGACCATCTTCTTGTTGTAGAGGTCGGCGTAGATCTGCATCCACATGTCCGAGGCAGCGCCGCCGCCGACGGCGAGGATCTCATCCGACAGCGGCGCCAGGGCCTCGAGGCTTTGCAGCGCCAGCGCCTGCGACATAGCGATGCCCTCGATGGCAGCGCGGCAGAGGTCGGCCTGCGTGGTGCCAAGGTTGATGTGCACGAATGCGCCGCGCACATTGGGACTGGGATCCAGCGACGAGCCGCCGGCCAGTGTCGGCAGGAACATCACGCCCCGCGCGCCGATAGGCGACGCCGCCGCCAGTTCGAGCATCACGTCAAACGTACTGCAGCCGCGGCTTTGGGCCTGGGCGTCGAGATTCGTGCACAGCGTCTCGCGCAGCCACCGCAGCGACGAGCCGGTCGAGAACACGCCCATCGCCGAGGCAAACATGCCCGGCACCACGTGCGCGAAGACGTAAGGGCGCGCCGCGTAGTCCAGCAGCGGCTTGGACCCCGCCACGGCGATCCAACTGCTGGAGCCCATCGAGTTGTAGGCATCGCCCTCGCGCCAGGCCCGCGCGCCCAGGGCCATGCAGCTATTATCGACCCCGCCGGCGACTACCTTAATGTTGGCGGGCAGCCCCAACTCGCCCGCGGCCTCGGCGGTCAGCCCGCCGATCACCTGGCTTGAGGGCACCGCTTCAGGAAAGAGCGAAGCGGGCAGCCCGCTGGCGCCGATGAGATCGTCGCTGTAGCGCCACGCCGACAGGTCCCACACGCCGCTGCCACTGGCGTAGGAGTAATCGGTAGCCATCACGCCGGTCATGCGGAAGTTGATGTAGTCTTTCGAGCCCAGCACGCGGTGGATGCCGGCCAAAACTTCCGGCTCGTTATCCCGCAGCCACATGATCTTGAAGACGCTGTACAGCGGTGGCGGAAAACCGTTGCCAGTGGCCATGTACCATGTCCGCTCGTCCACGCGGCGGAAGAACTGCCCCGGCTGAACGTCCGGCCGCGAGTCCGACCAGATCATCGCGTACTGGCGCAGCAGATTGCCCCGACCATCGAGCGGCACCACGCCCAGCGAGTGCCCCGAGATGCCGATGGCCGCGATCGCCTCGGTCGAGCCGTTCCACTGCTTCATCAACTCGCGAGTAGCCGTGACCGTCGCGGCCCACCATGTCTGGGGATCCTGCTCATGCCAGAGTGGGCGCGGGTAATGCGTCTGGTACGAAGCGTAATGCGACGCCAAGCACGCGCCGCCGCCGTCATACAGCGAGGCCTTGATCCCGCCGGTCCCGAAGTCGTATGCCAGGACGATGCTCATGGGAAGCTCTCAGCTCTCAACTATCAGCTATGGTTCCGGGTGCAGCTCTTACTGAGAGCCGATAGCTGACAGCTGACGGCTTTCTTTCAATACTCACTGCCGGTTGATGTCGTGAGTCCTTCAAGAATCGACCGAGCCGCTTTGACGCTGATGCCGAATCGCGTGGCGCCCAGGCGGTGCATGGCCAGGATGGTTTCGATCCCGCGCACGCCGCCGGCGGCTTTGACGCCGCAGCGGTCCCCGACGGTCTGCTTGATCAGCTTGATGTTCTCCAGCGTCGCCCCGGTGGACGCCCAGCCGGTGGCGGTTTTGGCGAAGGCCGCCCCGGCCTCGACGATCAGGTTGCACGCGCGGACGATCTCGGCTTCGCTGAGGTGGTGGCATTCGAGGATGACCTTGACGGGCATGCCCTGCGCCTCGGCCACCACGGCCGCGATGTCCTGGCGGTAGAGGTCGTCGCGCCCGGCCTTGAGCCATGTGATGTTGTTGACCATGTCAAACTCGCGGCAGCCGAGTTTTCGCTGCTGGGCGACTTCGTGCACCTTGGTGGCGGTCGAGGCCGAGCCGCTGGGGAACCCGGCCGTGGCGCCGATGACGATGTTGGCCCCGGCTACCAGGTCGATGGCGTAAGGCACGTGGGCGGGCAGGACAAAGACGGCGGCGACGGGGAACCGCTTGGCCAGTGCGACGGACTGGCCGATCTCATCGAGGGTGCTGTTGGCCTGGACGCAACTGACGTCGATCATTCGGGATATTTCGCTGGCAACCATGGGCGGCGCTCCTGATCCAATACGCTGGTTCATCCTCTACCGTCACAGGGCGGGTTTCAAAAGAAAAATTGCGGAGGAGGTTGAGAAGTTCGCCTCAAAAAAATCGCCCTGGTTGGCGGGGGGGGAGCGCCAACCAGGGGCTTGTTTGGCCTGGTCATGGTTCATTGAGTGCAGCCAAATGGTAACCAAACCTGACTTATGATAGGCGCGTCGGGAGATTCTGTAAAGCTTTTTCCTGCGGATTTTACCTAGACCCTTAGGTGGGCGGCAGCGCGGGGACAGCGGAATTACGGGGGTTAAGAAGATGCGAAGTGGCACAGGGGGGTCGTCAATTTCATTGCTTGTGTATGCCCTTGGTACAAACTATAATCTTCGTCACAGGCAGCGCACGCGCGGTTGGGCGGCCTGCGAAATATTCCAGCCGTCGTCCGCTGCACGATTTCCCGCCAATGTGACGATATATCGCCACGAGGGTAGTGTGCGGCATAGCCCCGTGGCCATAAAGGCCGACAACCAGGTGGAGAGCTCATGAGTACGCGAAGACTGACCGTATCCGCGGCCGTTATGTCTGTGCTGACCTTCACGTTCGTTCTGACATCGTGGCAGCCATTGGCCGGCCAGGATGCCCAGCCCGCCGCGCCGGCTGCGGAGCCCGCCACACCGCCCGCAGCCGAACCGGCTGCGCCGCCTGCCGCGGAACCGGCGGCCCCTGCGGCTGCCGAGCCCGCCGTGCCCCCTGCAACCCAGCCGGCCTCCAAGCCCGCCGTCACGCCTGAGTCGATCGTCCCCAGCGGCAAGATCGAAGGCGACAAGATGGCCGGCGACGTGGACGAGGCCGCCCGCAAGGCGATGGGCGACACCCAGCCCGCCACCGGCGAAGCGCCCGCTGCCGGCGCCGGCGAACAGGCCGCCCGCGACAAGGCCGCCGCCACCTGGAACGACTTCGTGCACTTCGCCCGCATCGGGCAGACCAAGGCCGCCCAGAGCTACGCGACGGCCTTGCTCGACTCGGGCACCGACTCGCGCACCATCTACCTGCTCTCGCTGGACAGCAGCGACACGCGTCAACTGCTCGACCGCGCCGAGAAGCTTCCGGAGATGAAGGACGTCGTGACCCGCCTGCGCGCGGCGATCGAAGAAGGGTACTTCAAGCTCCGGCAGGACCCGGCCGAGATCGCCAAGGCCATCAACTCCCTCGAGCGCAGCGTCCAGGCGTATGAACTGGGCGCCCGCCGCCTGATAATCAGCGGACAGTACGCCCTGCCGCAGATCATTCAGCGCCTGATGGACCCCAAGGTGCCCCCACTGCTGCGCGAGCGGCTGATCACCGTCCTGCCCCGCCTGGGCAAGGAGGCGGTCCTGCCGATGTCCGAGGCGCTGCAGACCGACAACCCCAACCTGCAGGAAATTTTCGCCGACACGCTGGGACGCATCGGCTATCCCGCCGCCGCCCCGCGCCTGCGCGAGCTCTACGATCGCAAGAACCTGCTGCCCAAGGTCAAGAAGACCGTCGAGTCGGCGCTGCTGGCCTGCTCGGGCAAAGAGGCCCTGACCAAGCCCCTGGCCGAGATGTTCAACGACATGGCCGAGAAGTACTACTACCAGGCCGAGTCGCTGCGCCCCGACGAGCGCGTCAGCACCGCCAACGTCTGGTACTGGACCGCCGACCTGGGCCTGACCTACCGCCCTGTCCCGCGGCAGATCTTCTGCGACATCTACGCCATGCGCATGTGCCGCCTGGCGCTCGATCACGACCCGAACCTCTACCCCGCCGCCTCGCTGTGGCTGGCCTCTTACCTCAAACGTGAGTTCGATCTGCCCGCCGGCGAGAAGGACCCGCTGCTGGCGGCAGGGGAGATGCCCGCCTCGTTCTATCTCCAGTCGGCCAGCGCCCGATATCAGCAGGCGGTCCTGCAGCGCGGGCTTAACGACTACTACACGCCCACCGTGCTGGCGGCGATCAACGCCCTGGTCAACACCAACGGCGCCAAGAACATGATCAAGACCCCGCAGGGCGCGCAGCCACTGGTCGAGGCGCTGAACTATCCAGCCCGCGAGGTGCGGTTCCTGGCCGCCGAGAGCCTGGCGCTGGCCCGGCCCACCGAACGCTTCAGCGGCTCGCAGGGCGTCCTGCCGGTGCTGTGCGAAGCCCTGCGACAGGTGGCCCAGCCGCGGGCGATGCTGGTCGTCAACGACCAGGATGCCCGCAACGCCCTGAAAGATTCCATTCGCGCGGCCGGATTTGAAGTCTTTGAAGAAGCCGATGCGGAAAAGGCTCTGGCCGCCGCCCGCGCCGCTGGCGGCGTCGACGTATTCGTCACCGCCTCGATCCCCGACCCGATGGCCGTGCTGGGCCTGCTGAGGCGAGAGGGGCGATTCGCCACTACGCCGCTGGTGGTGGCCGCCGAAAGCACCGAAAACCGCCGCGTGCTGGCCGAGCGCGACAAACGCGTGATCCTCATCGGGCACAGCCCGGCCAAGGAAGTGGTCGCCGAGGCCATGGCCAAGGCGCAGGAAGTCGCCGCCGGAAAGCCGATGACCAAGGCCCAGGCCGAGCGCTGGGCCATCCGCGCCGCCAAGGCCATCAACCAACTGGCGGTGACCAACAACAAGATCCTCGAATACGTCGAATGCCAGCCGGCCCTGGTGACGGCGCTGGCCGGTCCCGACCCGGTGCAGATCGCCGTGGCCGAAACGCTGGGCAACTACAGCGACGCCCCGTCGCAGCGGGCTATCGCAGTTTTGGCCGGCAGCGAGAAGAGTTCCGCCGACGTCCGCGTGGCAGCTTACGGGTCCACCACCGTCAGCGTGCGGCGATTCGGCAACCAGTTGACGGAAAGCCAGGCCGACCAGATCGTCAACACGGTCGTCGAGCCTAAGAACGCCGCCCCCATCCGCATGGGCGCCAGCCAACTGCTGGGCGCCATCGATCTGCCCAGCGAGAAGATCAAACCCCTGATCCTCTCGACAGACAAGATGGATTGACCTGATCCCGCAAGAACGAAACGAAAAGGCCGCCGAACCCCGGCGGCCTTTTCATTTCCCCGGTGCCATGGCACCCAGACATAGCCCTTTACCGCCAGGCGCGGAGATCGCTGACGTTGCCGATGAAGGCGATCGTACCCTCGGCGGCGCTGGGGAGGCTGAAGCAGTGGATCAACTGGTCGGCCAGGTAGAACTCCATCAAGTCGCGCTTGAGAACCAGGCGGAACGTCGGCGCGGGGCCAAAATCGTACTGGCGGTCCACGGCGATCTCGCTCTGGAACGAACCGGGGTAGAGCTTGAGCTGTCCCAACCGCGCCGCCCCGGTCGAATCGAGTAAAATGGCGGTCCCTTCCCCGGCGCCGGTGCGGATGAACAGGCCGCAATCCTTTGCCGACGGCGAAGCAGGCAGCTCGATCGTGCCTTCCAGCACGACACCCTCGCCGGTGGGCAGCGTCTCGGCGAGGAACTTGAGCGAGTCCATGGCCACGCCGGCGATGCGCGGCACGGTTCCTCCGTCCGGCGCCCCGCGCGGCGGCGCCAGGACCAGCGGCTGAGCCTTGAGCGCGTCGTTGCCCGCCCACCACGCCAGGCGCAGCGTCCCATCAGCGTCGAAGGCCGCCCGCTTGAGCAGGCCGAAGTACACCTGGCGGTCCAGCGGGCCCTTGACGGGCTGCTGGCGGCCGATGGCGTGATGATTCACCAACAGCCCGTCGGGGGCGTGGAAGAACCGCGCGAAGTACGTGTGGAGCTTGCCCCAGCCGTCGTTGGTCAGCAGGCCGCCGTTGCGCCGCTGGCGGACGAGCGGGCCGCCCGGCGCGTCGGCCACATAGCCGATCATGCTGCCGTTGACGCCCAGCAGATGATAATACTTGCCCTCCACGCGCGCCACGCCGCCGTGCTCGCAGGGGCTCTCCAGCGGCGGCTGGATCGGCGGCGGCGGCAGGGCCTGCCACGTCGCGCCGTCGGCGGACCAGCCATGGCCGACGCCGTGATGTGCCGCCGGGCTGGCGGTCCAGTAGCCCCACAGGCCTCCCTCGTCGCGCGGGCAGGTGAAGATGCAATCCCACCGCGCCGTGTCGTCGTCGGCGATCTTATACCAGCGCGTGTCGGGTCGCGTGGCGTACGGCGGGCCCATCGGCTTCCAGGTCACCAGGTCCGTCGACTCGGCCATGCAGATGCGCTGCCCGCCCTTGGAGTACGAGAAGTTCATGAAGAACTTGCCGTCGGCTGCGAACTCGGGGCTGGCCCAGGTCGAGCCGGTTCCCATCCAGTTGACGTCGCGGTCCTTGGTCAGCACCGGCCCGTGCTCGCTCCAGTGCACGCCGTCGAGGCTGGTGGCCAGCGAGATGTTGTCCCACATCGCCCCCGAGTTGGCGAGGTAGTACAGGTAGTACGTGCCCTCGTGCCAGTACAGCCACGTGTCCCACATCTTGCCCGTCGCCGGCAATTGCGGCCGGTAAAACATATCGCCCATCGGTTACCTCTTGAGAGCTGGAATGATGGAATGACGATCGATCTCGCGTCTTCCATTATTCCGTCATTCTGTTTTTCTGCTTCTATGCCCATTTCGCCAAGTCCCAGCGCCAGTCGGCGGTCTGGGTTTTTCCGTCGCGGATCCGCACCACGTTGAAGACGCGGCCGAAGTCCGGGTCGATCGCATGATTGCGGCAGTGGCCGGCGATGAGGTACGGGCGGCCTCTCCACTGGTATCGCGCCGGGCCGAACTTGGCCTGCAGGTGCGTGTGTCCGGCCAACATCAGTGCGACGTTGGCTTTGGAGATGGCCTTCTCGAAGTCCTCTTCGTTGGGCAGCGTCTCGGGCGTGCCGTGCGAGAAGAAGACCATCGGCCTTCCCGCGGCGCGGTCGACCTGCTCGGCCAGCCAGTGCAGTTGCACCTGGTGCATCGGCGGGACGGTGTCGTAGACGCCGAAGGGAATGTACATCGAGACGAATCGCACGCCGCCGGCGTCGAAGGCGTAGTACCGCCCGCCGTGGCGGCAGATGAACCACGTGACGGCGTTGCCGTTGGCCAGGTCGTGATTGCCCAGCGTCTCGTAGGCCGCGATCGAGACGGTCTTCATCGCCGCCTCGTAGAGGGCCAGTTCCTGTCCGTTGTTGGGTCCGTCAACGAAGTCGCCGCAGTGCAGCATGAACGCGGGGCGGTCGACGCAGCCACCGATGCTCGCCGGCCAAGGCTCGCCGTCGAGATGCTCCATCTGGTCCAGCGCCTGGTGGCGGATGTCGGCGGAGCCCTCGCGCGGCTCGAATCCAAAATGCGTGTCGGACCAGACGATGAAGGTCAGGTCCGATTTCAGATCGTTGGTCTCACTCACGCGTGCCTCCGCGGCTAGCTCCGCTATTGGGTCCGATCGCTCAGTGCCCCGCGACGCCGGAACGCAGGGTCTCTTTCAGGCCCGCCAGTTGGGCGACGGTGTCTTGGGCATCGGCGCCGAACTGGCCGGTCTCGAATATCAGCGGGCCATCGTACCCGCTTCCCGTCAGCGCGGCCAGCAGATCCGCCCACGGCAGCACGCCGCGGCCCGGGACCCAATGGCGCTCATCGCAGGCGTCGTTGTCCGACAGGTGCGTCGTGCGGACGAACCCGCCGATGCGCTTTACGTATTCTATCGGGTCCTGGGCGGCCAGGTTGATGTGGTTAACGTCCAGGCACAATCCGACGTGGTTGGGGTCCAGTTCGCCCATCAGCGCGTCGACCTCCTCGGGGCGGTTGAGCAGGCCCCAGGGCGGCATGGGCTCGACGGCCAACACAATCTCGCGAGCCTCCGCCCGCCGCACCGCCAGGGCGGCGAGTTCTTCCTGGCACGCCCGTAGCGTGTGGCAAGATCGAGCCATGGCCCCGGCGCGATCCTCGGCCTTGAGGTGAACGGCGTTGGGATGAATCACCAGCCGCCGCCCGCCCAGGTCCGCCAGCCGCTCCATGGCCCATGCCACAGCCGTCACCGTCGCCTCCCGCACGGCCGCATCGGGGTGGGCCGGATCGATATTGCCCGCCTCGGCAACCGTGCCGCCGTAAGGCATGTGGTAGGCCCAGATGTTCAGCCCGCAGCCGGCGATAATCGCTTTAAGCCGCGCCAAGGCCGCATCGTCGGCCAGCCACGGCCAATAGCCCAGGTTGAGTTCGATGTCGGTGAAGCCGTGCCGCGCAAAGAGCGGCAGATGCGACTCGGGGTCCACGCCGGCCAGGCAGTGCGTCGAAATTCCAAAAGTGTTGTTCATCATTCTTTCGGCGTCATAACGTCTGCGACGGACGAAAGTCTACAACAAATGCTCATCCGCTGCTACGCCAGCCGCGTGTGTAACCGCCGCCGTCGCCGGCGACACCTTCCATACGGCCAAAGCATGCGGCCGCACGCCAGCCAACCTGTGCGGGCTGGACCTAGAATGAACTAACAAAAGGTTGGAGGTATCTAACATGAACCGCCTGAGAATCGCACCCGTCGTGATCGGCGTTTCAATCGTGATGTACGTCGTTTCACCGGCCTGGTCGCAAATAAACATTCAGTTTGGTCCACGACCGCAGGAACAATATTCAGCCGCCGAGGCGTTGACGCGTGGGCCTCTCCACGAGGCCTTTGCCGAACCGATCGTGCTCAATGGCGAAGCGGTGGACTTCATCAGCACGGTCGAGCCTCCCCGGCCGATCAACGAAAGCCCGCCGGACCAGCGTCCCGTCGGAAATAACGTTCAGTGGATTCCCGGATATTGGTTCTGGGAGCCCACGATGGACAATTACGTGTGGGTCAGCGGGTGCTGGCGCGAATCGCCTCCAGGGCGCTTGTGGGTGAGCGGCTACTGGGTGCGCGTCTCGACGGGGTTCAAGTGGGTCGCCGGGTTCTGGATGGACGACACGCTCCGCGAGATCACGTACCTGCCCGGTCCGCCCGCCAGCCTGGAAAGCGGTCCGCCCGCACAGGCGCCGGCTGACGACGTGGTGTGGGTCCCCGGCGTGTGGGCGTGGCAGCAGGACCGGTTCGTGTGGCGCCCGGGGTTCTGGCTGCGCGCGTCCGCGGATTGGGTGTGGGTGCCGGCACATTACATCCGCGCGCCGCAGGGTTATGTCTTCGTCGACGGGTACTGGGACTTCCCGCTTGAGCGTCGCGGCGTGGCGTTCCTGCCGGTGTATTACCCGCGGCAGTACGCCGGTCAGGTGTACACGCCCTCGCTGGTGCTGGACGTCTCGATCCTGTTCACCAGCCTCTTCTCGGCGCCGCGCTGCGACCACTACTACTTCGGCGACTACTACGACACCGCCTTTGAACGCCAGGGGATCTATCCCTGGTACGACGTGCAGCCGCGGCTGTGGTACGACCCGGTCTACTCGCACAGCCGCTGGACTCACCGTAGCGATCCGCGGTGGAGCCAGTCGCTGGCCGGCGAGTACCAGTATCGCCGGCGCGAGCCGCGCTACCGCCCCGCGCCGACGTACCGCGCCCTGACGGATCAACTGGCGCGGCTGGGCGAACGCGACCGGCGGAATCTCTCGCTGGCCCAACCACTGCAGCAGCTCGTCCAGGCACCTTCGACGCCGATGCGGTTTGAACGTTCGGACCGCCAGCGGTGGGTGGAATCGGCCCGGCGAATCCAGCAGGAGCGGACGCAGCGGGAACGGACGCAGTGGCAGGCGGCCCCGACCGCCCCGGTAGCGGCCGCTCCAGCCCAAGTCTCGCCGGCTGAGCAGGCTCGCCTGACCGACGAAGCCCGTCGCCGTGCGCAGCTCGATGCCCAGCGCGCCCAGCAGCGCCAAGCGCGCACTCTTAACCAGCGCGAACAGCCGTATCCGTCGGCAGCGCCCACCAATGAAGAGATCCGCCGCCAGGGCGAAATCGAGGCCCAGCAGGCCGCACAGGAAGAGCAGGCGCGCCAAGAGGCTCGCAGGGCCAACGAGGCACGCGACCAGGCACAGAGAGAGGCCGCTGCCGCCCGAACCGACCAGCAACGCCGCGCGGCACAGCAGCGGGCCGATGAAGCCGCCCGCAACGTCCAGGCCGCCCAGCAACGCCAGCAAGAGGCCCAGCAACGCCTCGATCAGCAGCGCACGGAGGAAACACGGCGCCTGCTCGAGCGCCAACGCCAGGAAGCCGCCAAGGAAACCGACGCCCAACGGCAGACGCGAGAAGCCGCCGCCGCTGCACAGGAAGCCCAGCGCCGCGCCGAGGCGGCAGGCTCCGACAAGAACCAGGCCCAGCGCGCCGCGCGGGCGGCGGAAGACGCCCAGCGAAAGGCCCAACAGGCGGCCGCCGAGGCCCAGAGCGAACAGTCGCGACGCCAGTCGCAGCAAGCCGCCGACACCGCCAGACGCGCCAAGGAACAGGCCCAGCAGGGCGCCCGCGACGAGCGGCCGGCGGAACGGCTCCGCCAGTCGCAGGAAGCGGCCCGAACCGCCCAGGAAGCCCGGCAAAAAGCCGAGCAGGCCCAGGCGCTGGAACGCGAGAACCAGATCCAGGCCGAGAATCAGCGAAAAGCTGCCCAGGCCCAACAGGTTCAGCGGCAGGAACAGGCCCGCAAACAAGCCGAAGAAAACCGCAAGAACCAGCAGGCCGCCGAGGCGACGGCGCGCGACAACCAGCGCAAAGCCCAGGAAGCGGCCGCCCGACAGGAACAGGCCCGCCAGGCGCAGGAGAACCAGCGCAAGGCCCAGGAAGCGGCCGCCCGACAGGAACAGGCCCGCCAGCAGGCCCAGGAACAGGCTCGCCAGGCACAAGAGAATCAGCGCAAGGCCCAGGAAGCGGCTGCTCGCCAAGGGCAGGAGAATCAGCGCCGAGCCGAAGAATCCGCCCGCCGGGCTGAGGAGGCCAGAAAGGCCCAGGAGGCCCGCAACGTCGAGGCGGCCAAGCGAAGCGAAGCGGCCCCGACGCCGCCCCAGGCCCAACCGCCGAAGAAGGAGCCTCCAGCCCCGCAGACCAACGACAGGCCTGATAAGAAAGACAAGAAGGACAAGAACAAAGAGTAGCAGCCGGGCCGGTGAGGCAACGTGACACGGGAGCAGGAATCAACGTCCTGCTTCCGTTTTATATGGGATCTGCGGGTTTCTTCCGTGATCCCGATGGCCCGATCTCGGCGCTTACCAGTTTTCCAGTTCGCCGACGATTTCTTCCACGAGGTCTTTGATGGTGACGATGCCGACGTGGCGGGCGTGGGCGTCGGCCACTACGGCCATGGCCAGGCGGCGGTGCTGCATGCGATAGAGCGCCTGGGTGATGTTGAGGGACTCTTCCAGCACCATGGGTTGCTGGGCCAGCGCGGTCAGGTCGGTCTGCGGCGGGCTGCTCAGGGCCTGGTAGATATCGAGCACGCCAACGATGCGTCCGCCGTCGTCGCGCAGGGGCAGGCGGCGGTATTCGTGAGCCCTCATGATTTCAAAGATGCAGTCGCGCGTGACGTTGGCCGGGGCAGTCACGACGCGGGGCATGGGGATCATCGCCTTGGTCAGCGTCACCTGTGAGATCCCCATGACGCGATGGGCCATGCGGGTCTGGAAGTCGGTCAGCGCGCCGCTGGCCTGCCCTTCGGCCACGATCGCCGCCGTGCCGACGTGCCCCAGGGCCTGCGCGTCGTCGTGGGCTCGCCAGAGGCGCGTCAGCAGCCACGCGAACCCCAGCACCAGCGGGCGCACCAGCGTGAGCGTGAAGATCCACCCCGAGAGGCGCACCAACCACGCCAGGCGATACACCAGCGTTTCGGCGAGTCGCTGGAACGCGTTCTTGGGCAGCGTGTCGCCCAGGACGAACAGCACGCCGGTCCCGACAAGGATGGCGTACAGCTCGGCGCGGTGGCCGGCCCCGCCCAGCACGAACATCGCGTTGACAGCGTAGGTGAAGGCATAGGAGGCCACGTTGTTGCCGATCAGCAGCGTCGCCAGCAACCGCCGCGGGTGGGCGAGTTGATGATGGATGCTTCGCGCCCCGCGCCGCCCGTGCTCGACCGCCAACTCCAGGCGCACCTTGTTGAGCACGTAAAAGCCCATCTCCATGCCCGAGTACAGCGCGCTGAGGCAGACGCCGGCGACGGCGGTGGCCCAGTACGTCGCCCACTGGATGAGGTTCGGGTCACCGGGCATGGTCGCCGTCCTCTCGGGGCCGCGACGCGGCGGCGTCGAGCCCGGGGGCCTGTATGCGCGGCTGCACCAGTTCCAGGCGTAGTTTCCCGATGCGGCGTTTGCGCATGGAGACGACGGTGAACTGCAGGTTGCGGAAGGCGACGGTCTCGCCCTCGTGCGCGATGCGCCCGATCAGCGAGGTCACGAACCCGCCGATAGTGCTGATGTGCCGCGGCGCGAGGTTCATCTTCAGCGCGTCGGCCAGCTCATGCACCGGCAGGTTGCCGTCGAGCAGATACGAGCCGTCGCGCTGGGCTGCGACGGCCGCCTCTTCGGGCGAGAACGGGTCGGGCAGGTCGCCGACCATTTCCTCCAGCACGTCCTGGAGCGTGATGAGCCCGGCGGTGCCGCCGTACTCGTCGACGACGATGGCCATCTGCATGCGCGTGACGCGAAACTGCAGCAGCACGCGTTCGAGGCGGGCGGCCTCGGGCACGAACGCCGCGCGGGCCACCAGCTCGCGCAGCGGCGTCTGCGGGCGCAGCAGCAGCGTCTTGGCGTGGATCACGCCCAGGATGTTGTCGAGGTGGTCCTGGTAGACCGGAACCTTGCGCAGGTGGGTGCGGGCCAGCAGGCCGGCCAGGACCGCCCGCGGACCGTTGATCTCGAAGGCCACCATGTCCACCCGCGGGACCATGATGTCGCGGGCCCGCAGGTCTGTCAGCTCCATGATCTCCTGCAGCAACGAGTGAGCGTCGGTGTCGATGGCGCCGCGCTTGGCCGAAAGCGCCAGCACCGCCGCCAGCTCGTCGGGAGTGATCTCGCGCCGCGCGGGCTGGCCGCCGGCTGCCAACCGCGTCAGCGGACCGATCAGGACACGCTGCAGAACCCACAGGACCGGACCGGCCGTCTTGACCAGCGCCGCTGCCGGCCACGACACCAGCATCGCCACGCGCTGGGCGTGCGAGACGGCCAGCAGCTTGGGCAGTACCTCGGCCAGCAGGATCAGCGCCAGCAGCGGTCCCAGCGTCACCAGCACCGCCACCCAGTGGGCGGAGTAGGCCTGGAGCATGTGCAGGGAGAGCGTGGCGGCCACGCTGGCGAATGCGACGTTCACCAGCATGTTGCCCAGCAGCAGCGCCTGGAGGAGGACGGCCGGTCGATCGAGCAGGCCCGCGGCCAGGCGCCCCGAGCGCCCGCGGGCGCGAAGCTGCTGGATGGCGCCGGGGGAAAGGCTGAACAGCGCCGTCTCGGAACCGCTGAAGAAACTCGACGCGCCCAGCAGCGCCGCCAAGACGACGAAATATCCCGCGTACTGGAGAAGAAAGCTCCCGTCCATGGCGGCAATGGTAGACATTATTGCTTATATCGGAAGATCGGCGATCCGGAATCACTGGGACCGGCAATCCCGCTCTCCCCGGGACTCACAGCCACTGTCGCGAAAGGAGCATCAAATTGTCGTGGCCGGGGACGATTACGTCGGCCACCTCCAGCAGGTCGCGCAGGGTGTCCAAGGACGCCTGCATGTCGTTGCTGCCGTCCCAGACCTGCCCGCGAAGCACATGACCGGACGTGATGGCCGCGTCGGAGGCAATCAGAACCGTGCTGGTAGCCGGCGTCAGCAGCAGGCCGGTGGTTCCCGGCGTGGGTCCGGCCAGCGGATACACCTGCACCTGCGGACCGAAGTCGCGCGGGGCGGGTCGCACGCGTTGGAGCAGCTTGAGGTCGGCCTGCGCTTCGATGACGTCCTCGCTGCCGGCGCGGTCGTGGCTGTCGATCAGGTCCGTCAGGTACTCGCGATACCACTGCAGTTCATCGACGCCGGCCCACCAGTTGGCCTTGGGCATGTCGGCCAGCCCGCGCCGATGGGCCTGGCGGAGCGTGGTGCAGAAGACATCGGTGACGTCGGAGAGCATCTTGCCCGTCCGCTCGTTGAACCGCGCCGCCAGCACCGGCCCCGGCAGCGACGGGTCGACGAGGATGATGCGATTGTCCATGAAGACGGCCGTGGTCGTCGCGTGCGAGGTACGCACGGGCGCCTGCTCGCCCCAGAGGCGGTTGTGACTCAACGTGCCGATGCTGATGACGCTATATTCCAGGCTCATGGCTCTATTGAACCACACGCCGCCTTCCGCGGCTAGATGCAAGGGCCCTTATTGCCGGCGCTACAATAAGCAGACGCGGCCGGGCTGAATACTTGTATCTGCGCCGTCGAACCGGGCGCAGCCGGGGCCGGTAGAGGATCGCCATGAAGATGGTTCTCATTTTCTCGGTGCTGCTGATAGCCGGCCTGCTGTTGGCCCAATGGCTGCCGCTCTGGCTGGCGTCTGCCGCTGACGCCGGGCACCTGGTCATTCACCTGCTGACGATGACGGCGCTGGCATACATCATGATCCACGTCGGGACGGAGTTTCACGTCGAAAAGACCAACCTCCGCCAATACGGATGGGACTATGTCATCGCCGTGACGGCTGCCGCCGGTCCGTGGCTGCTGGTGGCGATGTACTTCATCTTCGTGCTGGTCCCGTCAGAACTCTGGTGCCGCGGGCGGCTCTGGCAGGAATCGCTGCTGGTGTCGCGATTCGCCGCGCCGACGTCGGCGGGGGTGTTGTTTTCGATGCTGGCTGCCGCGGGCATGGGGCACACGTGGGTTTTTCGCAAGGCCCGCGTGCTGGCGATTTTCGATGACCTGGACACCGTGGTGCTGATGATCCCACTGAAGATGATGATGGTGGGAGTGGCCTGGCAACTGATGGTGATCCTGGCCATCTTCGCAACGATGTTCTGGACGGCGTGGCGATGGATGCGGCGCATCCGCCTGCCGACGGCCTGGCCATGGGTGCTGACCTATTCGGCGATGATCGCCCTGGCCAGCTACGGCGTCAGCTTCGCCAGCAAGCAGATCGACCAGGACGTCCCCATCGATATCGAGGTGCTGCTGCCGGCGTTCCTACTGGGCGTAGCGCTGAGCCCGCCGCGAGCGGAAGACCGTGGCCCCGAGCGGCACCACCGCCAGCAGCAGGTCTCGACGCTGATCTCAGCGGCGTTCATGCTGCTGGTGGGGCTGAACATGCCGCCCATGCTGATGGCGTGGCAGCAGGCCGGCGCCGAAAATGCCGCGCGCGAGCAGTCGCTGCTTTCGCAGTTGACCATGCCGCCCTGGCCCGTCCTGGCGCTGCACGTGGTGATCGTCACCGCCCTGTGCAACCTGGGCAAAATGTTCCCGGCGTTCTGCTATCGCAAGGAGGCCCACTGGCGGCTGCGCACCGGCGTGGCGGTGGGCATGTGGCCGCGCGGGGAGGTCGGCGCCGGCGTACTGGTGGTGAGCCTGGGCTACGGCATCGCCGGGCCGGCGATGACCATCAGCGTGTTGAGCCTGGCGCTGAACCTGGTCTTGACCGGCGCGTTTATCGTGCTGGTCAAGTGGCTGATCGCAGCGCATGCGGAGAACGATAACGCGCCGCCTTAAAACTGATCCTTCCAGCCTTCCATCAGCTCCAGCGTGTTGCCGTCGCGGTCCTGGAAGAAGCATACGCGCATGCCGGGGGTGACCCACGCGCAGTCGTGAATGGGACCGGTGGCCACGCCGTCAGCGTTCAGGGCCGCGATGGCCTTGGCCAGATCGGGCACTTCAAAGGCCAGGTGCTTGAAGCCGACCGTCTGATCGCCACCGCGGGCGGCTGTGTCGCCGGACTGAAACAGCTCCAAGCACATGCTGCCCGTGCGCAGCATAATGAACTCGCCGCTCTGTCCGGCATTGAACACCCGCGCGCGGCGAAATCCGAAGTGTTTGGTATAAAAGGCCTCGCTGGCCTTCATGTCGCTGCAGTTGAAACCAATATGCTGCATGGCTGCCATGGATCGCTCCTGTGGGTTGCGGATTTCGGATCGAGGATTCAGATGGGCATTCTAAACCATCCGCGCCAGACATAGGCAGCGTTTTTCAATTGGAAATAGTCAATTGAAATCACTACTGTCCGGATGATCGGACAGTAGTGATTACAAATCACAAATGCCAAATAAACCTCAAGGTGAAACGTTCGCTACTGAAGGTTTGGATTCCTGAATTGTGGTTTCCTGTTTGGAGCTTGTTCTCTAGGGTTTGGAGTTTCCGCCAGCGGCGGCGGACATCAGCTTCTCTCGCAGGGCTTTGACCTGCTCGTCCTCGGGCCAGTCCTTGCCGACGGTGATGGTTTTGGCGGCCGCGGCCACCACGCGCTTGGCGGCCGGGTCGTACTGGATGACGGTCTTGCCGACGGCCAGGCCGCTGTGGCCTCCCTTGACCAGCAGCGTGTTGTTCACCCATGTGACCAGTCGCCCATGCGTGTGGGCGCCGATCATGACCGGCGGGGAGTCTTCCTTCCAGGCGTCGAGGAGGTTCCTGTCGCTGCCGTCGAAGAGGTGCGAGATGAAGACGACGAAGTCGGCCTTGGCTCGCAGTTGCGGCAGAAGCTCTTTATAGGCGTCGCGTTCGTGATACATCGGAAAGGGCACGCCGCCGATGTGGTTGGTGTAGTGCGAGGCCGATCCGACGACGGCCACCTTGACGCCCTTGAGCTCGACGATGCGGTATCGCGCGATGCCCTTGGCGCGGGGCAGGTCTTCCTTGCTCCAGCGCATGTTGCACAGGGTCAGCGGAAACTTTGGGTACTTGACGACCAGGTCGAGGATCGGCTCCTTGCCGAAGATGTAGTCGTGGTTGCCCATGGCGACGGCGTCGTAGCCGCACGCGGCCATCAGGGCGATCATGCCCTCGCCCTGGGTGGCCGGCTGCCAGGGCTCACCCTTGTTGAGGAAGTCGCCGGCGTCGACGAAGATGACATTCTCTTCCTTGCGCTGCTTGGCCACGAAGGCGGCGATGCGGGCGAGGTTGCCGCTCTGGTCGTGCAGGTCGCCGGTGTTGTAGACGGTGATGGTGATGCCGTCGAAGGGCGCGATCAGCGTCCGCGCCGGCGGCGGGAGGGCCGGCGCGCTGGCGGCCGAGGCCGCCGTCGGTTGCGTCGCCGGCGCCTGGGCGCGGGAATATTCCCAGCCCAGCGAGAGCATCGCCGCCAGAGCGACAAGTCCAGTCACCAACCAGGTTCTCTTGATCATGTCAAAGACCTTTCACCGCGGAGTTCGCAGAGGACGCAGAGCAGCAACAAGCATAACAACAATCCGACGCGGAGATCTCGCAGTTTTGTTAGCGGCGGAGCTTGCTCCGCGCGGTTTCCGGGGGCGCAGCTTTGCCAGGTCAGGAAAACAACAGCGTCAAGCAAGCTCGACCGCTAACATCTTCCTTCTCTGCGTTCTCTGCGACCTCTGCGGTGAACTACTGCTATCCTCCCGGGAAGATCATGTACCACGAATCTGTTCCCGGAACGACCGGCCGGCTTCCCGTTACGCCGTAATAGATTGCCCCGATAACCATCCACACCAGGCCGCCGGCCAGGTCGCCGGCGATCACGCCGATCATCACCGTCTTGAGCGTCGAGTAGCTCGCCCCCAGGCGCGTGGCGACAGTCTTGATCGCCCAGCCGATCAGGAAGCAGTAGGCAGTCTCGTACATCACCCACGTGCCCCAGAGCACGAAGATGATCGGGTGCAGCGGCCACCACGTGTACCGCAGGCGCAGGCCCGCCAGGAGTATCACGGCCGCGAACCCCACTGCCACGGCAATGAGGCATCTCTTGTCCGGTTCCATGTGCGTGAGGCGCTGGACGGCCGAGAGGTCCTCGGCCACGTGCAGCCGCCCGGAGTTCTTGAGCTTGTTGTACTCGGTGGCCATGTAGTCAAACGCCAGGCGCGGCGCGCGGTAGGTGCTCCACCCCTCGCCGCGGGCGACGCCGTAGTTGCTGTCGACCCACAAGCTGAAGGGCACCGCCGCCGCGAATGCCAGCAGGAACGCCCCCGCGCCCATGCCGCCCATGCGAGCGGGCTGGAGGCTGCGGCTGTCGCAGATCTTCAGACCGTTGAGCACGAAGGGCATGAGGCACTCGCGCGGGTCGATGGCGAAGATCGCCACCATCATCCCCAGCACGGCGATGACGTGCAGGCCCAGCACCGCCGAGCCGAACAGGCCGATCATCACGGCCATCATGTGCCACTGGAACTGCGCCAGGATCAGCCCGGATTCCACGTTCACGCGGGCGATGACGACGTACTCGAGCAGGATCAGCCCCACCGCCGCCAAGGCGATCGTCCAGGGCACGCCCAGACCGGCGAGTATGCCGACCATGCCCGCCACGCACAGCAGGAAGATGCGGCAAGCCCAGGCCTCGTAGGGTTCCACCTGCCGGCTGCGACCCAGCATCATCGCCTCTCGCAGCACCAGGCTGTAGTGCCGCCTGCCCAGGTAGAGCAGCATGGCCCCGATGGCCGCGGCGCTGCCGGCGTTCTGCCAGTCCAGCGGCGAACCGGCAACCGTCTCCCAGTTCATCGGGATGTTGAATGCGTACAGCGCCACGCCGACCGAGACCCAGACGATCGGCGAGATTCCCAGCGTGAAGCTGACGTCCGAGGCCACGAAGCACGCGAAGGCGATAATCGTCGGCCACAGGCGCACGTGCCAGAGCCCATTGCCCCAGGGCACGCCCCGGACGGCGCTGAACGTTTCGGCGATCTGGCCGAAGTGGTACTCCATCGGGATCTCGATGAGCCTCTTGTCGCACCAGGCGTTGAGCCCGTTGACGAGGTGGATCGTCAGGATGATGATCGCCGGGGCCAGGAACAGCCCGCTGCGGAAGATGGACCCGCGGCCGGTGCGGGCGTCGTCGATGAGCGTCTCGCCCAGTTGCGCGATGGGATAGGGCAGTCGCTCGCGGCGCGACCACGTGCGGTGCACCATCATCGCCAGGGCGATCGACGCCCCGGCCAGCAGCACAACCAGGGGCATCCACGCCAGCAGCGGGTCCTTCCAGAAGCCCCAGTTGACGCCGTCGAGACCGATGGGCTCGCCCTCCTTGCCCGCGCCTTGCATCATCCCGCGCACGAAGGGTTCGTTATAGACGCCGCCGTTGGGCAGCAGCGCCGGCGGCGCATAGCCCAGAACATTGGCCTTCTTCCAGGACGTTTCGGTCTGCGCCAATTGCATGGGCACCACCAGCACGCGGCTGAAGAACCGCAGCAGCCCCGAGCCGGGAATGTTGCACGCCACCAGGGCGGCCATCACGACCACCGCCAGCTCGCGCCGGTGGAGCTGCCAGCTCGGGCGGATGCGCCCCAGCAGCGGGTTGAGCACCGCGGCCGTCATCATCAGCGGCAAAAAGACGATGATGGGAAACTCGTTACCGACGAAATGATTCAGCCGCACGATCTGGTCAGTGAAGTAACCAACCGTAGCGATAAAGATCGCCGCCAGCAGTCCCAGGATGATAGAGCGAAGCGTCACGAGGCACAAAGTAGCAGAAACAGCGGCGGTAGGGAATCGATGTTCGTCATCAATGCCGGTTGTCATACCCTGTTCTTGACGTCGGAGAAACAACCGACGACGAGGACGACGACGAGAACGAAGGGGAGATCCTCACCACATCTTCCCCGTTTTAAGATAGTTTCGTAATCCTTTGGAATCCGGTAATTCCGCACACCCCGGGCACAGGATCATGCCTGCCATTCGTACTCGTCGTCGTACTCGTCCTCGTCGTCGGTCTTATTTCGTTTTTCATCCTCCCGGAAAAACGTGATACCTCAGCGGGGTTTTATGAGTGATGGCGAAGTTGATCGCTCCGACGATCATCCAGACCACGCCGCCAGCCAGGTCGCCGGCGATCACGCCGATCATCAGCATCTTGAGCGAGGCGAACCGCACGCCCGCGCGGGCGCAGACGGCCTTGATCGCCCAGCCCAGCAGGAACGAGAACGCCGCCACGCGCATCGCCCACGTCCCCCACACCAGAAACAGGATCGGATGGATCGGCCACCACGTCAGTCTCAGGCGCAGCCACACCAGGCCCAGCACGATCACCGCCCCGGCGGCCATCGCCCACAGGCAGCGCGGGTCGGGCTTGGCGGCCGCCAGGCGCTCGAAGGCGCCCAGCGCGGCTGAGGTTTCCAGTTGCTTGGCCGCCGCCAGGTCGCCGCTGGCTCGCGCGACGGCGTTAAAGAGGTATCCCGGCGCGGCCTGCGAGAAGCTTTCGCCGTCTTTGACGCCGAAGTTGTGATCTACCCACAGCCCGAACGGTACGGCCGCCGCCAAGGCGATCACCAGCACGACCATGCTCATCGCCCCCAGCCGCCCGGGGCGCGTGCGCGTCGGGTCGGCGATGCGCAGGCCGTTGAGCACCAGCGGCGTCAGGCACTCGCGCACCTCGGCGCAGAAGACGAAACTCACCATCCCCAGCACGGCAACGGCCTTGAGGCCGGTGGCGTTGGCGCCCAGCAGCCCCAGCACCACGGCCACCGGCAGCCACTGCAACTGCACCAGGAAGACGCCTGACTCGACGGTGATCCGCGCCACCACGATATACGCCAGCAGCACCAGCAGCACCCCCAGCAGCGCCAGCGGCCAGGCGACGCCGTATGCCGCGAGAATGGCCGTCAGGCCCGCCGTGCACAGCAGCAGCATGCGGGCCGCCCAGACTTCATGGCCCAGCACGCCGTGCCCGCCGACGGCGAAGGCCCGGCGCAGCAGGTTCCAGTAGTGCCGCCGCCCGAAGTACGCCATCGCCAGCGCCAAGGCGATGCACGAGCCGGCGCTCTGCCAAGGCCCCACGCCGCCTTCGATGGCCACCCACTCGAACTTGACATTCGCCCAGACCAGCACGAACCCCGCCAGCGACCAGGCCACGACGGTCAGGCCGACCGAGAGGCTCACGTCGGCCGCAACAAAGCACGCAAACGCCACCAGCGTGGGGTAGATCGGGAAGTACAGGACCGAGTTGCCGCCCCAGGGAACCTGCGAGATCGCCGCCCAGAACGCCGGGAAGGTCTTCTGGAACGGCTCGGAGAAATCCCACGCAAACACGTCGCGCGGACTGGCGCCGGTCAGCCAGTTGTACGTCCCGTTGCCGATGTGCAGCACGAAGATCGATACGGCGCCGATCCAGAACAGGCGGCTGGCGAAGATCTCGCGCGGCGACTGGATGAACGCCCCCGCCACCTGTGCCACCGGGTAAGGCAGGCGCTCCTGCGTGGACCAAGGCCGATGCACGATCAGGGCCATGCAGATCGACGCGCCCGCAAAGAGCAGGGCCAGGGGGATCCAGCCCGCCATGGGGCCCTGCCATGACCACCAGGGCAACTGATCGAGCGCTATCTCGCTGCCGCCGTTGCCGCTGATGAAACTGTCGCAGATCGTACTGTCGTAGCGGCCGTCGTTGAAGAGCAGTTCGGCAGGCACGTAACCCAGCGCCGAGGTCTTGCCCCAGGTGAGTTCGTGGGTGCTGGCCACGGACGGCACGGCGGCCATGCGGCTCCACCATCGCATGAATCCCGAGCCGGGGATGTTGCACGCCGCCAACAGCAGAGCGGTGACGACGGCGATTTCTGCCGGCGAGAGCACCCATCGCGGCCTCGCGCGCCGCAGCAGCGGGTTAATGACGGCCGCAAAGAGGATCAGCGGAAAGAAAACCACGATGGGAAACTGGTTGCCGACAAAATGATTCAGCCTCGGGACCTGGTCATTGAAATATCCGACCGTGGCGATAAAGATCGCCCCGATCATCGCCAGAATAATTGCGCGGACGGTCATGGCTATCCAGAGCATAACAGAATGCAGGGGTGAATGCGAAAATGCACAGGGCTACCGACTACCATCATTGTGAGTCTGATCGAGCAGCCACTGGCGAAGCAGGGGCAGGTTCTCGCCGGTGCGGCAGGAGACTTCGATCAGCACGGCGTGGGGATTCACGGCCCTCAGGCGGGCGCGAAAAAGGTCCAGGTTGAACTCCGTCATCGGCGCCAAGTCGGTCTTGTTGAGCACGACGGCGTCGGCCAGGGCGAAGACCTGCGGGTACTTGGTGGGCTTGTCGTCGCCCTCGGCCACGCTGGCGATCACCAGCCTCACGTGCTCGCCCAGGTCGAACGACGCCGGGCAAATGAGGTTGCCGATGTTCTCGATGAAGAGGATCCCGGGCCCTTGCAGGCCCAGCTCGTCCAGCGCCTGATTCACCATGTCGGCAGTGAGGTGGCACCCGCCGGCGGTGTTGATCTGGACGGCGGGAAACCCCAGGCCGCGGATGCGGTCGGTGTCGATGGAGGAGGCCACGTCGCCCTCGATGACGCCCAGCGACAGACCGTCGAGCCCCTGCAGAGACGCGATAATCACGCTGGTCTTGCCGGCGCCGGGCGAGGCCAGCACGTTGACGCCGGTGAGGTGGGCCGCGTCAAGTCGCCGGCGGTTAGCCTGGGCCTGGCGATCGTTATCGCTGAGGATCGCCTCGGTCGCCTGGATCTTGCTCATCATCAACCTCCACGGACTCTACGTACAATTCGCCGCCGCCGCCAAGTTCATTATCGCCGCCGCAGCGGCTGCAGTGCAGCGCGAAATCGCCCGAGCCGTCGTACGCCTCGGTGGCGCCGCAACTGCGGCAGGTGAGCGTGGCCGCCCGCGGGGCGATCTCGACGGCCGCCCCCGCCAGCGGCGTGTCGCGCGAGAGTTCCTGCAGATAGAATCGCAGGCAATCGCCATCGATGCCAGCCAAGGCGCCAATGACCAGGTTGATTCGCGTGACCCGCCGCGCCGCCGGCCTCGAAGCCAGCGCCCGCGTCGCCACGTCCAGGACGCCTTGCGCGATCGAGCCTTCGTGCATATCAACAGACAATACTATTCACCGGCGGCCCTGTCCAGTTCGGCGCTCCACCCCGCAGGCGGCCGGTGTGTGTACCATGACTTACGATCTGCCGGGAAGATTGGTCAGACCCGCGGGCAACGACGCATTAAGACTGGGGCATCTTCAACGAGTAAGACTGTTCGACACCCCTGCGGGCATGGTATAAGAAGGAATCGCCGAGTGTTCTCAGCGATGAGTAAAGGATGAATTGATGACGTTTCGATCAGTGACCGTGGGGACCGTGCTGGCAGCGGTGCTGTGCCTGCTGACGGTGCTGCTGCGCCAGGACATCATGGGACCGGGGTTCATGCCGGCCGGCGTCTTCAGCATCCTGATCCTGATCACCCTGGCGTACAACCCGCTGGGGCGGCGGCTGAAGGGGTGGGACTTCTCGGGCAAGGAGCTGGCCGTCATCACGATGCTCATGCTCGCCGGAGGCAGCGCCCCGGGACTGCTGGGCGGCAATTTGGACATGGCCATCCTCCCTCACGCCCTGGCACCCACCCACACCGATTGGAAGAAGGCCCGGGTGCTCGATCAATTGCCCGCGGCGATGCTGGCCGAAACCACGCGCCAGCCCTCGTGCGACCCGCTGCAGGACTACATCGACGGCAAGGGCACGCCCGAGCAGCACATCGGACTGGGCGAGGTCCCGTGGTACGCCTGGCAGCGCCCGCTGGCGTTCTACCTGCCCCTGATTGCCGCGGTCACCCTGGCGTGCCTGGGCATGGCGCTGGTGGTGCACCAGCAATGGTCCGCCCACGAGCGGCTGTCGTATCCCATCGCCACGTTTGTGGGGCTGCTGATCCCCGACGGCGGCAAAGGCCGAGGCGTCATGGGCCGCGGCTCGTTCTGGGTCGCCGCGGGAATCGTCGTCGCGATCCTCCTGTTCAACTACGCCAGCAGTTGGCTGCACTGGAGCGCGATCCCGCTGGAGCTGCCCTTCGCCCCGCTGTTCGAGCGGTCCGACATCTACATGGCCGGCAACGCGGCGCCGGCTTTGACCTCGCCGAAGATCCTCTTTCTGGTCGTCGGGTTGGCGTACCTGCTTTCGTCCGACCTGTCATTGTCGATGGGGATCGGGCCGCTGCTGTTCACGTTCATCATCGGCTGGCTGCAGGTGATGGGCATCACGGTGCAGGGCGGCGTGATGGAGCCCGACCGCACCCAGTTCCTCTACGCCGGCGCCTGGGCCGGAACCGTCATCATCCTGCTGTACCTCGGGCGGCGGTTCTACTGGGATACCCTGCGCTCGGCGCTGTTCATCCCCGTCACCCGCACGCCACCGGTCTTCGCCGTCTGGGGGCTGCGCCTGCTGATCGCTGCCTCGGCGGCCGCGGTGGTGCTGCTCAGCGGCATCGGGATCAACTGGCTGCTGGGCTCGCTGTTCGTGATCGCGTCGCTGTCGATTGCCCTGGTGTTCACGCGGCTGGTGTCCGAGACGGGCGTGTACCTCATCCAGGCGTACGTGTTTCCGGGCATCACGATGCTGGGATTCCTGGGCCTGGCGGCCATGGGGCAGGAGAATTACCTGGTCCTGAGCATCCTGGGCGCGGGGGCGATGGGCAGTGGGTTCATTGTGCTGGTCGGCCAGGGCCTGCGCCTGACGGAGCTCAAGGGGGTCGAGGCCGGCCGCAGCGGCATGGCGGCCGGGGCGGCAGTGCTGCTGTGCCTGGCGCTGGCGGTGCCGCTGTTCTTCCTCAACCGCTACGACAAGGGCGTGGGCGAGGAGACCAAGAAGGGCGGGTTCGCCTCGATCGAGTGGCCCATCAACGGGGCGATCAAAGTGCAGCAGGACCTTAAGTTCACCGGCAACAAGATCTGGCACCGGCCCGAGGGCGTCATGGACGTCCTGGGCAAGATCAAGGCGCACCGCGACCTGCTGGCGGCCTTCGCCATCACCGCGGGTTTGGTGATTGTCTTCTCGGCCGCCCGGATCCGCTTTGCCTGGTGGCCGCTGCATCCGGCGATGTTCCTGGTGTTCGTGACGTTCTACGCGCAGTGGCTGGCCGGTTCGTTCCTGCTGGGATGGGCGATCAAGTCCGGCGTGACGCGTTTCGGCGGCGCCAAGAGCTACGAGAACATCAAGCCCACGATGATGGGCCTGATCGCCGGGGAGGTCATCTTCGAGATGCTCAAGATGGTCATCGGGACGGCAACGGGATACAGGCCCGCCTGATGACGCCTCAGGACCTTGTCTGCAACCCAACCCACCCGGCCCTCACCCCAGCGTCATGTTGTTGCGATGCACGACCTCGTCGTGCATTTTGTCCCCGAGAATCCTGGCGATCTGGGCGGTCTTGAGGCCTTTGATCTTCTCGATCTGGGCGGAAGAGTAATTGCTCAGGCCGCGGGCGATCTGGTTGCCGGCGGCGTCGAGAATCGCCACGTTGGCGCCCTTAGGGAAGGGCCCGCTCACCGCGATCACGCCTGAAGGCAGAAGGCTCTTGCCGCCTTGCACCAGCGCCTTGATGGCGCCGGCGTCGATGACGATCTTGCCTGCCGCCCGCGCCGCCTGGCCGATCCACCGCCGGCGCGAAGACATCTTTCGCCTCGCCGGGACGAAGACCGTTCCGATGCGCTGCCCCGCAAGCAACCGCGTCAGCACGTCGCTCATGCGGGCGTTGGCGATCACCGCCACCTCGCCGGCGCTGGTGACCATGCGTGCGGCCTCGATCTTGGACTTCATCCCCCCGCTGCCCAGGCGGCTTCTTTCACCGGAGATCAGCGACCGCACGTGCTGGTCGACCTGCTCGATGACATCGATGGCGGCGCCGTCCTTGAGCACGCCGTCGACGACGCTCAGCAGCACCAGCACGTCGGCCCCGAGCAGGTTGGCCACGTGCGCGGCGATGATGTCGTTGTCGCCATAGCGGATTTCGTCGACGGCCACGGCGTCGTTTTCGTTGATGATGGGCAGGGCCCCGAGGCGGCCCAGCGTCGTCAGCGTGTTGCGGATGTTGAGGTATCGCGTGCGGTTTTCGAAGTCGTCGCGCGTCACGAGCACCTGCCCGACCGAAATCCCCTGTTCCGACAGCAGGTCGTGAAACGCCCGCATGAGCTGCCCCTGCCCGACAGCCGCGCAGGCCTGGAGCTCGGGCATGGACTTGGGGCGCTGCGTCATGCCCAGCTCGCCCAGGCCCGCCCCGATAGCGCCGCTGGCGACGAGCGTGACCGACATGCCGCCCTTGATCGCCGCCGCGAGCTGCGACGCCAGGCTGCTGAGGGTCTTGTTGTCCAGACGCCCCTGCGCGTCGCAGACGGCGTTGGTTCCCACCTTGACCACGATCCGCCGCGCGCGGGCGATGATCTGTTGTCGTACTTGTCTGTCAGGCATGACGTGAAGATTATTCCCCCGCCGCGCGCAATGCAAGATTCGCTGCGCCGCAAGCGGCGGAAACACACTCAAGGCGCGCTGTTGCCCTTGATCTTGTCGGTGGCGATGTCCCCTTCGCGGACGGCGGGGACGCGGCCCAGGATGTCGCAGATCATCTCGACGTTGCGGCGGGTGGCGCCTTGTTGGCTCAGGACATAGGCCCGCGCTGCCTGGCCTGCGACGTGCGCCTCGGCGGGATTGCCCAGCAGCCGGTCCAGGAGCGACTCGAGCTCGTGCGCGTCGGCGACGCGGAAACATCCATTTGACGCCAGGGCGTCGGCCTGGGGGAAGTTGAACGTGTGCGGACCGAACGCCACCGCCTTGCCCAGCGCGGCGGCCTCGATCATGTCCGAACCGCCCATCGGGACCAGCGAGCGTCCGACGAAGACGGCGTGGGCCAGGACGTAGAACTTTCGCAGCTCGCCCATCGTGTCGCCGAGAATGATCGGGAGGTTGTTTGCTTGCGTGGCGGGGACAGTCCCTGGTCCTGTCCCCGGTTCTTCATCGGGATGCTCGCTGCGGCGGATGATGCCCATGCCCATCGCCGCGATCTGGGCGGCGACTTCGTCGAAGCGTTCGCTCTTGCGCGGCACGATGGCCAGGCGCGCGTCGGCGTGCTTCTCCGTCAGGCGCGAGAAAACGTCCAGCACGATCTGCTCTTCGCCTGCCCCCGTGCCGCCGGCGACGATGAGCTTGTCTTCCGGGCGAATCCCCAGCGCCACGGCGAGCGCGTCGGCGCCGGCGGGTCTGGCGTCGCGGGCGATACTGTCGAACTTCATCATCCCCGTCACGCGGACCTTCGACGCCTCCACCCCCAGCGAGCGGAACCGCTCGGCATAGCTCTCGTCCTGCACACCGATAGCCGCGAGACGATTGAACAGCTTGGCCGCCAGCGAACCCAACTTCTTATATCCGGGGTAACCCTTGTCGGGGCTCATGCGACCGTTGACGATCACGGCCGGGATTCCCCGCTTGTTGCACGCGGCCAGGAAGTTCGGCCACGCTTCGCCCTCCATCAGCACGACCATCGCCGGCCTCACGCGATCGAGCGCCGCGCCGACGGCCGCCGAAAAATCCAGCGGCCAGCGGAAGACCATGTGGTCGGGTTCGTAGAGCTTGCGGGCGGCGGCCATCCCCGTGTCGGTGCTGGTGGAGACGACGACGCGAAAGTCCGGAAGCTGGGAGTGCAACTGCGCCACCAGCGTGCGCGCGGCGTTGACCTCGCCGAGGCTCACGCCGTGAATCCAGATGACCGGCTGGAGCCCGTACCGCCGCGGCGCCGCCCCGAACCGCTGGCCGATGTCTTCGCGATAGCGGCCATGGCGGATCATCTTGTATAGCCAGATCGGGCTGGTGGCGACCAGGCCCGTAGCGTAAATGGCGTCAAGTAAGTATTTCATCGAAGTTCGATTATTCTATTGCGCTTCTTAAAAACCAACAACTTTGCCACAAAGATCACAAAGCACACAAAGACGGAGTTCACTTATTTCTCTTTGTGATCTTTGTGATCTCTGTGGCAAATTCCCGGATCTTCTCATTTGAATCCTGGCTTGCCGCGCACCGTGTATTTCTCGATCGCCTTGCTCAGATCGACATCGTTGATATTCGCCAGCGTGCACAGCCAGGCGAAGACGTCGGCGAACTCTTCTTCCTTGTTGACCTGATCGCTGCCGGCCAAGGCGGTGGCCAGCTCTCCGACTTCCTCGATGAACCACAGGAAGGTGGCCGGCGTGCCGCGCTTCGAATCGGTGGGGTAGTACTTTTCGCGGATGAAGTCCTGGAACTGGCGGATGGTCATTGGGGTCTCTTGATTTCCTGCAGGGTCTGGTCGATCAATTGGAGCACTTGGCGGGCCTGCGAGTCCTTGTCGATGACCAAAGACTTCTCGGCCTCAGCGCGGGCCTGCTCGAGGCCCTTCACGTCGCGGGCCGCCCGGGCGGCGAGCAGTCGCATCATCGCCATCTTGGCCCAGGCGTCTGCCGAGTCCGGCTGGAGTGTGCAGACATTCTCGATGGCCTCGACGGCCTTGTCGAACTGCCCGCTCTGGCGGAAGACCGCGGCCATCGACTCGTACGCGCTGACTTCGTACGGATTGATCTGGGCGACCTGGCGCAGGTACGACAGGGCCTGGTCGGTCTTGTCGGCCGTGATGTAAATCTCGGCGATCTGCCGCGCGTACTGCGGGTCGTTCATGGTGCGGCGGTGCAGTTCCATGAGGTTAGGCAGGGCCTTGTCGTCCTGGCCGAGCTGGCGGTACAGGCGGGCCAGCTCCTGGTAGCTGTATGGAAACAGCGGGCGGCGCAGCTTGAGGGTCTCCAATGCCACGATGGCCTGGCTCCACTTGCGCTGGGCGACGTACGCCGTCGCCAGGACGAACGGGGCCGTTCGCGACTCCTTGTCGACGGCCTCGAGCTTGCGGGCGGCCGCCTCGGCCTGGGCATAATCCTTCTGCGCCGCGGTCACCATCGCCAGTACGGCCAGGGCGGTCTTCTGGGCCGGATTGTACGACAGCGCCTTCTTGGCCGAGGCCAGAGCTGCCGGCATGTTGCCCCGCTCGTAATGTCCCTTGGCAATCTCTGCGTGCGCGTCGGCGTTGGCGGGGTTCAGCGCCAGCAGCGCCGCGGCCTTGGCGGGGTCCACGGGCGCCTCGGCGGGGAAGCCCCATTTCTGGATGTCGGCCTGGGCGTAGGCGCGGAAGTCGTCGTCGAACTTGGCCTCGGTGGTCTTGAGCACCTTCTGGAAGACCTGCGCCTGCGTCAGGCCGCCGCGGAACGCCTGGAGCATCTGCACGATGGACTCGAACGAGTGCTTGGCGATGATGTATTCCATCGTCCACTCGGCCTGGGCGTACGCCAGCGAGCGGTCGCCGCTGCGCTTGGGGCGGATGAACCCCCAGTCCAACTCGCGGATGGGCATCAGCCGCCCCTGCCGCGTGGCGGCGACGAGCATGTTCACCGCATCGTAGTTGCGACGGTCCGGCTGCTGCCAGACGGCGCAGGCCTCGGTGAACCAGTGCGGGATGAGGTTGTTCGTCGCGGCCAGCGTAACGGTGTGCGTGTACTCGTGCCGCAGGACCGTCGCCCAGTTGTATGTGCCGAACTGGCTGCGCTGCTTGTTGGGGGCCACCATCACGATGACGTTTCCGGTGCTGGCGCCGACCGTGCCGATCCAGCCCTTGCCCGTGATGCGGATCGAGAACTGGCGGTGCAGCGGGAAGAACTCGATGAGCGTCTTTTCTGCCGGACGGTAGCCGAAGTCGCCGGTGATCTCGGGGTAGATGCTCTCCATGTACGCCGAGACCTGGTCCAGCAGCACCGCGTCGTACTTGGGGTCGACCTTGACGATGAAGTGGGCGGATTCCCTGGTCTTGAACTTCTCCATGTCGCCCAGCACGCCCAAGTAGTTCACCACGTCGCTGCGGTAGTCGTCGATCTCGTGGGCCTTGGCGAAAGTCTCGCGGGCCTTGTCTTCCTGACCGGTCTGCATGTAGAGCAGGCCCAGCGTCGTCAGCGGCTCGGCCTGCTCGGGGGCCAGATCGGCCGCCTGGTGCAGATACTTTTCCGCGGCCGTGAACTGCCGCGCCGCCGAGAGCCACTGCCCGATCGTCTGGGGCAGCTCGCTGCACCGCCCGTTCACCTTGGCCACGCGGTCAATAAACCCCTGGGCCTGCTGGGGCTGGTTGGTTCGCACGGCCAGGGCGGCCGCCAGACTCAGCGCTTCGATGCTATGGGGATTGACCTTGAGCGCCGCATCCAGCAGCGGCTGGACCTGGTCGAACTTGCGCCACTGCATCATCACGACGGCCTTGAGCACCAGGGCGTTGGCGGAGTTGGGGTTGACCTTCAGCGCCTGCTCGGCCATCTGGATGGCCCGCTCGAACTGCCACTGCTCCAAGGCGATGATGCCCATGCCAACCATCGCGTCGACCGCGCGAGGGTTGATCTTCAACGCCAGGGCGAACTCCGCCGCCGCGCCCTCGGGGCGGTGCTTGCTGAGCATGAACATACCGGCCGCCAGATTCGCCGGCCAGTACGTCGCGTCGGCTTTCTGGTAAGCCTCCTGGAGATAGTTGTGCAGGATGTTGGGCGCCTGCTCGCTGGCCTTGCGGGCGCTAAGGACGGCGTGGCGGTCGAGGATCTGCCCCAGCGCCGTCAGGGCCGGGGCGTCATTCTGATACGCCTCGCCGGCGAGGATCTTGTCTACGGCGGCGTAGACCGCCTTGGCTTGGTCCTTGCGCCCCAGCGTCTCGAGCAGCCGCCCCTGCAGCCAGATCGCCTGCGCCCAATCGGTCTTGAGCTTGGCCGCAGCAGCAGCGTGTTCGAGGGCCTGCTCGTACTGCCCGACGGCTTCCTGCACTTCGCCCAGCGCCAGGTGCCACTGGGCTTGCTGCGCCCCAGCCGCGCTGCAGGCCTGCAGTGCCTCCTGCGCCTGCGCATATTGCCCCTGGGCGCTCAGGGCGTACGATAGGCCTATCGCCGACGAGACGGCCTGATTCGCCGACGAGGCAAGCTTGCGATAGCCGCTGGCGGCCTGGTCGTAGCGGCCGCTCATATAGAGCTTCCAGCATCCGCCCAGGGTGTCGTCGGTCACGGGGCGCGTCGCCGGGCCGGCGCGCCGGGCAGCAGCGCTGGTCGAGGCCGGCTGCGTCGTCACGGCCATCGCCGACGGCACGGCAATGAACAGCGTCGCGGCCAGAACGGCCGCGGCTGCAAATCGGCACAGGCGCGATCGCATGGGGATCATGGCATCAATTCTACTCAATTCCCTGGCAGGTTGGACGACTGAAATCACCCTCGGCTGCATTCCGAGGTTAGGGGAGGAAACTTACCACAGAGGCCCAGAGGGCTCAGAGGAAGAAACCAGAGGAATGTCCTTGCGAGTCTTTGTTTCTCCCTCGGTGCCCTCTGTGGTTAAACGTTTCTTGGCGGCAGGCGGCAGAACGCGCCATTCGACAATCGGACGATGGGATGCTACCATTTCGCTTTCCGTTTGTCAGAAAGGAACCGCATGACCGGACCGACGCTGGTGGTGATGGCCGCGGGGATGGGCAGCCGCTATGGCGGGCTCAAGCAGCTCGAAGGGCTTGGCCCCGGCGGCGAGCCGACAATCGCCTATTCGATCTACGACGCCGCGAGATCGGGCTTTGAGAGCGTGATCTTCGTCATCCGCCCCGAGATGGAACAGCCGTTCCGCGCGGCCATCGGCGACGAGACCGCCCGCCACCTGCGCACGCGGTACGCCTACCAGGAGCTGACGAGCTTTCTGCCAAAGGGGTTTGAGGCCGCCGCGGCTGCGCGGCAGAAACCCTGGGGCACCGCCCACGCGGTGCTGTGCTGCCGCGATCTGATCGACGGGCCCTTCGCCGTCATCAACGCCGACGACTTCTACGGCCCGGCCAGCTATCGCGCGCTGGCCGACCATCTCAAAGCCGCCGCCGACTCCGCCGCCGGCGTGGGCGATTACTCGATGGTGGGCTTCGTGCTGGACAAGACCCTCAGCGCCTACGGCGAGGTCTCGCGCGGCGTCTGCCGCGTCAACGCCGACGGCACATTGGCCGACGTGACCGAACGCACCCGCATCAAACGCTTCGACCGCGCCGTCAAGTACGCCCAGGGCGACGAGTGGGTCGCCCTCGCCGCCGACAGCATCGTCTCGATGAACATGTGGGGCTTCACGCCCTCATTCCTGGGCCACGTCCAGGCGGGCTTCGATATGTTCGTGGCCGCCAACGCCGACAAACCCAAGGCCGAGTACTACCTTCCCTCAGTCGTGGCCGACCTGATCGCCGCCGGCAAAGCCCGCGCAGCGGTCCTGCCGACCACTGAAACCTGGTTCGGCCTGACCTACCCCGAAGACCGCCCCCCCGCGCGAGCGGCCATCGCCGAATTGATCAAGAACGGTGTCTATCCAGAGAAGCTCTGGCGTTAGCGAACAGAAATTCAAAACAATAAAATCGGTTTGTTATTTCCCGTTTTGTTGACATTGTTGTTTGTTTTGAATTTCGTGCTTCGGATTTCGGATTTGCTTCTATGGACCCACTACTCATCGTAGGGCAGTTCAACGTGCCCGCCGCATCGGCCGCCGTGCTGCATGGCAGCGGGCTCATTCATGACACCTATGTCGTCTCGTGCGCCGGCGGGGGGCGGTACATCCTCCAGCGGATCAACAGCCAGGTGTTTCGCAACGTCCCGGCCGTGCAGGAGAACATCCAGCGCGTCACTGACCATCTGCGCCGCAAGGTGGCGGCCGAAGGCGGCGATCCGGCACGCGAGGTGCTCGCGCTGATTCCCACGACCGAGGGCAAGAGTTTCTGCCGCACCGGCGCCGGCCGCGAGTTCTGGCGCATGTACCGCTTCATCGAAGGCGCCCGAACGTACGACGCGGCCACGCCTGCCCAGGCGTACGAAGCCGCCCGCGCCTTCGGGCGGTTCCAGCGCCTGCTGGCCGACCTGCCCGATCCGCTGCTGCACGAGACCATCGCGGGCTTTCATCACACGCCCTCGCGCTTCGAGGCTTTCATGCGCGCCGCCCAGACCGATGCCGCCGGACGCGCCGCGGCAGCGGCCGCCGAGATCGACTTCGCCCTGGCGCGCCACGACATCGTCGCCGTGCTGGAAGACCTGGCGGCCGCCGGGAGCCTGCCGCGCCGTGCCGTCCACAACGACACCAAGCTCAACAACGTGCTCATCGACGACGCCACCGGCAAGGGCCTGTGCGTGATCGACCTGGACACCGTCATGCCGGGCCTGTCGGTGATCGACTTTGGCGACTGCTGCCGCACGGCGGCCGCCACGACGGCTGAGGACGATCCGGACACCTCCAGGATGCGCGTCAATCTCGAAATGTTCACCGCCCTGGCGCGGGGATATCTGTCCGAAGCGAGGACGTTCCTGACGGCCGACGAAATCGAGCACCTGCCCCTGGCCGCGCGGTTGATCACATTCGAGCAGGGGCTGCGGTTCCTGACCGATTGGCTGGCCGGCGACGTGTACTACAAGACCGCCCGCCCTGCCCACAACCTCGACCGCACCCGCGCGCAGTTCAAACTCGTCCAGGAGTTCGAGGCCGCACACGAGACCATGACCAGCATCATCCGCCAGTGCCTCCAGGACTGAAACGCGGACGGGACGGAGATTGGATGGGCGGATGGATGCCTGAGCACCAACCATCCATTCATCCAATTCTTCCCCTGTTCTTATTCCACCCCCAGCACTCCGCCGTCGTTGCGGGCGACCAGTCGCCGCCCGGGGGGCACGATCACGAAGTCGTCGTCCCAGCGCCCGGCGAAGAGCTTCTCCAGCAGCGTCCAGTCGCCGCGGCGCAGCTCGAAGTCCCAATGTCGCTGGTCCGCTTCGCTGCGCGTCTTTGCGATGGCGGCAGACTCGTCGCACACGCCCATCTGCAGGTAGCAGAAGCGGGTGTAGTTCTTCGTCCAGTCGCCGAGGCTTTCGAGGATGAAGTCGGCGTTCTCCTTGCCGTACTTGGCGACCATGCCCTCGTAGTCGTCGGCCAGGCCGAGCTTGCCCATCACGCCCTGGCGGTCGTACGCGGGGCGGTCGTATCCTGCCCCCGGCGTGACGTTGCGTTCGGACCATCCGGTAGTCATGTAGTACGTGCCGGGGTGGGCGTCGAAGTATTCCTGGTACGCCCCGCGCGAGCCGAAGAAGAACGTCACGCAGTCGTGGGCGCGGGGGATCACCAGAGGCCGCGTGCGCGCGGTCAGCCCCACCAGCCCGTCGTTGCAGCGGGCATAACCGAGCAGAATGGCCTCGTAGCGCCCCTCGGCGTCGGCGGCGTCTACCGCCGCCTGCACGCGGGCGATCATGTCGGCCCGCTCCAGGTCGTGCAGACCCTTGCGCAGGAACTCGACGTCGACTTGGTGAACGCTCCGCGCCGCCAGCAGGCACGCCTCGCGATAGACGATCTCGCAACCGATGAATTTATAGACGCTCATGGACGCCACTATACCGGCCGCCGCGGCGGGACGGTTCCTGTTTTACCGTCAATTTTTCGCGCTATGATTCCATCGCTCGCGCAAGACTCAAGGGGGGAACGCAGATGAGGAACATCCGCCAAGCCATCGTCGTCGCGCTGATTGCCGGGGCGCTGACGTTTGCGGCGTTTATTTCCGTCAGTGCGTTCTGACCGCGAGGACGAACGCCTGGTGCGGAGCCCGCCTGAACTGAGGTCTATGGTTTTGCGCGTCGTCAGGTACAATGCAGGCCTTACCTGACGGAAAGGGCACCGCGTGAATTATCCAAAGCAAACGCTCCTCGCCTGGGCCTGCACGCTGTTCCTGCTGACGGCCGCATTCTGCGCCGCATCGGCCCAGTCGCCGGCGACCGCACCGGCCTCGGCGGCGGCCGACGACTTCACGCTGGTTGTGCTTCCCGACACGCAGATCTACGCAATGAAATACCCGGCAACGTTTCATGCCCAGACGAAGTGGATCGCCGACAACGCGGCCAAGCTCAACATCAAATATGTGCTGCACCTGGGCGACATCACCAATAACAATATCCCCGCGCAGTGGCTCGTCGCCCGCCAGGCGATGGCCCGCCTGGACGGCAAAGTGCCCTGCGCACTGACGCTGGGCAATCACGACATCGGCCCCGGCGGCAACAGCGCCGACCGCGGCACGCTGCTGGGCAAGTATTTCCCCATGGCATACTGGAAGGCCCTGCCCACCTTCGGCGGCGTCTATGACAAAGAACCCGAGAGCCTGGCCAATACCTTTCACGTCTTCGACGCCGGTGGCAGGAAGTGGCTCGTGCTGGCCCTGGAGTTTGCCCCGCGCGACGACGTGCTGCGATGGGCGGGCCAAGTGGCCGCGGCCCACAAGGACCGTCGCGCCATCGTCATCACGCACGGGTACATGTACCCTGACGGCCTGCGGTACGACCGCGGCCTGCAACAACCGTACAACCCCGCCCGGTATCGCGCCGGCCGCGACGGCAACGACGGTCAGCAGATCTGGACCAAGCTCGTGAGCCCCAACGAGAACATCCGCCTGGTCATCTGCGGGCACGTGTGGACTACCGGCCGCCGCAGCGACGCCAACGCCGCGGGCAAGACCGTGCACCAGATGGTGGTCGACTACCAGAGGGCCGCCAACGGCGGCGACGGATACCTGCGCGTGATGAAGTTCTCGCACGGCGGCGAGCAGGCCGAGGTGTACGACTACTCGCCGGTGCTGGACAAGATCAATCCCGACCCCGGAGCGAGTTTCCACCTGGACTTCTCCGCGGCGCCGCAATCGAAACCCCAGGCCGCCAGTCAACCTGCAACGGGAAAAACGACGTCTACGGATGTCACAAATGACCCGAATAAGATAAAGAAGAAGAAACAATAAGCTCCTGTTTCTTCCCAATTCGTGACATTCGTGGACGTAACTCCCCGAACCGGGGAACAGAAAAACTCAAACTTCCGCGAACTCTTCTTCGAGTTGCTTGATGGCTTTGCGGTGGGCGAGTTTGGCGACCGAGCCCATGCGGTCGATGATCATGCGGCCGTCGATGTGGTCGCACTCGTGCTGGAAGCAGCGGGCCATGAGGCCCTGGGCGGTCTGCTGGAAGCGGCGGCCCTCGAGGTCGATGGCTTCGAGCACGACTTTGTTGTACCGTTTGATGCGGGTGTAGATAGAGGGGAAGCTCAGGCAGCCTTCTTCGTCGTCGACCGGGTCGCTCTGCTCGACGATGCGCGGATTGACGTACGCCATCACGCCCGATCCGTCCTCGTCGGGCACGCCGGCCAGGAACAGCCGCACCGTCACGCCGACCTGGCAGCCGGCCAGGCCGACGCCCGAGGCCTGGCTGAGCACCACGGCCATGCGCTGCGCCAGCGCCCGCACCGCATCATCGACGACGTCGATCGGCGTGGAAACTTCCCTCAAGCGCGGATCGGGATAGTGGATGACCCGCAGGGCCGAGAGGTCCGCGGCACGTATTTTTTCAGCAGAAGTCACGACACCCAATCGTATCACGTCGCGGACGGGCAAATCAAGCCCGCGCGCCGGCCTCGCCATCTGCGACCGCCCTACTCGGCCGGGCCTTCGGAAATCTTGTCGAGGTACTGCAGCCCCACGCCCAGAAAGCGCCCGATCAACTGCACGCGGGCCACGCGGCAGCGATAGGTCACGCGGCGCCGCAGCGGCTGACCGGAGGCGCTTCGCCCGGCGGCGGCCGGAACCACGATCTGCGCCTCGACGATGTCGCCGGTCTTGAGCTTGGTATTCTCGCCCACCAAGGCGTACACGCCATTCTCCGACGTGTCGAGAATGTGCCCGCCAATCGCCCCGTCGGCGCCGGGGACGGCAAAGGCGACCGGCCAGGCGGCCGGCGCACGCGCCGCTGCACGACGCTCGGCCACAGCAGTAGCAGTTTGACTCATCGCGCCCTCCGATCCGGGGTTCGATTGGCCCGGTCGATTGGAACTTAGGATATGGTTGCCGAGTGGGCAAATTGGAGGAGAGAATCTTGAGCCGCTGAGGTCGCTGAGGACGCAGAGGCCGGAAGAAACATAAGACAACTCTTCCATCAGTCAAGTGTCGGAAGGTATTGTCTGGCCATAAGAAGCAGACAATGGCATGAATCTTATAAGTCTTTGCTAGCAAATCTTTTATATCATACGTGGCTTTCTGAATCACGCCGAAAACAGACAAGAACAGACAATTGTTACCTTGGTCAGGTGTCTTTTGTGCCGCCCCCTATCCCAGAGATCGCTGTGAAGAGTGCAAGGTCGCCGATGACTTTTGACTTGCTCCCGGCGTGCAAATCGGTAGACTTAACCGTTCGCGCATGGATGCAGCTTCGGCTGCGATATGCGCAGGCTGGATGGTCCAGCCGCCCGCCCGCGGGGATGTCTGCGGGCGCGGCGCCCGGTCCGCCCCCTGGCGGGCTCGCTCACCGTGAGCCGGGACGAACGCCGTGAACTTTTTGGGCTGTCAACCGAAGGAAATCATATGGTAGACCGCAATCTCATCAACTCCCTCAACATCAGCGACGACGAAGTCAATCAAGCCGTCACCGAC
>JAJFVE010000031.1 GCA_021371965.1 Planctomycetaceae bacterium
CGCCGAAGGAGGCGAAGTCCGCGGGCGTGGTATAGAAGTAAACCTTCTGCATGACCATGACCTCGTGGTTGCCCAGGAGCTGGTGCACCATCCCGCCGGCCGCGGCGGCCTGGACTTCGAGCTTCATCATCAGGTCCATGCACCGGCGAGAGTGCTCGCCGCGGTCGACGATGTCCCCCGTCTGCACCAGGTGCGTCTTGCCGGCGATCCAGTTGCCGTGCGAGTCGATGACGCTCGCGGCCAGCAGCGCGCTGAAAAATTCGTCATACGCCCCATGCACGTCGCCGACGGCGACGATGCGTTCGACGCCCGACCAGGTGTTGGGGACGGTGGCCGGGGCCTGGGCGAAGGTGGGCGATGCGGCGGTCAGAAGAATCAGCGCCGTCAGGGCGAGGGTAATGCGTCTCACGATGTACATCTCCAGGAAAGCAGGATCCCGGCTTAGGAAGGACCCTTACTGTAGCCCGGCCGAGGGGCGTCGCGAAACCTTTTTGACAAGCCGGATGCATGGCCGCCATGCTGCTCACGGGCGAGCCGCCCGTGCTACGGCGATCTCCCGCCCTATGCCGCTTTGCGCTGGAGCTTCTTTGCCGGGTCGTATTTGACGTCCAGAAGCTCGGCGGGCTTGCCCGGAATGATCGCGGTGAATGTTCCCTTCTCTATCACCAAGGCCGAGGCGTTGCCCTTGTAGACGGCCGACATGCCCGAGTCGATGCAGATCACGCGCCCCTCGCCGAAGGCCTTGATGCCTGCCACGGTGTGCCCGACGACCGCGTGCGCCACGCCATACTTGGCGAAGGCGGCGTCGCAGGCCTCGGCGACCACGGCGGGATCCTCGTCGACATAGTTGCGATACCACAGCGGTCCGCCGCTTCTGAGCAGGCCTTTGAGCGAGCGGTCGCCGGATAGGGCCTTGCGGACGTTGTCGTTGATCTCGTCCAGCGTGAGGTTCGCCATCGCCGGCGGCAGGCCGGCGTGGATGTACATTACGTCGTTGATCTTGATGACGGTGTTGTGCGTGCGCAGCCAGCGGCCGTACTGCCCCTCGGGACCCATGGCCTTGAGATATTGCTCGCGCCCGCCGAAGGCCTCGTCTTCGCCGGGCGAGATGAAGCGGTAGTCGCCGGTCATGACCATGGCCTCGTGGTTGCCCAGCAGGGCGTGAACCATGCCGCCGGCGGCCGCGGCCTGCTTCTCGAGCTTCATCAGCAGGTCCATGGCCTTGCGCGACTCGTCGCCGCGGTCGAGAATGTCGCCCGTCTGAACCAGGTGCGTCTTGCCGGCGATCCAGTTTTCCTTCTCGTCGATGACGGCGGCGGCTTTGAGCGAGGCGACGAACTGCTTGCAGTCGCCATGTACGTCGCCGATGGCCACGACGCGTTCGACGCCCGTCCAGATGTTAAGGATCTTCGATGGTGCCCCCTGACCGGCCGACATTCCGGCCAGGGCGAGGGTGCAGACGAGCGTCAGGAGTTTGCGTTGCTTCACGGGTGAGTCTCCGATTCAGTGCGGGCATTATACTCTCCAGTGCCCAGGGGCGACAGGTTCAAGACGGCGTGCCCTAGAATGAAGACATAGGGGCGAGCAGGCCATGACACATGACGACATAGAGAAGGGCTTGAGCGGCGCGTCTCCGCTGCAGCATTGCCTCTACGGAATCATAGAGGAAATAAGGGATCTGGCGATCCTGATTCTCGATGCCGATGGATTCATCTCGGGCTGGAATCATGGCACGGAACTGCTTGACGAGTGGCAAGACGATTTGCGAGGTCGCCATGTCGCGAGTTTTTACACGCCTCAGGACATCGAGGCCGGCAAGCCCCACAAGGATATCGAGATCGCCCTGCACGACGGGCAGTACTGCAGCGAAGGCTACTGCATGCGGCGTGGCGGCGAGAGGTTCTGGGCGGAATTGCGGCTGATAACCCTGCGCGGCGCGGCGGGCGAACTGGGCGGGTTTATCGCCGTCATCGCCGACCTGACCGCGCGCAGGAAGACGCAGCAGGACTGCGAATCGCTGATGCAGGAGAAGTCATGGTATCAGGATCTGTCCGAGCGGCTCCGTGCCAGCGAAGAGCGCCTGACCGCCGCGACGCGCGAGACGGGGGTAGGCATCTTCGACTGGAACATGGTGACGGGCATGTCGCTGTGGAGCGAGGAGTTCGAGAAACTCTTTGGATTCGATACCAGTTCCGCCCCGCCCGCCGAGATGGTGCTGCGAAGCCGCGACCACTGGGCCGAACGCATTCACCCCGACGACGTGCCGGGCTTCTGGGCCGAACTGGCGCACGCCAAGGCCAATCACGTGATGGCCGAAAAGGACTTCAGGGTGATCTGGCCCGATGGGGGCGTTCACTGGCTCAACGCGAGGGGACGCTATTTCTACGACCAGCAGGGCCAGCCCGTCCGACTGCTGGGAACAGCCAGGGAGATCACGGAAAGAAAGCTCATCGAGCAACAGCTCATGCGGACGGCCGACGAGCTGGCCCGCTCGAACGCGGACCTGGAGCAATTCGCCCACGTCGCCAGCCACGACCTGAAGGAACCGCGGGCCGTGATTCAACTCTATCTGACTCTCCTGGAGAAAAAGACTCCGGCCGGCGCGGAGTTGCAGGGCCAGCAGTTCATCGAGCACGCCGCCCAGGCGGTTCATCGCATGAGCAAGCTCATCAGCGATCTGCTGGCCTACTCGCGCGTCGGCCGCGCCGGCGATACCTTTGAACTGACCGACCTGAACGCGGTGCTGGGCGAGGTGCTGCAGAACCTTGAGGCCGCCATCGAGGCCGAGCACGCGGTTATTACGCGGCGCGAGTCGCTTCCGTCGGTCCTGGTGGAAAGGCCGCTGGTGGCGCAACTCCTGCAGAATCTCATCGGCAACGCCATCAAGTACCACGCCGACGGCTGCCAGCCGCACATTGAGATCGGCGCCAGGCGGCAGGAAAGGGCCTGGCTCTTCTGGGTGAAGGACGACGGGATCGGGATCGATCCGCAGGATCGCGATCGGATCTTCATGATCTTTCATCGCGTCCAGACGCAGCGGCAATCGCAGGGAACGGGCATCGGCCTGGCGATATGCAAGAAAATCGCCGAACACCACTACGGGCGCATCTGGGTAGAGTCGCAACCGGGGCAGGGGGCAACGTTCTACTTCACGATTCCCGACCGCTGATGTAGCGGCTAGCGTTTGTTTTCGGCCGCGCCGGCGGGCTTGCCGGTGGCAAGGTTCACGATCTGGTGGTCGGGGCTTTGCTTGCTGACGACAACGGTGCCGGTGCGACCGGCGGCCTGCCAGACGTAGTCGGCGGGCATATCGGAGGGATTGGTCGTCACGGTGAAACTGGCGGTGCCGTGGCTGGCGACGGGCAGAACCGGCGGCGTCGGCTCGATTTTGCCCGGACCGCGGAGGGCGACCTCGCTGTCGGACCCGGTGTCGTTGACGAACATGATGGTCGAGGTTTTGCAGCCGCCCAAAATCATCGCCAGGCCGGCCAGCACCGCCAGAGACAGCACGCGAGCGTTCATTCGAGTTCTCCTGTCATGCGGGTGAATTGTAGTCGGACGACAAAGGCCGCCCCAGGCCCGGATCGCAAATGTCTTTGCGGTCCGGGCCTGGCGGATCGGCACGTTACTTCAGACCAAAGGGCTGGGCGTCAAGGTTCCACTGCGGCGCGATCTTGATGCCCAGGAACGCCAGCGCCGTCGGCGCTGCGGCCGTGATTCCAGGACCGGGCGAGACTTCGCCCTTCTTGGCTGCCGCGCCGCTGACAATGATGAGGGCCTTGCGCTCCTGGGGGCTGTCGCCGCCATGGACGCCGCCGGGACCCTTGGGGTCTTTCGTCCCGCCGTGATCGGTCACGGCGATGATCAGCCACTCTTCGTTGGCGTAGGTCTTGCGGGCCTTGACGGCGGCCACAAGCTCGCCGACGTGCTTGTCGACCTGCTCGATGGCTTCGATGTACTTGGGAATCTTGGGACCGTAATTGTTCCCATGCCCGGCGCCGTCGACTTCATCAAGCTGCAGGAACATCAACGTCGGCGTATTCTCGGCCAGTTCCTTCTTGGCCAGTTCAACAACCTTGGCATCGCCTTCGCCGCGGGCCTTGAACGTCGCGCCCGGCGCCATCACCTGCGTGATGATCGGCCAGTTCGAGATGCACACGCTGCGGGCTGTGGGCTCGTGCGACTTGAGCCGCTGGAAAATGTTGGGATAGCTGACGTAGTCGGCTGGCACCGGTTGGCCTCGGAGCATCCGCGCGCCCTTGTGCTTGTTGGCCCAGACGCCCGTGAGAATGCTGTTCCAACTGGCCAGGCTGGCGGTGTTCTGGCGCGAGGGCGTTCCCAGCACGCCGCCGGCGAAGGCGTCCCAGCTTACCGCGCCATCGGCGGCCAGCGCCTTGAGGTTTGGCGCCTTGGCGGCCTTGACGGCGTCGGGCATGGCCCCGTCGATTCCAATGATCAGCACGTGCTTGGTCTTGTCGGCCAAGGCAGCGCCCGGCGAGAACGATACGACCAGAGCGGCGACAACCCCAATAACAACCCCATGCAACAATTTACCGGCAAACATCTCAGTGGTTCCTTTCTTTCCGGGTGCCCCGGAGTATAATCCCCGTGCTTCGCGTTAACCTTATACGCCAGTTTCGGGAAATTCACAACTTCCTGATGTAACACGCCAACGACGCCAAGAGTATCGCGACTTGCTAAGAATGGAGACAGCCATGAGCAAAAGCAGGAAATCCGCTGATCTGACGACAGCCCCCGACGGGCGTTGGTTTCAGCAGTCCAAGTTCGCCATGTTCGTACACTGGGGCCCGTACGCCCAAGCCGGCGGCGTCTGGAACGGCAAACGCTATCACGGCATCGGCGAGTGGCTCATGTGCCGCGCGCAGATCCCCGCGGCGGACTACGCCGCCATGGCCGCCACCTTCAACCCCCGCAAGTTCTCCGCCGACCGCTGGGCGGCGCTGGCGGCCGAGGCGGGCATGAAGTACATCGTCATCACCGCAAAGCATCACGACGGGTTCGCGATGTTCAAGTCCGGCGCCAGCACGTACAACATCGCCGACTACACGCCCTTCAAGCGCGACCCGCTGGCCGAGCTGGCCAAGGCCTGCCCCAAGCACGGGCTGAAGCTGGGCTTCTACTACTCGCAGTTCCAAGACTGGCACGCCATCGGCGGCGGGGGCAACGGATGGGACCCGGCCGTGAAAGGCGACTTTGCCGAATACTTCAACGGCAAGTGCGTCCCGCAGGTGGAAGAGCTGATGCGCAACTACGGCGACGTGGCGCTGATCTGGTTCGACACCCCCGGGCCGATCTCGCGCGAAGACTCGCTGCGCCTGGTGCATACGGTGCGCCGCCTTCAGCCGGGGTGCCTGATCAACAGCCGCATCGGCAACGGTGTGGGCGACTACGACTCCCTCGGCGACCAGGAGATTCCCCTGGAAGCACACGGCGGGCTGTGGGAGTCGATCGACACGCACAACGACACGTGGGGCTTCGTCCAGCACGACCACAACTGGAAGAGCTCGCGCGAGCTGGTGCGGCGGCGGGTGAAGGTCGTCGCCAAGGGCGGCAATTACATGCTCAACATCGGGCCAAACGGCCTGGGCGAGATTCCCGCCGCCTCGGCGGCGATCCTGCGCGAGGTGGGCGTCTGGACCAAGCGCAACGCTGCGGCGATTTACGACGCCGCGCCCTCGCCGCTGCCGACGATGCCCTGGGGCGAATGCACCGCCTCGCGCGACGGGAAGAAGCTCTACCTGCACGTGTTGGACTATCCCTGCGACGCGAAGCTGACGCTGGCTGGCCTCAAGGGAACGATCAAGCGCGCGGCGGTCCTCGGCCGCGGCGCCAAGACGCTCAAAGTATCGAAGAACGCCGGCGCGACGACCATCGCTCTGCCGCACCAGCCGCCGGCCGAGCCGACGGTGATCGTGCTGGATGTGGCCGGCAAAATGTCTGCCGACAAAATGCAGACCGTCCTGCCGGGCCTGCGGAACGACTTTGATCCGCCCTTTGCCAAGCTAACCGCCTGCAAGGCCAGCAAGAATAGCTGGATGGAAAAGTTCGGCGACTGGAAGCACGCCGACTGCATCGTCGACTGGCAGGGCCCGAGCAGCAGTGCCTCGTGGACCTTCAAGACTCCCCAGGCCGGGCGGTATTACCTGGAACTGGACTATTCCGCCAAGCTTGAGGCCGACGGCATCGAGGGCGTCGTCAGCGTGGGCAAAATCGAGATTCCCTTCCCCGCCCTGGACACCGGCCAGCGCGACGCCGGCGTGCCCGATCACGGCCTCTGGCCGCTCTACCGCAAGTACAACTGCGGCGTAGTCGAACTGCCCAAGGCCGGCCGATACACGCTGACGATCCGCCCGACGAAGGAAACCCCCAACGGCTGGATCATGCTCAAGACCGTCACGCTGGCGCCGGTGCCGACAGTGCGATAGTAGTGCCGTAGCATGGGCGTCTCGCCCGTGCCTGCGGTGCGGTAATGTTTGGAGTGCGGCAGCCGTAGCTGCCGCTTTGGAAGTTTTTCGGGCGACGCCGGGCCTCCCGCCCGTGCAGGCCCTCAACGCCAGGCAGAGGGACGGGGGGAGAGCGGGATTACGCAGATTAAGAGGATTAAGAGGATTGCAAAGAAGATCAGGTGGAACACAACGGTTCTATGGAGTGCGGCAGCCTTAGCTGCCGCTTTGGAAGTTTTTCCCAAGCCCCTCCAAGCCCGCAATACAGGCCGACCGCTGGGGCCTGCAGGATTCGGTAACGAGTCCCCGGATAGCGCGATCCCCAAGCCCGCGGAGCGGGCGCCTGATAGTAGCCCCGGGTGGAGCCGAAGGCGCAGCCCGGGGTAGCCGGTCCCCTCGCGTCCGAGCCCCCGGACGGGGGCGACTGAAGAACCGGGCCGCATCGCATAGGGCGGCTGTGTTATTGCCGCCGAACGGTCCGCGAACTCAGCCATTCACCATCATCTCACGCCCACCACTTCACACAACAAATGTACCCGACCCCTTTACTTCCTACCCGACCCCTTTACTCCCAGACGGGTGTCGCGCACAACTCCGCTGTGCGTGTCGCAGGTCCGGCCAGGGGGATATCGTTGACGGATCGGGTTTGGGCGGCGTAATGTGGTTGGGAACCGCTGCCAGCAAGATCTAGAGGCCGCACATGACGAATCTTACCAGCGTACAGGAGAGGCTGAGGGAGGGCTTTGGCGTGGTGACGGGGGAGGGCGCGCCGCGGCGGTTGTCGGAGCCGACGCGTGCGCTTGCGGCGCGCTACCTGTCCGGCGAGTTCGGCCAGGCGATGCGGGCGGCGGATTTCCGGCTCGACGAGGCGGCCGCGACGTCGCTGACGGCCAACATGCTGTACGCGCAGACGGTGATGCTCATCGCGCAAAACGCGCCGCTTCGCATCTTGCCCCAGGAACGGCTCGTCGGCGCGGCGACGCTTATCGAGGCCGCGCAGCATCGGCTGCCGGCGTCGGATATGGGCAGCACCAGTCACACCACCATCGGCTTTGAGAGGGTTCTGGCCGGCGGCTATCGCGCTTTGCGGGCCCAGATCGCCGCTCGCCGGGCGCGGGGCGGCCTGGACGAAGCCGGGGCCGATCTGCTCGATGCGATGGAACTGTGCCTCGACGCCGCGGCCGTCTGGCACCGGCGACACATGGATCGGCTGGCTGAACTTGCGGCCGACTCGGGAGGTGCGCAGCGGGAACATTTTGCGGCCCTGCGCGACACGCTGGCGGGCGTTCCGGAGAACTCGCCGGCGGACTTCCGCCAGGCGGTGCAGTCGCTGTGGTTCATGTGGGAGTTCCAGCGGCTCTGCGGGAACTGGTCGGGGCTGGGGCGCGTCGACGCGATGCTCGGCCCGTACCTCGCGCGGGATCTGGCGGCCGGGCGGATCACGCTCGACGAGGCCCGCGAGTTCATCGCCCGCTTCTGGATCAAGGGCTGCGAGTGGATCGACGGGCGCGGCCGCGGCAGCGGCGACGCACAGTTCTACCAGAACGTCATCCTCGCAGGGGTGGACGCCCACGGCAATGAGGTCGCCAACGACGTGACCTGGCTGGTGCTGGACGTGGTGGAGTCGCTGCACATCAGCGACTTTCCCATCGCCGTCCGCGTCAGCAACAGGACCCCGGAGCGATTGTGGCGGCGGATCGCCGAGGTTCAGCGGTTCGGCGGCGGCATCGTGTCGCTCTACAACGAAGACCTCGTCGTGCGGGCCTTGACGCGAGCGGGCTACCCCCAGGCCGATGCACGCACCTTCACCAACGACGGCTGCTGGGAAGTGCTCATCCCCGGCAAGACGGCCTTTACATATTGCCCGTTCGACGTTCTGCAGACGCTTCAGGGCGCGATGGGGCTCGCGGCCGACAGGCCGGGCGAGGATTTCGGCGACTTCGAGTCGCTCTACGCGGCGTTTCGCGCACGCCTGGCCGGCGAGGTCGGTCAGATCATCGACGGGACAGCCGGCGCGTTTCGCTCAGGGCCGCCGGCGCCGCTGCTGTCGCTGTTCGTCGACGACTGCATCGAGCGGGCGCGCGGCTACCACGACCGCGGAGCGCGGTACAGCGTGGCGGCCGTTCACGCCGGCGGACTGCCAGACGCGGCCAACAGCCTGTACGCCATCGACAAGATCGTCTACCGGGAGCATGAGCGAACGCTGGGCCAGATGGTGGACATTCTTCGACGCGACTGGGCCGGCGAGGAAGCCCTGCGCCAGTCCATCGAGAAGCGGCTGGTGCTCTATGGCAACGATAACCCCGAGGCCGACGCGATGGTTCGGCGGGTTTTCGACGACTTCGTGGCGATTGTCGCCGCCGGCCGACGCGATGACGGGGTCGCCCACCCGGCCGGGATCAGCACGTTCGGCCGCGAGATCGGCTGGCGCGACGGGCGATTTGCGACGGCCTTCGGGCGGCACAAGGGGGACATTCTGGCCACGAACATGGCCCCGACGCCCGGCACGGACACGTCGGGTCCGACGGCCGTCGTCAAGTCGTACTGCTCGATGGACTTTGAGAAGCTCACCAACGGAACGCCGTTGGAGTTGAAGTTCCTGCCGGCGACGCTGTCCGGCCAGAGCGGGCTGGCCGCCCTGGTGGCTCTGCTCAAGACGTTCGTGCGGCTGGGCGGCTGGTACCTGCAGGTGGACTCGGTCGACTCGCAACTCCTTCGCGACGCCCAGCGGCATCCGGAACGATACCCCAACCTCGTCGTGCGGATTTCCGGATGGTCGGCCAGGTTCGCGACCCTGTCAAAGGAGTGGCAGGACATGATCATCAACCGCACCGAACAGGCCGCGAGATAGCCGCCGGAGCACTCCCGGGGGGTTTGCAGTGTCGGACCGATGAATCGACCTGCTGGCCCCCGTGCCGTCAGTGGCATAGTTGTGCCATAGGATGGGCACCTTGCCCATAAGTAGTACGGGCGCCCCGCCCGTGCAGGGCCACAACGCCAGGAGAGACGGAGGGAGAGCGGGATTACGCAGATTAAAAGGATTAAGAGGATTGGGAAGAAAGATCAGGAGGAGCATAGCGGGGCGAGCTTGCTCGATGGGGTTTCATCTCTGATGGCCGGAGCAGAGATAGAACCGCTTGATCAGGCTCGATCTCTAACGTAGAAATCCCTTAAACGTTTTCTTAATCCTCTTAATCCGTTTCTCATCCCCCAAATCCCGCTCTCTCCATCCCCGGCGTTGCGTTTGAGATGTTAATTCGCCCGGTGTCCTCGGGAGTTCCGGGGACGTCATACTTATCTCGATGGTTTGCTCGCATGCTTGGTTCCGGGGACACCAGACGTCATTAGAAAAAGTAGTCGCGGTTTCAGATGACAAGGCGTTCTCAATCCGGCAGCGAGTACTGCGGGATCTTCATCTGCTGGCCGTCCTTCATTGCCGACTGGTGGGCGACGATCCCGCAGACGGTCATGTTCAACGCCTGCGCCACGTCCACCAGCGGGCGGCGGTTGGTGAGAATCGCCTCGACATACTCATTGGTGAGGTAACCGTGCGAGCCGCCGTGCCCGCCGGCGGCCAACCCGGGCGGCAGCGGCGGCCGCGGGATCAGCGGCGCAGGCTCGCCGGCGCCCTCGGCGTAGAAGCTGCCGTCGAATGACCCTTTTTCCGCGCGGAGTCGCCCCTGCTCCCCGCCGCGGCCGGGCGTGTCCCAACTCACGGCCATCCGCGCCGTGCCGCCCTCGCTCGTTCGCAACAGGGCAACCTCCGTGCCGAAGGGATTTCCGAAGGCGTTATTCTCCGCCTTGAGGTGGTCGATGGAACTGCGTGTGCCCAGGCAGGAGACCTCGGTGAAGCTGCCACCGGTGACGCCGACGTAGTACGCCGACGCGTGCGTGATGTACCACTGCGGTGGCAGGCCCGTCCGCCACGCCCCGTGGGCCGCCAGCGGCGTGGGAAAATAGTGCCAGTACTCCCCCTCGGTGTAGATCACGCGCCCCAGGTTCCCGCGCCGGTACATCTGCCGCGCCGAATGAACGTCCTGGTGGTAGCAGGAGGTCTCGAACATCATGTACGTGCATCCGGAATCCTTGACCGCTTCAAAGAGCGCGACGGCGTCGGCCAGCGACCCGAAGACCGCCGGCACGGCCGAGGCCACGTGCTTGCCCGCCTTGAGCGCCGCGATGGCCAGCCGCGCGTGGCTGGGGGCGTCGGTGGCAACGAAGACGGCCTCGATCGAGTCATCTTCGATCAGCTCTTCGCACGAGGCGTAAGTTTTTTCGCAGCGGCAGGCGTTGGCCAGGGCGGCTCGCTGGTCGGCGTCCAGGTCGGCCACCGCCGCGACGCTCACGTTGGGATGGTCCTGGAACCCGAAGGCCGCCCCGAAGGCACAGACGCCGTAGCCGGCGATGCCGACGCGGAGCCTGCGGTCGCTGACGGGTTGCCATTGCCCGGCGGCCTGTACATCCGTCGGCGCCTGCTCAAATCCCTGGATCGCGGGGCTCCGGGAAGCGGTCCGGCGGCCCGCCTTAGCCTCTTGTGCGCTCATGGTAGTCCTCTTTGGGGGCTCCAGCAAAACGTCATTGGGCCTGCCGGTATTCTCACCCCGCTGCAGCGTCTGGACAAGAGTGCTCGGGAAGGAAAAGCCTTGCCACAGAGATCACGAAGACCACAAAGGGAAAAAACAAGACTCGTTTCTTTGTGTCCTTTGTGGCAAAGTTGTTGGCGAGATGCCTATTGCACAGGGGATGAGTTTCCTGATCGAGCAGACGCGGCCGCCGGCGGCGCTGCGGGGGCGTTTCGGAAGGCGGGGACGCCATGCTGTCGGTGCTGCGATACGCTGATCAATTCTCCATTTGGGGACGGGAGGGAAGCATCTTGATGATTTGCGGAAGAACCGCCTGTAGAAACATGAGGTCGGACGAGTCCTTTCCGGCTTCGGTGCCGTCCGGATAGGCGGAAACCAGGATGCGCGCAACGTACCGGGTCTTGGGCGCCAACGACCAAAAGCGTTTCCTGGCCTGCTCGGGCATCAGGAACTGACCGTTAACGCACGTCATGTAGTAATCGGACGAGCTCCAACTTTGAGGTCCATTCTGGAACTTCTTCTTGATATAAGGGATGTTGACTGCTGCGCCTGATTCGGCTCTGGCAAGTTCAAGCGTGCCGGCGGCCTCTCCAATCAATTCTCTCTCGATAATGCCCCGCACTTCGCTGGAAGAAGCAAAACAGAACCCCCGGGCAGTTGGGCAATACAGGATCTTGACCATCCAGGCCCGTTCATGGCCGCTCTCGCTTTTCCGTGCATAAACCCAACTTCCAAACCACGTGCTTTTGCGGTTCAGCCGCAAAACATCATCCTCCGCTCTCAAACCAAACAAGAGGGCGATATCCTGGCGATTAAGCCTCCAGGAAGCCCCCAGGTCCTGTCGCGAATAAACGTCCTTTATGGTTTCGGGAAAGCTTATCAATTCAAAGTTCTCCGCTGCTTGCACTGCCTGGGGCCACAGCGGTGCAGGAGGATCCTGGAGAGAGGGAGCTGCAGCGAAGCAGACGGCGCAGAAAACGGCAACGCCGGCGGCAAAAGCGGAGGGCAAAACCGGCCAGCGTCCCCGCCGCCGCAACGATACGATGCAGTGCCACACGATCATGCCGGCCCCGATGAAGAAGGGAACCATCCACAGCGAATTGAAGGCCAAGTCGGTCGCGATGGGTATTTGAAATTCCTCGTATGGGAACGCTGCCCAAAGGCCCGTAGTCACGGCGGCCAGCAGAATGAAGACAAAACCCACCCAAAGACTGGTGTGCGTGTCACGCCACAGAAGCCTTTGAGCAACTTGCGCAGTGACTGCGGCGGCTTTCCTGGCAACAGTGACTTCATCGTTGCTCGCCAGCACCGTCAGCATGAATATGCAGGCGCCGCTCTGGGGTCCCAGGCACAACAGCCCAGGAATCCAGAGCAATCTTGCCGCAAGGGTAGATCGCAGCGAGGCAAGAATGGTCATTGCCATCAAGACCCCAGCGGGAAACACCTGATAGATCCATTGCCATTGCACGACTCTGGCAATCACCGCTATGGGAACCAGCCCCAGCAGCACCCATACTAGCGGGGAACAACGAGGCGGCAGCTGAGACACAGGAACAGTCATCTCCTGCGCTTCGTCTTCCTCGGTTGTCAATGACTTGAGCATCCACCACAATCCGGGAATGATGGCGCACCCGACCCCAGCGCCTACCTCAATGGATAGGAAAACAGATCGCGCCTCCGCCCCAGAGGCAACAGCTAACCCCATCGCGATCCCCGCGCAGATTGCCGCGACTGGCCCCGCGGCCAAAGCGAGCATGACTGCAATGACCTTGCGAATGACTCCTGTGCGCCAAATTCTCACAAGGATCAAGCTTCCCAGGAAGATAGCGGTCAGGGCCGGCAACAGTCGCGTGATTGTGGGGGTCCCCGTGAAGCACGCATCCTTGACTTTGAGTCCATCAGCGACGGCGGTGGCATCCATCCCCAAAGCGGCCGCGACTGTCGCGGCAGCGGAATAAACAAGCGGATGCAGGGTGGAAAGCAGATCGTATTGGTGGCTGTGCGAAAGCAGCAAAGACTTCTGATTGAACTCGAGAAGGCCACCGGCGGCAGCACCCATTAAGACAAGCATAACGACCGTTGCAACTCGCAGCCCTTTTTCACCCATGTTTCACCTATGGAATTACTGAACTGATCACTAACTGTCCGGTCATTGATTTTGGATTTTAACACAAGACAAAGAAGTTCAATGGCTTAAAGCACAGAATGGCTGTTTTCGATTTCAACTTGCTTGCCTCCCTCGTTCGGCCATGATCTTTCCAGTTGGCATCTCAACTGCCACGCAGAGGTCTCGTGGAAAACCTCGGCGGGGAACGGTAGTTGAGGCACTTTCTGGGCGGTTCTTTCAGGGCCCGCTCATGGCACAGGGGATGCATGGGCGAGACGCCCGTGCTACGGTACGGCGACGCCACTTTACAGCACCTTGAGCTTCACCACGCGCAGGACGATGGTTTTGCGGCCGAAGGTCTGGAAGTCGATGACGGCGCGGGTTTCGGGCCAGGGTTGGCGGACCTGCACGACTCGCCCGCGGCCGAACTTGGGGTGCTCGATCATGCTGCCGCCTTGCAGGAACTCGTACTCGGGGGGGAAGCCTTCGCCGTGGCCCAGGTCGTCAGCCTCGTCTTCGTAATGGGGGTTGTCGTCGCTGTCGGCCTCGATTCGGCGGCGGTTTTCGACATCGTCGTAAAACCCGCCTCGCGAGGGGCGGCGCGGCTGCAGGTCCGGCGGGGTGGTGAGGTCCTCGTGCGTGACATTGGGGCCGGATATCTCGACCAGAAACGGCGAGGGCACCTGGCGGTCGGTCATCCCCCGCACCATGCGCTGGGTCGCGTGGCTGAGGATCAATTCCTCTTTGGCCCGCGTCATGCCCACAAACGCCAGCCGCCGCTCCTCCTCCAGGTCCACCACATTGACGGCCGACTCGAACGAGCCCGGCGATTTCTCCATCCGCTGGAAGGGCAGCAGGCCCTCCTCGCAGCCGGCGATGAACACGACGGGAAACTCCAGCCCCTTGGCCGCGTGCAGCGTCATCAGCGTGACGGCCCCGCCGGATTCGTCCAGACGGTCCACGTCGCTGACGAGGGCGACCTGGTGGAGGTAGTCGGCCACGCTGCCGCCTTCGCTGGCCGAGTCGAACTCGGCCGCGGCGCTGATCAGTTCGCCGACGTTGGATCGCGCCTGGGCGGTTTCTTCCTGCCCTTCCTGCAGCATGGCATCGAGGCCGCTGCGGGTGATGACATCGCCCACCACGTCGGCCACGGGGCGGTCGAGCTCGGCGGCGAGTTCGTCGATCAGCGCCGCGAAGGCCCGCACGCGAGCGGCCGTAGCCTGCTGCAAGCCGGCCTGGTCGGCCAGGCGGCAGGCGTCGATCAACGAGAGGTTTTTGTCGGCGGCCATCTCGGCCAAGCGGTCGATGGTGGCCGTGCCGATGCGGCGGGCGGGAGTATTGATGATGCGCAGGCACGAGAGGTCGTCGGCCGGGTTGACCAGCAGGCGCAGGTACGCCAGCACGTCCTTGATTTCCTTGCGGTTGTAAAACTCCACGCCGCGGGCGACGCGGTAGGGGACGGCCGCTTTCATCAGCGCCGCTTCGAGCAGTCGCGAGAGGCTGTTGACGCGGTAGAAGATGGCGATGTCGCCGCCGCTGCGTCCCTCGCTGATGGCGCGGCGGACCCGCGTGACGATCTCGTCTGCCTCGGCGTGCTCGTTGTCGGTCGAGAGGATGTGCACGTCGGCCCCGCCGCTGCGGCGGGTGAAGAGCTCTTTCTTTTTGCGCTGGTGGTTGTGGGCGATCAGCCGCGAGGCGGCCGCCAGGATCGGGGCCGTCGAGCGGTAGTTTTCTTCCAGCCGCACGACCAGGGCCTGAGGATAGTCGCGTTCGAACTCGAGGATGTTGTTGATGTCGGCCCCGCGCCAGGCGTAGATGCTCTGGTCGGGGTCGCCGGTGACGCAGATGTTGCCGTGGGGCTTGGCGATGGCGTCGGCCAGCAGGTACTGGGCGTGGTTGGTGTCCTGGTACTCGTCGATGAGCACGTAGCGGTAGCGGTCCGAGAGGGTCTGGCGCACCTGGGGGTTGTCGCGCAGGACGAAGGCCATCCGCATCAGCAGGTCGTCGAAGTCCAGGGCGTTGTTCTCGCTCAGCAGCAGCTCGTATTGGGCGTATACGTCGGCCGCGGCCTTTCGAAAGCGGTTGGCTCCGGCCTCCGCCGCGACGACCGACGGGGCCTGCAGGGCGTTCTTGGCGTTGGAGATGACGGAGTGGATGGCGCCCGGCGTATAGCGTTCGACGTCGCAGGAGGCCTTTTCCATCGCCTGCTTGACGATG
>JAJFVE010000037.1 GCA_021371965.1 Planctomycetaceae bacterium
GCTGCCCCCCCGGCCAAGGCGGCCATCAGGATCAGGCAACCGATCCCCACCACCAATCTCGCAATTAGCATGATCGCCGCGCTCCTTCTTCTGGATGTCGTATTCCCTGCAAGCGCAGGGCTGTTGTGCCCATCAAGACTCGTAACGCCTGTGGCTGTAGGGGGTTCCGGCCACGGCAGGATCAAGTTCGGGTGGTACGGGAAACCCACCATCCAACTCGATCTCCTGACCGTTGGGATGGTGCCTTCCACCCTGACGACCACTCTTCGCCCCTGCCTCGCCCTGCTCCTGCTTCCCCTGCACATCCCCATTCCGCTGCAGTGGGATGCTCCCTCGACGGCGTGAGCCTAACAGCCACATACAAAAAGCCCTTCCGTTGGTTCACGGAAGGGCCTCTGAGTAGCGTGTGGCGGGGCTGACGGGGCTCGAACCCGCGACTTCCACCTTGACAGGGTGGCACTCTAAACCGACTGAGCTACAGCCCCAAGACGGGGAAAATAACAATGCTCGCCATAGCCTGCGAGCGTGGATTACTTTACCATACCGACCCCGCATTGTCAACACTAATAATGCCATTTCGTTCACCACCGATATCGTCTCTCCACACCACTGTCTACCCCCAAAGACCGCCCTCAATCCTGCTTGACAACCTGCCCTGCCCTGTCTATAATTCGTAACAGTTACTATTATGAACAAAGCATCTACTCGCCTAACCAAGCAGCGTCATGTCATCCTCGACCAACTCTGCGCCATTTGTACGCATCCGACTGCCGATGAGCTCTACCAGCTCGTGCGCTGCCAGTTGCCGCACATAAGCCTTGGCACCGTCTACCGCAACCTCGAGCTACTCTCGGACCAGGGCGTCATCCAGCGTCTCGAGCTTTCCGGCCACCAGCGCCGCTACGACGGCAACGCCGCCGATCATTGCCACATCCGCTGTGTGCACTGTGACAGGGTTGCCGACGTCGAAGGGGAGTATACCCTACCGCCGCTCCAATCGCTGGCCAGCGCCACCAACTATGAAATCATCGGGCAGCGCGTCGAGCTTCTCGGCCTCTGTCCTGACTGCAAGTCGTCCAAACCTGAATGAGGGGTAATGTGAAATGCTGAACGAGCGGATCCACCAGGCCATCAACGAGCAGATCAACGCCGAACTGTACTCCGCCTACCTGTACCAGTCCATGATGGCGCATTTCGACGCCATGGGCCTCAAGGGCTTCGCCAACTGGATGCGCATCCAGTCCATGGAAGAGACCCTGCACGCGTACAAGTTCTACGATTACGTCATCGAGCGCGGCAACAAGGTCACCCTCAAGGCCATTGAGGGCCCCCAGACCGAGTGGCCCACACCGCTGGCTGCCTTTGAAAACGTCGTCTCCCACGAGCAGAAGGTCACGAGCCTGATTGGCAGCATCATGGACATAGCCCTCGACACCCGTGACCATGCCTCCTCGAGTTTCCTGCAGTGGTTCATTGACGAGCAGGTCGAAGAGGAAGCCACCGCCGAGGGTATCGTCCAGAAGCTCCGCCTCGTGGGCGACAACCCCCAGGCGCTGCTGATGCTCGACCAGGAACTCGCCGCCCGCATCTTCGCCGTCGCCGCCGGCATGCCAGCGGCACTAAGCGGCGGCGCCGCCTAACCATCGCATACTGCGGGCGTCCCGCCCGCTCGGACCGTAGGGCGGGGGCTCGTACCCCGCCGGCCGTTATCTACGAACCACCCAGGCGGCGGGGTACAAGCCCCCGCCCTACAGCCCGCCGTTACTATTCGCCATTCGCTACTCACTATTCGCTCTCCGGAGACCACCATGTCTGTCGACACCAAAGCCATACGCGTAACTGACGATGTCTACTGGGTGGGAGCCATTGACTGGACCCTCCGTGACTTCCACGGCTATCTGACCAGCCGCGGCACCACCTACAACGCCTTCCTGGTCATGGCCGACAAGGTCACGCTCATTGACACCGTCAAACAGCCCTTCTGCGGCGAGATGCTGGCTCGCATCGCCTCCGTCATTGACCCCGCCAAGATTGACTACATCGTCTCCGACCATTCGGAGATGGATCACAGCGGCTGCCTGCCTCAGGCCATCGCCGCCGTCCAGCCGGAGAAGGTCTTCGCCTCCACCATCGGCGCCAAAACCCTCGCCCGCCAGTTCAAGCTCGACCAGGAGATCATCCCGGTCAAGGACGGCGAGACCCTCAGCCTCGGCAACCTGAACCTCGCCTTCGTCGAGACCAAGATGCTGCACTGGCCCGACAGCATGTTCAGCTATCTCCCCGAGCGCCAGTTGCTCTTTGCCCAGGACGCCTTCGGCATGCACCTCGCCACCTCGGAGCGCTTCGACGACGAAGTGGACGACTGGGTGCTGGAATTCGAGGCCGCCAAGTACTACGCCAACATTCTCACGCCCTTCTCGCCGCTCGTGCTCAAGCTGCTCGAACGCGTCGGCGGCATGAATCTCGATATCAAGACCATCGCCCCCGACCACGGCCCCATCTGGCGCAACGACCTCGGCCGCATCCTGGGCCTGTATGAGAAGTGGGCTACCATGGCCCCCTCCCGCAAAGCCGTCGTCGTTTACGACACCATGTGGAAGAGCACGGCCGCCATGGCCCGCGCCTACGGCGAGGGTCTGCTCGAGGGCGGCGCCTGCGTGCGCCTGATGCCCCTCGGCGCCAGCCACCGCAGTGACGTTGCCACCGAACTCCTCGACGCCGGGGCGCTGCTCGTCGGCTCACCCACGATGAACAACACCATCTTCCCCACGGTCGCCGACGTGCTGACCTACCTCAAGGGCCTCAAGCGACAGAACCTAATCGGCACGTGCTTCGGCTCCTACGGCTGGAGCGGCGAGGCCACCAAGCAGATCGCCCAGACCCTGGAAGAGATGAAGGTAGAGATGGCCGCCGAACCCGTCAGGGCGCAATACGTACCTGACGAGTCCGACCTGGCCAAGTGCTACGAGGCAGGCAAGGTCATTGGCGAGAAGCTGCAAGCGAACTGCGAATGCGGCTGCAAAGCCCGGTAGTCCTGCCACCCGAGGCTGTCGCCCCTTCGGGGCTCAGGAGTTGGGTCGCCGGAAACCAGGGCCTTGCGGCCCTGGCTAGATGCCGGACGGCCCTTCGGGCCTTACGACTTCGACGTCTTACCGTTTCGACCTGACCGTTTCGACCTGACCGTTTCGACCTGACCGTTTCGACCTGACCGTTTCGACCTGACCGTTTCGACCTGACTGTCTCGTCTCGCGCTTTCGGGCCGCACATCCATTGAAGGCCTTGCCATCGTTTTGGTGGCCTCTGCCTTTCCGCCGTCTCTTAGGCCCGAAGGGCCGTCCGGCATCTAGCCAGGGGCGCAAGCCCCTGGTAGCACGCATCTCACCATAGAGCCCCGAAGGGGCGGCAGCAGATCACTTCGCTGCCCACCATTTGAACATCAACCGCGAAAACCACGTTAGATTGAGGGAGGCTGTCATGCAGAAGTACGAATGCAACTTGTGTGGCTACATTTACGATCCCGCCGAGGGCGATCCTGATAACGGTGTCGCCGCCGGTACCGCCTGGGACGACGTCCCCGGCGACTGGCTCTGCCCGCTCTGCGGAGCCACCAAAGACGATTTCTCACCCGTCGCCTGAGGCCGTTCGCCGTGTGGAGCGCGGGCATCCCTGCCCGCTCGGAGCCGTTCGCCGTAGGTGCGCGGGCATCCCTGCCCGCACGCCGTTAACACCGTCCAACCGTGGGAGGAGCGCCTTCACCGCCTCCTCCCACCGACCTTTCCCTGGCTGTCCAATAACCACTGGAACGTGATCTGGCATGGACATCAATATCCGCATCGCAGGCGAGGCCGGTCAAGGCCTCCAGACCGCCGGCGACCTCCTCGTCGAAGCCTTCGCAAGCATCCGCCTCCATCTCCTCTCCACCCAAAGCTACATGTCGCGCATCCGCGGCGGCCTCAATTGGTACGACATCCGTATCAGCGACCACGAGCTTTTCGCCCCCCGCGATGACGCCGATCTCCTCGTCGCCCTCAGCGACAACGCCCTGCAGGAACTGCGCGGCAGCATGATGCCCGAGGGGCTCATCATCTACGATGGCGAGGCCGAGGGCACGCTCACGATCCATTTTGACGACGTTGCCAAAAAAGTCGCAGGCAACGCCATCATGGGCAACGCCGTCGCCGCCGGAGCGGTCTTCGGCCTGCTCGGCTATGACGTCCAGCACCTCGTGGACTACCTCGGCACGGTGTTCAAGCAAAAGGGCGAGGAGATCATCACAAAGAACGCGGCCTGCGCCCGCAAGGGCGCCGAACTCGTGGCCTCCAAGTCCGGGCTGCTCAAGGCCCCGCCCGGCAATGACGGCTCGGACTATGTCGCCGACGGCGCCTCCGCGGTGGGT
>JAJFVE010000111.1 GCA_021371965.1 Planctomycetaceae bacterium
CGTGCCATGCCCCGCGTCGCACATTGCCAACACACGCTTACGTAAATCCATTGAGTATGCTTTCATTTCAAGCCTCCATGCTTGACCCAAGCATACACAACTTCTTCAGAGGGCGCTAGATGTGTTCGTGACTTGCTCTAAACGGAACCTCAATCCCTGGGCCGCCAAGAAGTGCGACGGGTGGCATGGCTACACGGGTAGATAGAAACAGGTGGCACGAGACCCGGATGGCACTCGGCAGGGTGGGAGTGAGTTTGGAGCCCGCACTCCGGGGTCTGAGCGAGTCGCCTTTCAGTGTCGCGCGGGTGATTCGGGAGCGATCTTCCGCAACGGCACGTAGCCGCTGCGGGCGACGGTGCGCTGGCCGGCGTCGGAGAGGAACCAGCGGGCGAGCTTGCCGGCCGCGCTGTCCATGTCGAGGCCCTTGCGGTACACCAGGTACACCTCCGTCACCAGCGGGTACTTCCGCGAGGCGATGGTCTCGGTGCTGGGCGCCACGCCGTCAATGGCGGCCAGCTTCGTGCCAGGCAGCGAGGCCATGAACTTGTCGTAGTAGTAGAACGTGAAACCGATGCCGTGTTGATCTTCAGGCAGGCGGTTGTAGGGGCCCATCATCGACATGGCCGTCATGTTCGTGCCAGCCTTAATGGTCTTGCCACGCATGACCAGTCTCTCCAAGGTCACCTGGCTGCCGGAGTTCCTCTCGCGAACGTAGGCATGGATGCCTTGGTTGGGCATTGGCCAACCGATCTTCTCCCAGAGCTTGATCTCGCCGGCGTAGATCTTTCGGATCTGATCGACGGTCAGGCCGGGGAGGGGGTTCTTCTCGTTGAGCAGGAACACGAAGGCGTCCAGGGCGACGGGCTGATAGACCAGTTCGACGCGGGACTTCTTCATCAGGGCCTCTTCGTCGTCGGAGGCCTTGCGGCACAGCAGCGCCAGGTCGGACTTGCCCTGGATGACGTTGACGAAGGCTTTGTCGGTGCCGGTGTGGTCGGTCTTCTCCAGCAGAAGCGTTTCGAAGTAATCTTCCTTGAGCGATCGCAGCGGTGGGACGTTGTTGGCTGCAACCAGGGGAGCCCGCCACCGTTCACCGCGCCCTGGGGCCGGCGGGAAGCTGTTTCGCACGGGTGCCAGCCGTTTGTTGCCGCCATTGTCCAGAACCCACAGATAATCGCGGTAAGTCAGGACACACGCCGCCAGCACGCCCAGCGGGTTGGCCGAAGTCGAACCGTCGACGCGGGGATAGGACGCGATGTCGAACCGCAGAGGCTCGCTCTCCGGGCGCGCCGCCGGTTGGGACGCTGGCGCCTCGTTCGTCCGCGCCTGGGCCTGCTGGCGGACGGGCGGGTCGCTGGTCTGCGGTTGCGCGCCGGCCGCCGCGCACAATGCGGCGACGATTGCACACAGAACGGTCAGGACGGCGACGTGCAGCGTTTTCATGGTGTACCCCTTTCCCATAAAAGAGAAGCATTGCGAAGAAGTCTACCCCAGGTGCGGACCGGAGGCAACAGGGGAGAGACCCTTCAGACATCTGGCGTCGGGGAACGCTGGACTCCGCTGCGCTGCGTCCAGCCGTGGATGAAACCCATCCATTCATCCACCCAACCATCCATCCATCCATCCATCCATCCATCCGTCCGCCATGCCACCTGCCGCGCGAATTGAACAACTTCCAAAGCGGCAGCTAAGGCTGCCGCACTCCATAGGGCCCATCCTTCCGTCGTTTCGCAGTTGGCGGTTACTTTCGCCAGCTTCGGATGGGCGGGTATTCGGCGTAGACGGCGTTGCCGGGCGGGTTGATCTGGTCGATGGCCGCCAGCGTCTCGGCGTCAAGGGTCACGTCGAGGCTCTTGAGGTTGTCTTGGAACTGCTCGAGCGTACGCGGGCCCAGGATCACGCTGTGGACCAGCGGATTCTGCAGCAGCCACGCCAGGGAGAGCTGGCTCATCGGCACCGAAAGCTTTTCGCACAGCGGCACGAGCTTCTCGACGATGTCGTAATACTTCTCGGCGTTGGGGTCGTTGGCGCGCAGGCGGAACTTGCGGGCCATGCGGCTGTCGGCTGGGGGCTCGGCGCCGCGGCGGTACTTGCCGGTCAGCCATCCGTCCTGCAGCGGGCTGTAGACCGTCACGCCGATGCCGTACTTTTCGCACAGGTGGAGGATGTCGTTCTCCGGCAGGCGGTTGGTGATGCTGTAGTTGAGCTGCTCGCAGCAGAAGCGTTCCATGCCGTGCAACTGGCTGGTGAGCTGGGCCTCGACGAGCTTCCAGGCCGGATAGCACGACGAGCCGATGTATCGCACCTTGCCCTGGCGCACCAGGTCGGTGAAGGCCCCGAGCATCTCTTCCGTCGGCGTCTGCGGCCATTGCCAGTCTGGGCGGTGGATCAGCAGCAGGTCGATGTGGTCGGTCTGCAGGCGTTTGAGCGACCGCTCGGCAGCGGCCATGATGTGGTAGCGGCTCGAGCCGCCTTCGTTGGGCCACTTGCTCCAGGGCGCCCAGCACTTGGTGGTCAGGACGACCTTGTCGCGGCGGTCGGCCAGGGCGCGGCCGACGATGAGTTCGGACTCGCCGTAGCAGTCGGCGGTGTCGATGAAGTTGATCCCCGCGTCGACGGCAGCGTGGATGATGCTCGTGCCTTGTTCTTCATCGGCGTCGAGTTTGAGGAAGTTCATCGTGCCCAGGCAGAGGGTGGAGACTTTCAGCCCGGTTCGGCCGAGATTGACATATCGCATTTCAAGTCCTCCGGTGGCACAGGCTTTCCAGCCTGTGGCTCAGAACAATACTATGGCTCACAGCCTGGAAAGGCTGTGCCACCTATTGATCCCAGTCGTCGGTTCGGAAGGGCGAGGCGGGCAGTCCGGCGCCGTTGACCAGGTTGCAGTCGGGGTTGTTGGCCCAGGCGTAGCGGACGGCCTTGGGATTGCTCGCGCCGCTGATCACGACGGTATCGCCCTTGACGGTCGCCTGTGCCCAGACGAACTTCTTGTCGTCGCCGGCGACGGCGAAGCCCTTGAGCTTTTCGCCCTTGCGGGCGGCCAGTCCCTGGGCGTGATCGAAGCTCAGGATGACCTTGTCGCCGTCGATCTTCATCGCCTTGTACAGCGGACCGCTGTAGACGAGTTTCTTGTCGTACACGGTGCCCAGGGCCCATAAAGCCAGGCGCTTGCCGACGTCCTGCTTGTTGCCGGGATGGATGTTGCCCGCCTCGCCGATGTCAATCGTGACGGCGATGCCCGTTTTGGGCAGTGCCAGCGACTTGAGCTCGGCTTCGCGCACCATCGCCCATCCGCTGCCCTCGACGGGCTGCTTCTGCGGGGCCTGGAAGTTGGGCAGCTGCACGGTCAGGAAGCATGCCGACTCGTCGCCCCAGGCGTCGCGCCAGGTCTTGATCAGTGTCGCCAGTTGCGTCACGTAGAGCTTGCCTTTTCCGGCGTTGGACTCGCCCTGGTACCACAGGAACCCGCGCAGGCCGTACGGCGCCAGCGGGGCGATCATGCCGTTGTACAAGTCGCCGCCGCCAGCGCTGCGTCGAGCGCCTCTTCGCCGCGGGGCGGGCGTGGCCTTGGGCGCATCGGCTTTGGCGTCGTCGGTCTTAGGCGCCGCGGGCAACCACGACTCGATCGGTGTTCCGCCGACGGAGGAATTGATCAGCCCCACAGGCTGCTTGAGGGCCGTGTGCAATTCGCGCCCGAAGTAATACGCCGTGGCCGAAAATCCCATCACCGTCTGGGGCGTGCAGACGTGCCAGGCGCCGGCGCAGTCGCCAGCCGGAGCGGGCGCACCGGCCTGGTTGACCGTGAACATGCGAATGTGCGGGTAATTGGCCTTGGCCGCCTCGGCCTTGGCGTTGCCCGACTGCGAGACGCGCCACCACATGTTCGACTGCCCGCTGCCCAGCCACACCTCGCCGACCAGCACGTCGTTGACGGTGAGGGTCTTGTCGCCGGCCGATACTACCAGCTTGCCCGCCGTGCCGCTCTTGAGCCCTTTGAACTCGACGCTCCACTTGCCCTCCTTGTCGGCCGTGGCGGTGAGCTTCTGACCGGCAAAGGCGACGGTGACCTTCGCATCGGCCGGCGCCCATCCCCACACGGGCGCATCCTTTTCGGCCTGGAGCACCATGTGGTCGGAGATAATCGCCGGCAGCTTAAGCTCCCCGGCGGCGAAGGCGGGGGAAACGACAAGTAAGCACGCTATGGCGGCAAGAGTGAATCGTTGCATTGCAGTTGTCCTTTCTGGAGCGAAGGCGATGTCTTGTATTTGAACAAGCGAATCGAACAGAGGTTTCTTGTGTGAGGACCAGCGGTTCCGGGACCATTCCGCATGGCGGCTGGAAACGGCCGTCATGGCATCGAGACGGTCTTCCTCACCACTCACCACTCACCACTCACAACTTCTCTCACAGGCACGTATATCCGCCGTCGATGATCAGGTCGGCGCCGGTCATGTAGCTCGAGGCGTTGGAGGCCAGGTACACGACGGCTGGGCCGAGTTCTTCGGGTCGGCCGGGTCGTCCGAGGGGAATGCGGTCCATCCAGACGCCGCCGAACTTGGGGTCGGCGAAGAACGGCTGAGCCATCGGCGTGGCCATGTAGCCCGGCGAGATCGAGTTGACCCGCACGCCGCGGGGCGCCCACTCGACGGCCAGCGACTTGGTCAGGTGGACGACGGCCGCCTTCGAGGCATTGTACGACGCCTGGCACTGGGGAACGTTGACGATGGACCCGGACATCGAGGCGATGTTGATGATCGACCCGCCGCCGCGCTCGAGCATCTCGCTGCCGACGGCCTGGCTGGTGATGAACACGCCATTGAGGTTGACGTTCATCACGCGGTGCCAGTCTTCGAGCTTGGCGTCCTCGGCGCGGTCCCACTGCACGATCCCGGCGTTGTTGACCAGCACGTCGATGGTGTCGAAGCGCTCGATGACCGCGTCGACGGCCGCGTTGACGCTGGCGGCGTCTGTGACGTCCATGTGGAGGAAGAGGGCCTCGCGTCCGAGGTCTTCGACGTCGCCGGCGGCCTTTTCGCCCGTCTCGTCGTTGACTTCGGCGATGACGACGTCAGCCCCGGCGTTTGCCAGCGCCAAGGCCATTTCATACCCGAGCCCCTGCCCGGCGCCGGTGACCATGGCGACCTTGCCCGAAAGATTAAACGGATCTATCAACATGCTCTGATCTCCTGATTGGCTGCGACCGTGAAGAATAGTCACCGCTTGACAGATGTAACGCAAGCGATAAATGATGGGCACGACTACCAGCAAGGCAGGGCTGCCGCTCTGCCAGCCGAAGATGTGTTCATTCTGCCGGAGCGGCCTGGGTGGCGGGCTGGGTCTCGACGGGGCGGTTCCATCGCTGCATGCGTTCGTTGTAGTAGGTTTCCCACAAGGGGATCTGATCATCCCGCAGCAGGGGCCTGATCTGCCGATCGAGTTGCCGGGTCTGGGCGATGAGTTCGGGCTGGAGCTGCCGGCGAATCTTCAGCATTTCCTGGACGTGGTCCTGAATCACCGGCCGCACACGTGCTTCCTGGTCCTTGCTGAGCCCAACGGTCTCGTCGATGCGCTTCATATACCGCTCTGTCAGATACGCCGGGTCGCTCCAGCGCCCGGCCGGTTGAGAGGTGAACAGGTTTGGCACCGAGGGAAAGATGGCGGAGATGCCCACGCCCATGGTCACGCCGGCCAGCAGGATGATCACGCACAGCGCCAGCGCCGGCGCGACGCGGACCTTTGCGGCCGGTCGCAGGGCGTCACGTTCGGGTTTTTGTACGCCGTTCATCAGACCACCTTCAAGATGGGATCGAAAAGATCCGCGATGACGTCCGCGCCCGGGTGCGCAAAGACCAAGGCGGCCACGAGCACCGCGGCGGCCATCGTGGCGGCGGCGCCGGCGAAGCTCCAGATCATCCGCCGGCTGAACAGGGGCACGGCGGCGGCGACCGGGGCGGGCAGATCCGCCATCACCCAGGCCGCGACATCGACCAGGGGCGGGCGGCTGAGTCTGGCCTTGGCTGCCAGGTTCTGCATGTTCAGATTGTCGTTCATAATTACCTCCGCCTCTTGTGTTATAGGTTCTCGATGCCCATCTTGTCCAGCACCGCCCGCAGCTTGCCTCGTGCCCGGTGGGCCTGCACTTTCACCATCGTCTGGCTCCACCCGGTGCGCTGAGCCACTTCGCTGACGGGCAGTTCTTCCAGGTACATCAGCGTCAGCACCAGCCGGTCGCGCGGGGGCAACTGCCCCAGCACCCTGTGAACCAGCTCGGCGGCCTCATCGGCGGCGGCAGGGTCGGCCTGGTCGTCCTTGGGGGCGTCCCAATCTTCCAAGGCCATGGTCTGGCGCTTCCGGTCCTGGTCTTTCCAGTGGCGATAACCCACGCGCGTGGCGATCCGGTTGAGCCAGTGGACGAACGGGGCCGTCCCGCGATAACCTTTCAAACTCACATACGCTTCCACGAACACGTCATGCACCAACTCCTCAAGCTGACTTTTGTCGCGCGTAAAATGCCACATGCGCGCGGCAATGGCATTCTGATGCCGTCGAATCAGGCGGGCGTAAGCGTCTCGCTGCCCGGCCAGGGTCGCCTGGATGTCCTGCAAGTCTCCCGGTTCCATCGAAGAATACTATCTCCGCCTCCGGTCGCTCTGTCCACGACAAACGCCCGTCGATCATCCGCCCCTGGGCCGCGCTGGGGTCCGGGGCAACGGCGATCCTGATTGTGCGGTCACAGGCTCTCATCGGACAACTCCTCACATGGGTTGTAGCGCCGCCGGCGGAATAGTTACAGGCTCTGCCCTGAAAATACAGCCGTGTGACGGGAGGCGCAGAAGGGTGCCATGGCGGCCGTTTCTCAGCCGCCCCCGAATATTTCACCGCGGAGATCGCAGAGACCGCAGAGGTGTCTTGAATCAAAAGGCTTACAGAAACTTTACGAGTGGGTCTCATGGACGTTAGATGGTCTTGTTTTGAGCCAATTTGTTCTCTGCGTGCTTTGCGGTCTCTGCGGTTCATGCAGTTTTCGGGCTATGGCGACCTGCCTGCCGGCAGGCAGGCCCGCCGAACAATGCGTGCGATGCCACCCCGCGTTGAAATTCCCGCCCGCGTGTAACCGCCGCCCGCGGCGGCGCACAAACCCGTTGGACAGGTGTAATACCTCACGAAAGAAAGGTCAGGTGAAGATGATGTCTCATAGAAACAAGTTTCTGATCGGCGCGGCGGCAGCGGTGGCGGTTCTGGTAATGATGCCAGACCGCAGCGAGGCACGGGTAAGCATCAGCGTGGGCGTCGGCGGCGGAGGGTACTATTACGCACCTCCTGCGTATTATCCCCCGGCGTATCCCTCTGGATACGTCGTGAGATACCACTCCTACCCGTCGTACACGTACGGGTATTCTTACCCATACGTCCGGAGCTATCCGTACGTCGCGGCGCCTCGCTACCACTATTACTACCCGCGGCAGCATTACTACCACGATCGCTACGATCACCGCCGCGATCACTACCGCCGGCGCTGACAGCCGGCAGGGCAACCATTGTCGCAAGGCCGCCGGAGCGTATGACCGCTCCGGCGGCTTTTTTGATTGCGTTGCGGGCACTAGTGCTCTGTCAGCCGTGAAACGAGGAGTATTGGGCCACAGAGACACAGAGGTCACAGAGGGCGTTGAATAGAAAACAACAAACCTGCTCTGTACTGCTAACCGTCCATTTCTTTTCTTCCTACGAAGATTTGCTGCATCAGCGATGAGCCACAACACGGGATGGCATGAAACAACAACGCCATCCCGAGCCGACTCCGTCGGAGGTCCCCCCCGGTGTGGGAGAAACAAGATAGCTTCAATAGCAGCAGGATCAGGCCGCTGGCGTCGTGGGCAGGCCCCAAACGGAGGCTCACGGGGGGCCGGCTTGGGGCCTGGGGTCCTACGGCGACGGCGGCCGGCGAAACTGCTCAAGGCTCTGGGCGCCGAGAACCCGCCTTTGGTTGCGGCCGGGCGACAGCGAGGCCGCGCCAAGTTCTCTGTGCCTCTGTGGCCCACTCCTGAGACCATCCATCAGATCATAGCTGACAGATCACATACCTGGTGCCTCCGTCGCGACTTTCCTCCCGTGACGGAGGCATTGCGTTCGAGGCGAAAATAATTTTCAATTAGTCAAAATTCTTCGCCCGCTGCTGCGTCTCATTGCCAGCGGGTGGGAGACGACAAAAGGGCCGGCTTGGGGTCCGGCCGAGCGAGTGCAGGCATTGTAGTGAAACGGCCTACAGAAGAGGACATAGCGGCATGGTACCCTTCACTGTTTTACTCTGCGCTGCGCCTGACTCGTTGCCCCGAAGACGCCGCTGATGTCACTCAGCAGGCGTTTCTTCGGGGCCTTGAAAACTGGGAGCAGTTTGATGGGCGGTCCAAGCCGGTAACCTGGCTGTTCAGCATCCTGCTCAACTGTGTACGCGACTGGGCCCGGCGCAACAAGCACCACCGCCAGGCCCAGCCGCTGGACGAATGGGCGATGCCGCGGGACCTTCAGGACGACCCGGCCGCCCAGGTGACGCGGCGGGAATCCGCCGCCGCCGCGCTCGAGGCCATCGGCGAACTCGATGCGCCCGTGCGAGCGGCGTTCGTCGTGACGGTGGTTGACGGGTATTCATACGGCGAAGCGGCCGAGATTCTCGATGTGCCGCTGGGGACAATCTCGTCGCGAGTGCATCAGGCCCGCACGCATTTGGCCGGCTTCGTCCGCGATCATAAAGGTGAGGCATGACGTCCATGGCACAGCACGATCTTGAACAGCGCATGCACGCGTTGATCTGCGGCCGCCTGGAAGGCGGCGAGCGCGCCGAACTGCTGGCGATGATCGCCTCGGACGCCGGCGCCCGCCAGGTGCTGGATGAGATGCTGACGCTCCAGCGCCTGGCGCGCGAGGCCTGCGGACATGACGAGGCCGCCCGGCGGGTCATGGAGACGTCTCTCAAGCAGCTCCAAACCCGCCTGCAAGCGCCGGCGGCGCCGCCGAGGTGGCGCATCTGGAAGGCCCGCCGCGTGGCGCGGAGCCTGTCGTGGGCTCTGCGTGCGGCGGCGGTGTTTATCGTGGCCGCATCGGTCTACGTGGCGTGGGATTCGCACCAGAGGCTGACGCGGCAGTTGTCGCGCCTCGAGCAGGCGGTGCAGATGCCCCGCCTGGGCAGCGAGGAACTGGCGATGTTCCGCAACGTCTGGCAGCAGGTTCGCCAGGGCGACGACCAGGCGCCCTGGGTGCTGCTCGATGAGGGCGGCGGACGGTTCGGATATCTCCCGCAGCGACCGGGGCTCAAGTCTACACTGGCCCTGGTGCGATGCCACATCATCGACAGCCAGACCCAGACCGTGCGGAAGATCCAGTTGGTCATGCCCCTGACCAGCGAATCGCGCCTGGCGCTGAGCGAGGCGGGGGAGTTCAACGGAAAGACAATCTCGCTCGACGTCGTCGGCGCCGGCGACAGCACCGTCGTCGGGCTGCGGGTGGGGGGGGCCGGCGAAGGCGCCACCGGCGTCAGCGGACGAGTGACTTTGGACAGCGGCCCGGTTGAAGTAGGCCAGTTCAGGCTCAACGGCCAGACCCTGCACGTCGTCGTGCAGGCGCTGGCGCTGGGGACGGGACAGCCCGGGCCGGCTTGAGAAGCCACCCGGGCGGGGATACAGGGACGGGGTAATGGGTCCAGTGCGAGCCATCATGGCCGCCGGCGCGATCCTGGGCGCGGCGGCGGCAGGGTTGTCGCCGGGCAACGTGGCCCAGCGGCCGACGGCGTGGTCCGCCGCGGCGATGAACCTGCACGGCGCTCCGCAGGCGGTGCATCGCATGATGGGCTCGGGGGGTCTGGCGGTGCTCGTCAGCGGTCCGCCCGGCGCCAAGGGCCGCTGGCAGTTCGGATATCAGGACGTGGTGATCGCTCACGGCAGCGTCCAACTGGACGCTCAGGGCCTCGGGCAGATCAAGCTGCTCGTGGCGCCGGTCCGGGCAAGGCTGGAGTGTACGCTGCTGGTGACGGATGGCCGCCGCAGCACGATGAACGTGGTGGTCTTTCCGCGATCGCGGCTGGAACATAATCGCCGCGGCATCGAGGCGTTGTCGCTGGCGGCTGTGGACCCGCGCGGGCTGCTGCACAAGGCGCTGGTCGAGGAAGGCGTGGCGTTTGCCGACGCGACGGCCTCGCCGGCGGATGACGACTCGGCCGCCGCAGTCATGATCGTGGGCGGCTACGACGACCCCGCCGCCCTGGCGCAATTGTGCCGCGGCCTCGACCGCCGGGTGCGCGCGGGCATGGACCTGATCGTGCTGGACCCGCCGCCGCTGTGGAGTGGGTGGGGCCTCTCGGTAGAAGCGGGCGACCTGAGCGGACCGGTGCTGCTGGACAAGCGGCTCGGACAGGCGCTCGAGACCGCCGATCTCGGGCGCGGACCGTGGCCGGCGACCATCAAAGGCGGCACGGCGCTGGCCTGGGTCGCCGGCGGTGGCGCGGCGCCGGCGGCGCTTATGGTCGACACGACCGTCGGCAAAGGACATGTGATCGTGGCGGCGTTGCCGCAGGCAACAGCCCCCTTGACGGATGCGGTGGGGCGAGGCGTAATGGACGAGGCCCTGCTGTGGGTGCTCAAACGCAGGTCCGCTGCCGGCGGACCGCAGGAGATACGACGATGACCATCAGAACGATCCTGGGCATATCCGCATTGGCAATGGTCTCAGCCGCCTACGCGCAGGGGCCCGCGGCGGAGCAGGGGACCCCCGTCGCCACGACCCGCCCGGCGGCCGCTATCAGCATGGCGATACTCGACTATGAAGTCACCTTCGAAGGCAGCGGCGACATGGGGCGGCAGATCGCCGACGTGCTGACGGCGCGGTTGAGCGTCGAGGACAGCTTTACACTCGTCGAGCGGGCCAAGCTCGGAAAGGTGCTCACCGAGCAGAAGCTCAAGCTCTCCGGGCTGGTCGACCAGGACCAGGCCGCCCAGGTCGGAAAGCTCACCGGGGCGCAGCTTCTGGTGATGGGCAAGGCCTTCAAGCTCGACAGCAAGCTGATGATCGTCACGAAAGTCGTGGGCGTCTCGACCGGGCGCGTCAAGGGCACGCTCAAGTCGGTCGATCTCAAAGCCCCGCTGTCGGATGCCCTGACAGCCGTCGCCGAAGACGTCGCCGCCATCATTAATAAGAGCGGCGAGCAGCTCCTGCCGGCCGACCTGAAACTGGCCGATCCGGTTGTGGAGCTCAAGAAGAAACTCGCCGGCAAGGCCCTGCCGAAGATCGCCGTGGTGATTCCCGAGACGCACCTGACGCGGGCGGTGATCGACCCTGCCGTCGAGACCGAGATCAAGAAGACGCTCATCGCCGCCGGCGTGACGGTGGTGGATACCGGCAGGAACGATCTGGCCGACTGGGCCAAGGCCCTGGCTAAGAAGCAGGACTCGCCCTGGCCCGAGGCGCTGAAGGACGCCGACTACGTCATCATCGGCGAGGCCTTCAGCGAGACCGCCGGCCGCATCGACGATCTGCTCTCGTGCGCCGCCCGGGCCGAGATCAACGTCATCGAACGCAAGAGCGGCAAGATCATCCACGCCGACCGCCAGACGGACCGCGCCGTCGACCTGGCCGAAGCCATCGCCGCCAAAACCGCCCTGCAAAAAACCGGCCGCCGCCTGGCCCTGGGCATCCTGCAGCATCTTGCAGACACCCTGCCCGCCGCGCCCAAGCCTCAGCCGTAGCCTTGGGTGCTGCGCATTGCGATGAAAAGGATATGCCATGCAGCGACTTGGACCGACAATCATTGTGATCTGGATAGCTGCTGGTTGTTCTGACGGCCATACCCTGCTCGTGTCTCAAAACGATCCCTCTGCGAAGGAGATTCTTGCCGCTGTTGCGCGCGTGCGACCAGGAATGAGCGTCGAGCAGATGCTCCAGGAGATAGTTCCCGTCGCGAACAGTTCTCCGTGTTTTCAGCGAATGTCCAGCAACGAGGTGCGCTACTTCTTTGTCCTTGGCGCCAACAGCCAGATTCAGATCATGGTTCGCTCCCCCAAAAACCTCCCGCAAATCTACCCGGATTACGCTGACGGCATCATCATCAGCGTGGGAAAGATCGAGCCCCTTCAGAAGTGGCCCAGGCGCAAGTACGAGGATAGCAATGGTGAGCGAGAGGATTTCAAAGACATGGGCCTGCACCTTGTGTCGGGCGCGCAGTAAGCGGAGCAGTGTCATCGTCAGAGAGAAAGTCGCGAAGATATTTTCTTGAAGGTGAAACAGGAGAAACAGCATGTGCAACAGATATTCCGGAGCAAGGGTCTTCCTGGTTCTTCTTGCCCTCTTTGCTGCTATCTCAGTTGCCGCATGTCGGACCCGCACGCGAGGACAATTTGCGGTGTGCATCACGAGCGCTTCGGCCCAAACAGTTGTGGTGGGGACACAAGAAGTCGATAAGGCTGCGCTGGCGAAGAAACTGGACGCTCATCCGTTGCCAGTTGAGGTGGAAATTTTCGGTACCTTGGGCGAGACAGATTTACAAGGTCTGTCGGTCGAGCAGCTAAGAACCAGGGCTTCTATACGGGGCCCTCGATACCAGTTGCTGGCAATCGAGGGGAAGAAGGTAGTTGTGGTCCAGAAGGAAGCACTAGAGGGGAATACCGATTTTGAGATCATTCGCGCTGATGAGGCCCTCGCTCGCTTTACGCTTGTTGAGAGAATCGCCAAGGATAGTAACAATGTGTTAGCCACGGCCAGTGTTAGCAGGGAGTGACGATAATCCGGGACGGTTACTCTTTTCCGATAGATAGGATCGCAAGCCGCTTCAGCGGCTTTTGTCCCGCCGGGAGGCGGGCTTAGCCCCGGCGTTTTACGCCGGGGGTCGAGAGCGGGTCTGTGACTCCCGCCCCAGCCCGCTTCAGCGGGCTTATTTGGAAGCCCGCTGAAGCGGGCTGACAAAGAGGCAGAGGCCGATTCGCGCCAGGGCTAAAGGCCCTGGCCTAACCGCGGCTGCGCCGCGACAAAGGCCGCTGAAGCGGCCTGCTTTATGTGCCGGCCTGTGATCGTCGCAGAAACTCGGCACAATGAGGATTTTGCCATGCGAAGAATACGATCAAGTCTGCGCGTCGACGCCAATGTGCTGTTGATGTGTCTCGTTACATCGTCATTTGGGTGTGGACAATCACGTGGCCCTTCTCTAATACGCATAACTGCACATGCGGAAAACACGTCACCTCGAATGATGCGAGAACGTGTGGCGTTGCCTATTCTTCAGCAGATCCAGCATGGTGCAATTTCTCATTATCTAAATGGACCGATCGTGAGCATCAGTCAAATGGGTGAAGTAGCTGTTTATCTTCGCCTACCTCAAGACAGAGTTCAGTCTCTCCTGACCGTCATCAATTCGACGACAGAGCAGCTTCCGGTGAATACTCACGTCACAGTCGATCTCGACACGCGGGCCATACCGGTAGTGACTGCCAAGATGATCAGTATGGTTGAAATTCAAGTCCTTGTTCCAGAGCTGCCGCGGTATAACCTTGATAGGGAAACGGCTGAAGAGGCTGCTCGTAAATTCAGGCGAGTGCTGCCACCTGAAGTGACACCAGGCCAAATCTCTCAGCGGTTTCATGATACTACCATTGTGAGTCCATCTGGTCCCGTCGCACTGTCCGCGATAGCTGCAATTTCAATTGTGGAACAGCCAAGCCATATTGTTGACACTATCCCAGCCGGCGAGGAGCGGCCAACAAAACAATAGTGGATGATATAGGGAAGACGGGGAATCCGGGACGGTTACTCTTTTTCGGCGGGACGAACAATGAAAGTTAATCAAGGCATCGCAGCGTATGTCGTGAGCCTGTTGCTCTCAGTCGGCGGTTGTGCGGCGGTGTGGGTTGCTTTTGGTTATGCCATGGCGCGGGCCGACTCCTGGGGGCCGCCCGCAGAACGGGATTATTCCTCCGCCAGCGGCGGGTTTGTCGCCCACGTCACCCCCGGCCGCGAACGCTATGACGAGAGCCGGAAGGGATGGGTGCAGGAGAAAGCTGCCCGCCTTGAGGTTTTTCGAGTGTCAAAGAGGACGCGAACGCTCGAATGGGCTTGCGATCTCGATAATCTGGGACAGTCACCTGTTTCATGGCGGGTGCTTGACAATGCTGGGAACCTTTTCTTGACCTGCAGTTTGCGGGGGGACGTCCACCGCTTTCACCTGCCAGCCGACGGTGTGCGTTTACGCGCGCACTCTGCCCCCGGAAAGTTGGCCCCTTCATTTGGCCAATGAAAGCGGTGGGCGTCCCAGGCCCCCGGCCGCGAACGTGCGGGATCGGCGACGGTCACTTCTCCAGGTGCCCAACAAGGCTGCGTCGCGCTTCCCACCACTGGTTGCCGTCGCGCGAGACGTAGTGCTTGCCTTCCTTCTTACCGACCTGGAATGACATCTGTCCGCAGACTTCGCTGTCGAAGATGAAGATGATCCGGTTCTTGTCGACCACGGTATAGGTGCCAGTCTCTTCATCCAGTGCCGTTTTGGCCCCCGGCAGGCCATCGAAGAAGCGGATGTATTTGGAATTGGCTCGCAGGACCCAGGTCTCCTTCACGTGCGACCCGGCCACGTCATATTCAAACTGCCAGATGCCCAGGCACTCGATGTGGTCGACGCCAGCCATTTCGCCGCCGCCCGCCAGTCCCGCGATCAGTAGGGCGCCCGCCAGCACATGTGTCTTGATCATAAAGTTCCTTTCAGCCTATTCGCTATGTGACACCTGCCACGGCATCATGCACAGGTTTCCCTGCCACGCAGGGGGACAAATCCCAATGGCCCTAAGTTAAGCGTTTTCGGATTGCAATGGCACACTAAATAAAGGCCTGCCTTGGCGAGGAGATGAAGGTGAACGGTCCATTGCTCACAGGCAAGAAGGCCTGCAATGCCGCGGCGTGCGTCTTCGCCAAAGGCCGGTACGTCCACCGCATGCACGGTCGCCTGGATGCCGGCCGAGGCGCACCAGGTACCTAAATAATTGTCGTATATGGGGTTGTGACATAGGAGGCTCGCGGGAATGTATTCTCCATGCCTTCGACAGGCGCACTATGCGCACCTGAAGACGGCGAAACCGCTGTGAAAAGTACAACAAAGTGCAAGGAAGTGGAATTGTGGCACAGCCCCTACCACTTTTGCGGGTGATGCGTCGGTGCGGCTTTGCTGCATTGTGGCGGCCCGGGTGAACACTGGCGTCTGAGGCCGCCGCGGGGTAATCTGTCGTCGAGTCCTGGGGGCACAAGGCCTTGGGACGGATCGGGAATCGTGATGTCGATGCGACACCAACTCATCATGTTCGCTTTGGTCGTTGGGCTGGTGGCGGCGCTGGGCGGCGCCGCGCAGGGGCAGAGCCGGCCCGCGGCGCCGGCGACGGTGTCGCTGGCCATCGTTTCCGGGCAGTCGAGTCACCTTAACGCTATCGAGGCGGCGCTGCTGGCGGGGCTCTCCAATGACAGCGGCGTTGCGCTGGTCGAGCGACAGCACCTCGCACGCGTGCTCGATGAGCGCCGTCTGGCGATGAAGGGGTTGACGGACCCCGCCACGGCTGCCGAAGTCGGCAGGCTCGTCAAGGCCGACGCCTTCTGCATTCTCGAGATCGTCGACAGCGGCGGCAGGGGCGCCTCGGCGCCCAGCGTGTACGTGCGAGTGCTCGAAAGCTCCAGCGGCATGCTGCTCAATCAAACTCTCCAGTCGGGAGGTGGGGCAGAAGCGGCGATGGCAGCCGTTCGTCAGGGCATTGCCAAGATGCGCACCGGCGGGGCTCAGCGCCGATACGTCTCGGTGCTCGAGGTCCGCAGCCAGGACCTGCGGCGCGACATGGACGATGCGGCCGCCGCGCTGGGGCAACTCCTTGAACATGACCTTTCGACCTGCCCGCAGGTGGTGGTGCTCGAGCGCCGGCAGCTTGCCCGGCTGCGGCAGGAGCAGGTGCTCACGGGCGCGGAACTGGACCTGAAGCGATCGACCGTTCTGGTGGAGGTATCGCTCCAACGCCTCGGCACAGAGACCGTCGCCGAAATTCGCCTGCGGCCGCTGGCGGGCGGCGAGGCCTCGATGTCGACTGAACGATTCGCCGGCACCACCGTGCCGCAGATCCGCGCGCAGTTGTTTGGCAAGGTGGCGGCGCTGCTCAAGGCCGTGCCGCCCGCCCCGGCGGCCGTTTCGGCTCGGCGGGAATCGTTGAATTACGCCCTCCAGTCGCGCCTTCGCGTGTGGCAGGGCGACCTGCCCGACGCGCTGCGCCTGGCGCAAACGGCCGTGAGCCTGCATGACAGCGTCGAGACCCGCCGCGTGTTGTGGCGGGTGTCGTACGCCATCGCCTTCGCCGAAGAGGGCAGCCCGACGGCATGGGAAGGCGGTGAGGGCAAGGAGGCGGTCGAGAACGGATTCCTGCCGCGCCAGCGAACGTACCTCTACCCGCTGCCGCTGCGCGTCGAGGCGCTCAAGCGCCTGCTCCGCATGGACACGGCCATGGTCCGCGCCAACATGGAGGACCCGACGCTGGAGGGGCGATACGAATGCATGACGCCCATGCGAGGGGCGCTGGACCGGGGGCTTCAGGACCAGTTTGCGCAACCGGGCGACCGCGCCAAGGTCCTGCGCATCGCCGATGAGTTGCGAGAATTGTACCTGGCCCATTATGAGACGATGCTGGCCTACAGGCTCCGGCACAAGCGACCGGTGTACGACTTCTACATCACGCGCGTGCTGACGGCCGCCGACATCAGCCGCACCAGCGAAGAGTTCTGCGGCGTGCTGACGCAACTGCTGCCCCTGTGCCGCCTGCCCAATGCCCGGTCGAACTCTCATCAATACTTCGGCGAGCAGTTGACCTTCGTGCTGCGCCAGGCGTCGCTGCGGTTCGGTCAGCCCGCGCTGCAGGATGTGATCGTCCCCTTCAGCGGCGGAGACGCCTCGGCGATGGTGGCCTTCGCCTGCCGGGCGGAATTGAGCTATGTCCCGGGCGCTACGGGCATTCACGCCGCCGCGGCAGCGCTGGATGTTTATTTCGACCATCTTCCTGTCGGCGGGGCGGTCAACAACGCTCCGTTCGACCAGAATGCGCCGATCCTGTCGCAACTGGTGCGCCGGCTCGAGGCCGGCGGCGCGATGGAAATGTATTTCGAGTCGCTGCTGCGGCGGGCCGAAAATGAATCCTCCGCCGCCCATATCGTCGCCAGCCCCATCGCGTGGGACCTGGCCCTGGAGCGCTGCCCGGCGGCGACGGCGCGCCAGTGGGCCTCGCGACTGCGCAGGCTGATGAATCTGGAGATTCCCAGCCCGGACCGCCAACAATTTGAGATCGCCCTGCGGAGCATGATCAACCCGTACCTGGGCGAGGGCTCACGTTCCGGCGTGGCCGGGCAGAGGTTTTCGCCGTGGCAGGCCTACCGCACGCAACAGGTTTCATTGGGCTCGCCGCGCGGGAAGTTTGAGCACGTCGATTGGTTCTTCATCCACCCCCAGGAACAATCGCTGCTGGTGGGCGTGGCCTTCGACAAACGGCTCTACACCCTCCTGAAACTCGATCCCGCGACGTGGTCGTTTCGAGTGCTGGGCAACTGGACCTGCACCAACGCCATTCCCATTCTGATCACCGCCCGCACCGTCGGCGAGACGACGGTCATCGCCAGCCGCGAGCACGGGCTGTTCCTCTGCCGCGGCGGCAAGTTCGTCAAGTGCATCGACAGCAGCAACGGCCTGCCCGGAAGGATCATCACCTCGATGGACGTTCTGGACGGGCGGATATACCTGGCGGTGATGGACGCCCAGATCAACGAAGGAGGCTCGTCGGCACTGCTGTGCTTCGATCCCGCTGACGAATCCTTCCAGGTTCTGGCCAACAACCGGGCCATCCGCCGCCGCCATGGCCTCGACGGCGGGCGGCGCTACTCGCTCCAGCGCATCCTGGCCGATCCAAAGCGAAATTGCCTGTGGCTGGGGATCAACGGCGTCGGCCGAGCGGGCCTGTGGCGATACGACATCGCCCAGGGAACCTGCTCGCAGGTGATCGAGCCCAACCAGGGGGCGTTTTTCTGGCCCGATGCGATGAAGTGGTTCGACGCCGACACGCTGATCTGTAACGAGGGAACGCTGCTGCACCTGGGTAGCCTGCAGTCCACCAACGTCCTGGGCACCGGCAGGCGCGAGGTGCTGTATCGCCACGCGCAGTTCACCGGCGACTATCTCCCCTCGATGCCCAGCGGCGGATGGGAGCAGCCCAACGAGAACTGCTTCGCCATCGGCGGCGACCTGATCGGCACCGACCAGACCCGCGACGGCCGCCAGCCGCGCAAGGAACTGTTCATCTTCAGCGCCAGGGACCGCATCGCTTATCCCTGTCCGCTGAGCGAGGTTGATCCTCATTACGCCGTCCGCGTCCCCGGCCGCGATGGCTTCGTGACGGCCTCCAGCCTGGGCTATGCCCTGACGTACGTCTGGCGCGAGAGTGGTGCAGTTCAGCGGCCCGCTCCCGCGCGCCGAAACGCGCTGAGCCCGCCGCCGCAGTTACAACCTCACCGCCACCTGCGCCAATGAAAGAAGGCTCGCCATTGGCGGGCGCGGCGTTTGCCATTATCATCTTGTCCGCGCGTGCCGCGGCCGTCTCGCCCGCGGAAGACGTGCGTGAATTACTGCTGTGCGAAGGCAAGATGCCTTCGCCACGCGCGGGCGGGACGCCCGCGACACGATCCCCTACCGGAGTACAGCCATGGACAGCAGGCAGGCCAAGATCGATCGCGTGACGGCGGCTATCGAGCATCGCCAGGGCGACCGCGTGCCCATCAGCGACGCGTTCTGGACGAACTTCATCCGCCGCTGCCGCACCGAACTGGGCGTCGGGGCCGATTTCGACCCGTACCGCTACTGGGACCTGGACCTGGTGATCGTCAACCCGAACATGGACCCGCACATCCGCGGCATCGAGGTGATCGAGGACACGCCCGAGCACAAGCGCGTGCGCACCGGCTTCGGCGCGACCATCGTCCGCAAGAGCACCTATCCCATGCCGCACTTCGAGTCGTTCGAGACGCAGAGCTTCGAGCAGATGGAGGCCCTGGTCTTCGACGATCCGAAAGACCCGCGGCGGTATTTCGAGGCCATCGACGATCAGCTCAACGCAGTCGGCGACGAGCTGAACCTCGGCTTGCCCGCGTGGATCGACCGGCTCAACAGCTACGCCGACGACTTCTGCGTCTTCGGCGGCGTGTGCGAGCCCCACGAGATGCTCTGGCGCATCGTCGGCACCGAGAACGCCCTGATCAAGATCGCCGAAGAGCCCGCCCGCATGGCGAAGTTCATCGAGCGACTGGGCGACTTCCTCGTCGGGCTCGTCGAGGGGCAGATCGCGGCCGCCAAGGGCAAGCTCTCGGGCCTGTACGTCTGGGGCGACGTGGCGTACGACCACGGGATGTTCTTCTCGCCGCAGTACTGGCGGCAGGTGTATCAGCCGCAGCTGGCGCGGATCTGCGAGGCGATTCATCTGGCCGGGCTCAAGGTGATCTATCACGGCTGCGGCGACGCGCGGGCGGTGTATGACGACATGATCGCCGCCGGCGTGGATATGTACAATCCCCTCGAGGTCAAGGCCGGTCTGGACGTCGTCGAGCTCAAGAAGCAATACGCCGGCCGCCTGGGCTTCTGCGGCAACATCGACGCCCGCATCATGGCCACCAACGACCGCGACAAGCTCAAAGCCGAAGTGCTCCGAAAACTCGCAGCCGGCCAAGGCGGCGGTTACATCGTCCAGTCCGACCATTCCGTCCCCAGCGACGTCGCCCCGGCCACGTACGACTACATGGTCAAGCTGGTCAAAGAGCACGGCAAGTTCCCGCTGCGCTGAAGAAAGGTGAGAGGTGAGAGGTTAGAGTTGCCTCGCCTCCCACCTCTAACCTCTCACCTTTTCTTGAGGTGCTTGTCGAAGAACTCGCGGATGAGCTTGTTGGTTTCGGGCGAGGTGAAGGCGGGGCCGCCGTGGCCTGCGCCTTCGAGGATCTTCAGCGTGCTGTCGACTCCGGCTTTCTGGAGAACGTCGTGAAGGCGGCGGCTTTGGCTGGCATGGACCATGGTGTCCTTGTCGCCGTGCATGATCAGAAACGGCGGGTCGTCTTTCGTGGCGTGCGTGACGGGGCTGGCCAGGCGCGCCTTGTCCAGGTTGTCCTTTACCGGCCCGCCCAGCAGGGCCGTCACCGGCGTGACAACCCGCCCCGGCAGCAGCGCCATGGGCACAAAGTCGGTCGGGCCGAACCAGTCGCACACCGCCTGAACGCGGCTTGAATACTCCTTGTTGCCGCCGACGTCGCCTTCGAGTTCCTTCACGCCGCCGCCGGTGCCCAGCAGCGCGACGAGGTGTCCGCCTGCCGAAGCGCCCCAGACGCCGATGCGGTCGGCGTCGAAGTTGTACTCCTTCGCGTGCGCCCGCACCCAGCGGATGGCGGCTTTGCAGTCGTGGATCTGCGCCGGGAAAACGGCTTCCTGGCTGAGCCGGTAGTTGATGCTGACGCCGGCGTACCCCATTGCGGGCACGGCCGCCGCGGGCGTGCGGGTCTTGCTGCCCTGCTGCCATCCGCCTCCGTGGATCCACACGATCACCGGGACGGGCTTGTCCGTTCGCGCCGGCAGGTACAGGTCCAGCAGCAGGCGCTTGTTGCCCACGCGGGCGTACTCGACGTCGCGCCGCACGCCGCCCCGCGCCGGGGCCGACGCCGGCGCCGAGGCCGTCGCCGGCCGCGGCCTGTCCGCACCCGCGCCGACGCCCGCAGCCCACGCCATCGCGGCCGCGCACAGACTGATCCCTGTGATCCGTTTCATCATCATGACCGCTCCACTACTGATAACGCAGCGGGCGCGTGAAAATTCAGGATCATGTCCAAATTGCGGAGACGTCCGGTTAAGACAGCAGCACTCGGGCAATGCGCAGGCCGCTTCAGCGGCCTTCGTCGCGGCGCAGCCGCGGTTAGGCCAGGGCTTCTAGCCCTGGCACACGTGACAGCGAATCGTTGCTTTTCAGCCCGCTTCAGCGGGCTTCCAGAAGCCCGCTGAAGCGGGCTGGGCAGAGACCGCGAAACCCCGCGTGGCTGCCCGGCGTAAAACGCCGGGGCTAACCCCGCCTTCGGCGGGACAAAAGCCGCTAAAGCGGCTTGCAGGCAGCCCACCGCCCCCAATCGTTTCTTGCTACGCGGGCGTGCTTGCCGGTACCATGCGCGGCCGTTGGTCCAACATACATTCAGGAGCGTCCGATGCCCAAACGACTGATCTGCACCGCCAAGAAGACCCTCGCGTGGGAAGACTATGAACTCACCGAACCGACCGGCGACCAGGTGTTGCTGGTCAGCGAGTTCGCGGCCGCCAAGCACGGCACGGAGATGTCGTGCTTCAAGGGCGTGATGTACGACCGCGGGCACTTTGACGGCGAGATGGCGGTCTGGATGCCCGGGGCCGAGGGCTGGTGCAGCTTCCCCGTCGGCGTGGGCAACATGATCGTCGCCCGCGTGGAAAAGACCGGACCGGACGTCAAGACCCTCGCCGTCGGCGATAAGGTCTGCTTTCATTGCTGCTTTCAGCCGTCGATTGTTTTACCCGAAGGCGCGGTGCGCAAGATGCCCGCGGGCCTGGGCTGGAAGTCGGCCGTCTGTCTCGATCCGGCGGTGTTCGCCTTCTCGGCCGTGCGCGACGGGCATGTGCGCGTCGGCGACACGGTGGCCGTTTACGGCATGGGGGCCATCGGCCTGATGGTGATCCAGATCGCCCGCCTGGCCGGGGCGAGCAAGGTCATCGCAATCGAACCGTTGGCCAACCGCCGCGCGGTGGCCAAGGAACTCGGCGCCGACCTGGTGCTGGACCCCAACGCCTGCGACGCGGGGCTGGAGGTCAAGAAGGCCACCGACAAGCGCGGCGCCGACGTGACGATCGACTACAGCGGCGACGTCAAGGCCATGCACGACGCCCTGCGCGGGGCGGCCTACGGCGGCAATGTCGTCGCCGGGGCGATGCCCAGCGCCTATGGCGCCGGCCTGGACTTCGGCGCCGAAGCGCACTTCAACGTGCCCAACATCATCTTCTCCCGCGCGTGCAGCCAGCCCGACCGCGACCACCCGCGATGGTCCGAACGCCGCATCACCGAGACGTGCTGGCAGTGGATCGCCCAAGGCCGCATCAACGGCGAGCCCGTCGTGCAGCCGGTCGTGGCGTACGACGAGCTGATCAACGAATACCCCCTGATCGCCACCAACCCCGAGCGCAGCGTCAAGCTCGGGGCAAAATTCTGAACAATGGAAGAATGGAATGATGAAAGGCTGGAAGATTGGGAAGACCCGGAGAGGCTTTCCCCACGCCCCGGCATTCCATTATTCCATCATTCCACTATTGCCGAGGTAGTTCCATGCCTGCAGCCAAAGCTACGCTTCGCGTGCAAACCAACCGCGTCCTCCATCGCCTTAGCCCCCTGATGATCGGGGCCAACCTCGAGGACCTGAACTACCAGTGCTACGGCGGGCTGTACAGCCAGCTCCTCCACGGCGAGCACTTCCAGGAAAACTCCAGCGGGTTCACCTGCCCGCTCAAGGGCTTCCGCGCCTATGGCGGGGCGTGGAACGTGCGCGACGGCGTGCTCTATGCCGCCGCCGAGGCCGGCGCCATGCTCGTCACCGAAGGCCCCGTCTTCGCCGACGGGGCAGCCGGCGTCGAACTATTCTTTCGCGACGAGCAGGAAGGCGCCGCCGGCCTCATCGTACGAGTGGTCGATCCCTCCGCCGATCCGCGGTCCTTCGAGGGCTATTCGATCCACCTCCAGCCCAAAGGCCGAAAGCTCCTGGTCGTGCGCCACAAACCGCGCACCGACTGGGTGCTCATCGACGCCGAGGCCGCTTTCGACGTCAAGCAGTGGGTGACGCTCGAGGCGCGATTCGTGGGCAAGAACTTCGAGGTGCTCGTCAACGGCCAGAGCTTCTCGGCGCCCGATGAATCGTGGCGTCGCGAACTCTCCGGCGCGCCGGTCGGTCTGCGGGCTCACAATTCCGACGCGCAGTTCCGCAATCTATGGCTGGCCGCCGAAGGCGGCAAGAAGCAGCCCGTCGCCCTGGAGGCGGCCGCCTCCGTCGGTTCGCGAGACGATATCTCAATGCGGTGGGCGAAGGTGCAGACCGGCACGGCCGTCGGAGCTTTCGGCCTCGAGCACAAGCAGCCGCTGGCGGGCAGGCAGAGCCAGCGAGTCACCTTCGAGAGCGGGCGCGGCGAGATCGGCATCGACAATGCCGGCTTGCACCGCTGGGGCCTGCACCTGCTGGCCGGGCGCGAGTATGAGGGCTCGGTGTGTCTCAAGAGCCTCAAGCCTGCGGCCGTCACCGTCTCGCTGCGCAGCGCCAACGGCAAAAAGATTCTCGCCGGCAAAACGCTGAGCGTCAAAGGCAGCCGCACGTGGCAGACGCTGTCGTTCAAACTCACGCCCTCGCGCACGGACCGCGACGGGCGATTCGCCATCACGCTGAGCAAGCCCGCCAGCATCGTCGTCGGGTACGCGCGGCTGGAACCGGGGCAGTGGGGGCGCTTCGCCGGTCTGCACGTGCGAAAGGACCTCGCCCAGGCCGTTATCGACCAGGGCGTCAAGATCATCCGCTACAACGGCTCGATGGTCACCACGCCCAACTTTGCGGATTATCAGTGGAAGAAGATGATCGGCCCGCGCGAGACGCGCCCGCCGTTTGTCGGGACGTTCAATCCCTTCGCCAGCCACGGCTGGGGCATCCCCGACGCGCTGGCGTTCTGCCAGGCCGCCGGCATCGTCGCCGTGCCCGGCGTCAATCGCTCGGAGTCGCCCGCGGACCTGGCGGACCTGGTGGAGTACTGCAACGGGGCGGCCTCCAGCAAGTGGGGTCGCCGCCGCGCAGCGGATGGGTTCAAGAAACCGCTGGGGCTTGCGTACCTCCAGTACGGCAACGAAGAGCGGATCAACGAGGAGTATCTGGCCGACTTCAAAGCCGCCGCCTCGGCGGTCTGGGCCAAGGATCCCTCGATCACGATGGTGGTCTCGGACTGGATGTACTGGGAGGGGATACCCGACCCGCAGAAGATCACCCGCGCCACGTGCGAGAACCTCGACGCTCACATCAAGCTCCTGCAGTGGGCGCGCGACCAGGGCGGCAAGCTCTGGTGGGACGTCCACGTCTGGGAAGCCGGTCCATTCGTCGCCGGCGTCAAGGGCATCGCCGACCTCCACGCGTGGTTCGAGAAGCTCGTGCCGTACTATCCCGTGCCTATCGCGGCGCTGGAGCAGAACGCCGGCAACCACGACCTCAAACGCGGCCTCGCGCACGCCTGCATGAGCAACGAATTGGCCAAGCTCGGCCGTTTCGTCCCCGCGGCCGCCGCGCCCAACACCATGCAGCCGTGGCAGCAGTACACCACGCGCGGCTGGGACCAGGGGCAGATCTTCTTCACGCAGTCGAAGTTCTGGTACCAGCCCAGCGGCTACGTCGACATCATGCTCACGCGGAACAATTGCCCGGACCTGCTGGAGCTGTCCAGCACCGTCGAGCCCATGGAGCTCAGCCTCACCGCGCGCAAAAGCATCGACGGCCGCACCGTCTCGATAGTAGCGGTCAACGAGTCCGATCAGCCTCGTCCCGCGACGATCGAGTTGGATGACTTTTCCCCGCGCAAGAAGACCGCCACGGTGCTGGAACTCGCGGGCAACCCTGAGCACGACAACACCCCCGTGTACCCCACGCGCGTCGCGCCAAGCCAGCGCACGTGGCGATACGCCGTCCGCAAGGGCGTGGTGAGCTACCTCTTTCCCCCGCACTCGTTCACGATTCTGCGGTTCGAATAATACTGCCCCTTAGCGATCCGGAAGAGGCCGGTTCAGCTTCTGCCTGAGAAAGATGCCCCCGGGGGTGAAATAATTGTCGCTGCTGGATTTCTGCACGTGCTCGGCGAGCGACTCGTGCATGTACATCAAGTCGCAAGGGCGGTACTTGCCTTGCCTCAGGGCCGTGTAGACCCTCTCCCTGAAAGCGTCGATCGACCTGGCTTTGATCGAAAAAACCCGTATCTTGCTTCTGGGCACGGGGCGCCCGCTCAGAAGGTCGTCGAAACTCGTCCGGGCGATCAGGCCGACCGTGGGGTCCAGCAGAAACTCGCCGCTGTCGTCGCGATACAGGAGCTGTGCGTGATTGCCGACATATCCGCCGTCAAACCCGATCGATCGGAGCCGGCGCGACTCCAGCGTTCCGAAAAGATACCCCGTCAGCAGAATCGTATTTCCGCAATTGAGATGACTGGCGGCTTTGATGTCTTCGTAACGAGTGGCTGAACTGCCGCCGTACTCGGCGAAGTTGGCGGCCGCGATCGTCGAGAGCATCACCCGCAGTAAGGGTTCATCGACGCGGCCGAAGTCGTCGCCCAGTACGCCCAACAACTCCTCGCGGCACAACGGAAGCAGGGCCTCGACAGAGCCGCGCTCCCGCGCGCTGCGGATGGCACTGTCATCCAGGCCGGCCAGGGACACCTCATTCGACCTGACGTCGGGTTTCACCAGCCGGGTCGCGACATGACGTCGCAACGGCTCGAAGTACATTCCGCCTGCGGCGCCGAGGCCAAACGCCAGGACAATCGCGGCAATCAGATGACTCTTCTTCATCAGGGATCCTATCGCCCCAGCGACGACAGGGTATACCGCCATCTGCGGCACTGTCAATCGCGGCATGAGCGGGCTGGCGATGCATTCGATGGGTTACATACACAGGCGTCGGGCGGAATGCGGCCGGCGCGGGCAACGCAAGAGAGCTGATCTATGGCCAATCTCAAAGAGCGAATCAGCATAGTCGACGGCGCCCTGGTCCACCGCCAGGGCAGCGAGATTCTCCAGATCGAGCCCTGGGGCGGCGACTCGCTCCGCGTGCGGGCGACGGTCGGGCCGGAAATTCTGCCGACGCCCTGGGCGCTGACGGGCCCGGCGGGCGAACCGGCGGCGCGCGGGCGGGCGCAGATCGAGGTCACCGACGCCGCGGCCGTCATCCGCAACGGCAAGATCTCCGCGCGTATCAGCGACATCTACACGCAGAGCGGCTATCTGCAGTTCTTCCGCCGCGGCAGCGACGGGGCTGAAAAATGCCTGCTGTCGGAACAGGACTACGTCGTCTGGGCGCACAATCCGACGACGCGCGTGTACCGTCCGCGCGGCGAGGGGCTCTGCCACAGCGAGGTGCATTTCGCCCCGCGCCAGGGCGAGCGGTTTTACGGCATGGGCCTGCAGGCCACCGGCACGCTCGACCTCAAGGGCTGCGTGATCGACCTCTACCAGCGGCACGTCAAGCACACCGTGCCCTTTCTGGTCTCCAGCGAAGGGTACGGCCTGCTGTGGAACAATCCATCGGTCGGCCGCGTGGAGCTTGGGCACAATCTCACGCGCTGGGTCTCGCACGGGTGCCGGCAGATCGACTACTTCATCTGCACCGGCGACTCCTGCGCCGACATCATGCACCGCTACGCCGACGCCACCGGTCACGCCCCGCCCCTTCCGGCGTGGGCGGCGGGTCTGTGGCAGTGCAAGCTGCGCTACGCCAGCCAGGCGGAGTTCCTGGCCGTCGCGCGCGAGTTCAAGCGGCGCGGCCTGCCGCTGTCGGTGCTGGTGATCGACTTCCTGCACTGGACGCACACCGGCGACTGGGCCCTGGACCCACAGGCCTGGCCCGACGTGCCCGCCCTGGTGCGCGAACTGAACGACCTGGGCGTGCGGATCATGATCTCGCCCTGGACGCTCGTTCACCCGATGAGCCGGAACTGGCAGCCGATGAAGGAGGCGGGCCTCTTTACCGGCTCAACCGCCGGCCGGTGCGACACGGTGTGCTTCGGCGGCGTCAACGGCGAAGACAACTGGATGCACCAGTATGACCCGACCAACCCCGCAGCCGCCGCTTATCTGTGGGACAAGTGGAAGAAGAACTACGTCGACCAGGGCATCCGCACCTTCTGGCTGGACCCGTGCGACGACCTGCACGAGATCGCCGATTACGAGGCCGTGCAGTTCCACATCGGCCCGGGCGTCGAGGTACACAACTACTTCCCCGTGGCGCATCAGAAGAACGTCTGCCAGGGCCTGCACGCCGCCGGCGAAAAGGACGTCGTGACGATCTGCCGCAGCTCCTGGGCCGGCAGTCAGCGCTGGGGCGCCGCCCCGGCCGCCCACGACATCATGTCCAGCTTCGAGCACCTGCGAACGTACATGAAAGCCGCGCTGAACATGGCCATGAGCGGCATCGTCTGGCACGCCAGCGAGATCGGCGGGTTCATCACGCCCGATCCCGACAGCGACTACTTCCGCGAGCTGATCGTGCGGTGGTACCAGTACGGCGTCTTCACGCCGATCTTCCGCACGCACGGCTGCCGCCCCCACAATGAACCCTGGTCCTTCGGCGAGCAGGCCTGCCGCTGCATCAGCGACGCGATCCTGCTGCGCGAGCGCCTCAAGCCCTACATCATGGCCCAGATGGACCTGGCCTCGACGCACGGCGCCCCGCCCCAGCGCCCGCTGTTCTTCGACTTCCCCGACGACCCGCGGGCCTGCCAGATCGAAGACCAGTTCATGTTCGGCCCCGACATCCTCGTGGCCCCCATCCTGGACTACGGCCGACGGCAGCGCCAAGTCTATCTCCCCGCCGGCGCCACATGGACAAACGCGTGGACAGGAGCAGTGTACCCTGGCAGCGAGACCGTAACGGTCGATGCGCCCATCGAGTCGATTCCTGTCTTCACGCGTGACAAGAGCCAGTGGATACCTCCATCCGAGCCTTGAAGAAGCTCGAGAGCTTGCCCAGTGACGGGCCTCACGCGGCTGTCTTGGGCAGCCATGCCGCTTCGGAGTTGGCTCTTGCATGAGGATTTCAACGTGCGTAGATTGGGGCCGTTGCCCAGGGTCCGAATTGGGCGAGCCAGGCGGGAATTCGTATGAGAACATTCTCCTGTCCCTATTGTGGGAACCAGATCGCCGATCACGAGCCACCTGCGGGGCAGCGCGTGCGGTGCCTGAGTTGCCTGGCGTATGTGCGAGCCGGGGCGCAGGCGCACGTTGCACCAAGACCGGCAGCAGACGTCCCGGCGGCTGTAGTGACTCAGCCTCAGCCGGTGCGTAAGGGCACGTCCATCAGCAAGGCGCTGGTTCTGCTGACGTACATCGTTACTATGGCCGGCGCGGCGGCGGCCTCCTCCGCCGCGTATTACGAGCCTCATAATGTTCCGGCGCCACCGCAGAAGCCCAACTCGTTTTCCGCGTTCAGGTGGGTCACGGTGAACGGCCAAACGAGCATTTCTATCCTCGACAAACAATTGGGCGAGGATGGCGAGCTGTGGCTGGCCGGCGGAGCAGTGATGGCGATGATAGCCTTGGCCGTATATCTGTTCACGCTGTTCAACATGTGGAGCGCCATTTTGTCCACCGCTCGGATGGCGCCCTCCTCGGCGCTGCTTCTGTTTCTGGTTCCGTGTTTGAATACGGTGTGGGCAATGATTGTGGCGATTGTCTGGGCGCTGGATTACAACAAGCTTCGCGACCGGCGGCGTTTGTCGTTACCGGTTGCCCCCATATGGCTGGCGTCCCTGCTGGGTCTGAGCATGCCCGCAGGGCTGTTCTGGATCATCGGGCCGGTGGCGCCGTTCTTTGTCATTCCTCACATGATCCTGGTGATCTGGTTCCTGAACTTCGGCTGTAATGCCATCAACATCCTCTCCGCCGCCCACGGCCGCTCGTATTGAACCCGCGGCGGCGCCGCTGGCGACCCCGGCAGGCGCGGATTGATGTTCAGCGTCTGTTTCGACCGATACACTTGGCGGGAGATCGGGTATGTGGCACGGATGGCAAAGCCGGCGGGTACTTCAAATCGCCTTGATCGTCACAGGCGGCGTCGCCCTGGCCTGCGTGATCTTCTGGCCGTCGCGTTCGGTCCGCAAGCACCGCGACCCGCCCCCACAGATAGAATTCTCGCTGCTGCAGCAGATCTATCCGCCCGATGACGACATCGTTCTGGCCGAGCTTTCTGCCGACCCTGCCGCCGGGGAGGCCGTCTTGAGCTTTGACGCCCGCGTGCCCTTCACGGTCAGCTCCGAAGGCTCTCTCCTGCCGGTCGAGGCAGGCCGCCTGCGCGTCCCCTTTGACTTTCATGCCAAAGAAGCGCAGCGCACCCTGGCGGTGGTTGCGGCCGGTCGCCAGTACCCGCTGCTGCTGCGTTACTTCTCGGCCGACTTCTATCGCTCGCTGCAGGCCAAGCGGCCTGGCGTGCTCATCGCGACGACCAGCATGCCGCGTGGGCGCGTCGCGGCGCGGGCGGTCCGCATCGGGCCGCGCGCCGGCGAACTCCGCGCCGATCTGAACATCGCGCGACTGGAAGAGGAGGAGACCGCCCGCTTCCTGCAGGTCTTCAACGCGCTGGAGGCTGCACTGGCGGCAACCATGCACCATCGCGGGCGTCTGGTTTATTCGCCGGATGGTCTTGCGCTTCTTAAAGAAGTTCGCAGTGGCGTCGGCTATGCCGATTGCAGCGGCCTCAGCGCGATCGCCCGGGATGTGTTCTCTGAACTGGGGCTGGCAGCGCGCATCGTCGAACTGAAGCCTCCCGTGCATATCGTGCAAGGGCTGCACATCCAGGCCAGCGACGGCCACACTGCCGGCGAAGTCCGCCTGCGAGGGCGCTGGTGCTGGTTCGATCTGACGTTGCACTGCGCCTACGTTCGCCAGGCGCCCGGGGGCGCGAAGCTCAGCCTGTTCGACTTGCTCCGCCAGTTGCACGACGCCGACCGCCGCGATCAGTTGCGCTTTGGCGTCTTCACCAAGGACAACGGGATCGAGGAAATCGGCTTGGGGCAAAACCCTGTGCTTGCCCATTCCCTCGGCGTCTACTACACGACCGACAAGGTGCTCGCCTACCCGTCGCCGAAGGACTGACAGGAAAGCTGTTCAAGTCCGGAGCAACGAAGAAACATATCCTGCCACTGGTCACATTTGACTTTCATGGTAGAATGACGGCCGAGCCAGGAGCCTCTTGCCGGTGACAGGACGGATTGTCGGCGCCTCTCTGGCTGTTTCACGTCGCCAGTCTCATCTGGCGAATAAGGAGATCAGGAATGCCCCGCTTCAAGGTGTCTTGCCGGAGGATGGGCTCCCTTCTTACATTGTTGTGGACAATTGCCTGCGCCTGCGGCATCGCCGGCGCCCAGGCGCGCTATGCCGGCACGTGGTACGACCAGGACAAGTACCACCTTGCCAACCAGCCGCAGCATGGATTGAGCTGGACTAGGAACTATTACCAGGATCTCAACGGGTCGGGGCTCTATGACTTGGGGGAACCGGTTTCCGAAACCTTTGCCCAGGACCTCAATGACAATAGGCAAGTCGACGCCGGCGAGAATTGGGGCACCTGGAAGGCGGATATCGACGACAGTTGCTGGGCGGCCACGGCGTCCAACATGATCCGCACCATCGGCGGTGGCGACTACTACCACCGCTGGATGTATGTCGACGGCATGCTTTCGCGTGACGGGTCATTCACCGCCGACTGGACTCGAACCGGCTCGATAGGAACACCGCTCATCCGAAGTGGATATCGCATTGTTGAGGCGAGTACAGGTCAAGATTATGCCTGGACCGGCTCGCCCGTGCAGGAATGTATGGACCTTCTGCGCCAGGGCTTGCCTCTGGGGATGACGGTGCCCGGCCACGCATTCAGTGTCGTCGCGATAACCGCCGACACCATGACCTTCGGCCATTCCGACGCGGACGAAGACGGACTGGACTACGTCACGCACTCCTACACGTTCGAGAATGACCGCTGGCGCCTGGACTGGGACGGCAACGGCAATTTCGACAACCTCGTGGGCTACACGTCTTTCGCCGCCGTCAAATGGACCGGCGCCGGGACAGGCGGGGTCACCGATGAAGGCATCGCGCAAACCAGCACGCGTTGGGAGCAGGCTGCCAACTGGGTCGGGGGCCAGGGGCCCGATGCAAGCGCGCTGGCGGTCGTGGAATTTGCCAATGGCGGATTGCTGCACATTTCCAGCAACGTCTACGCCCAGAAGGTGACGCTGCTGGGGCAGCAGACCTCGGCCCAACTTCACGCCGAGGGCAGTCTGCATCTGGGAGCGCTGCAGGTTTCGGAGAGTGCCCGGCTGGATGCCATTGACAGCCGGATCTTCCTTGATGGCGATCTCATCAGCGATGGTTTTGTTTCGCTGAGTAACACGACCACTACCGCATCCGGCGCAGCCCGCGTTGGCGTCAATGGATCGGGCAGCATCGACCAGGGGGGTGGGAGCCTGTCAACCGGCGAAATGCTGATCGGCGTGTGGGCGGAAGGCAACGGGCACTATACCCTTTCCGGCGGCGGCCAGGTGACGTTCCAGAACGCGCAGGTTGGCGTGCAAGGCCAGGGACACTTCCGCCAGGTGTCCGGCACAGTCAGTGGTTCAACGATGGTTCTGGGCGCAGAAACGGGCGCAAGTGGCATTGTGGATGTCGATGGCGGAACCTTTGGTGGCGGCTCTATCACCGTCGGCGCTGCCGGAGAGGGCACCTTCAGGCAATCTGCCGGAGCAGTGACCGTCGCCGATGCGCTGGAAGTCGGCCACGGGGCCTCCGGCACGGGCTCGTATCAACTATCGGGAGGCACATTAACGGCCAACCACATCCGCCTCGGTTATGAGGGCTCCGGCGAGTTCAGTCAGTCCGGCGGAAGCGTCGATGCCGCCGAGGTCATGATCGGCGAGCGCTCGTCAAGCGTCGGGACATACACCCTTTCCGGCAACGGGAGCCTGTCGGCCACGATAGTGAATATCGGATGGGCAGGCAGAGGGCAGTTCGTCCAGAGCGGCGGCACGGTAAGCGTTGATCAGGATCTGAATCTGGCCTTGGGCAACCCGACCGCCACCGGGGCGTACGAGATGTCGGCTGGACTGCTGGACGTCAGCGCCGGACGCATTGTCGTAGGTTCGGGCAGGCGCGGGACGCTCTGGATTGGCGGCGGAACGGCCATCGCCGACACGCTGTTCCTGTACTACAACGATGCCCATGTCGGCGGCACGGTGGGGGTCGGTTCCGCCGGCGTGCTCCGGGTGAACACGATCGAGCACGAGGAGGGGGAGTCCGGCAGCATCGAACTTGCGGGAACGCTCCAACTGGGTTATTCCGGCGGCAGCGGCAGTGGCTCTTACGTTATCCCGGAGAACAAGACTCTCCGTGCCGACCAGTCGCTGGTCATCGGCTATGACGCCGCTGCGACAGTGACTGCCACAGGCTATCCCTCACATGTCATCAGCCAGAACCTGGTGCTGGGGGATCATGCAACGGGCCGTGGGACGCTGGACCTGCTCAATTGCGAGGTTAATGCTGGAACGCTGACATTGGGTCGCGCCGGATACGGGCGCCTCAGACTCGCAAGCAACTACAGCGAAGTGGAGTGCGATACCGACGTGACCCTGGGCAGCGAGTTGGGTTCGACAGGCGTGCTGGAGATCGTCGCGGGCTACTTTACTGCGCAGACGATGAACGTGGGCGCGTCCGGACTGGGCGACGTCGAGCAGTCTGCCGGCTTGGTCACCCTGGGCAATCTGTATCTGGGGAGCAACGCCGGAGGATTTGGCAACTACAGGATACGCGACGGGCATCTGAGTGTGGCGGGCGGGCGGATCCAACTTGGCCAGGAAGGCGAGGGGCTCTTTCAACTGCTGGGCGGAGAGGTGGTCGCTGACGAACTGGTCTTTGGCAACGGCGCGTCCACGTTCTATAGCGAAGGCGCCGGAGGCTCGCTGAAGGTGCGACAGATCACCAACCGGCCGGATTCTTTCTCCGTCAGCGGCACGCTTTCGATGACCACGTATTATTCGTCGGGCGAAGATGCCCAACTGACCGTCAACGCCGGCCAGACCGTCTATGCCGGCGTCCTGTATATGGATCACGCCCAGGTATCTGTCGGCGACGGCGGATTGCTCAGGGCGGGATATCTCCAAGGCTATACCAATGTCTCCAATAACTCCCTGACGATCCATTCCGGCGGAACCGTTATCGCCGGGGAATTGGGATTGGCCCAACAAGACACGTTCACGGGCGAGGCCGACAGCATCTTGCGGGTCAATAGCCTCTCTTTCGCTCCTGCAGAGTTCGCCACCGGCGGCCATCTCCAGTTCGGCCATGCCGGCGGGGAGGGAGCCTCCGCCCAGACGCTTGCGGCGGATCGATCGCTGACGGTCGGCGGAACGCTGACGATCGGCTACGAAAGCGACGCCGTGTTTTCGCAGGAAGGCAACGTGCAGTCCCTGGTTACCGAACTGGGCCGCGGGGCGGCGGGCGCCATTAACCAGACCGGCGGCACTCACGTGACGAACCTGCTGAGCCTGGGCGTCAGCGCTGGTCACACAGGCGCCTACAACTACGACGGCACGACCGGGGCGCTGGTGATGGCAGACCAGGCTCTCGTGGGCAGCGCCGCCGGGGCCGTGGGCGTGTTCAGCCAAGTGGAAGGCCTCAGCCAGATGATGAACAGCCTGGTCATCGGCAACGAGAGCGGCTCTGACGGCACGTTCATCCTCGACAACGGCAACGTGATGGCCGGCACGATGACGGTAGGGCAGAGCGGCGTGGGGCGGATGGAACAGACCGGCGGCCGCGTGATCGTGATGAACGACCTGGACATCGGCAACGGCGCAGGGTCCAGCGGTAGTTTCACCACCTCCGGCGATGCCTATGTGGAGACGATGTTCCTCTTCGTGGGCGGGCAGGGGATGGGCACGTTCCACCAGGGCGGCGGCACGGTTCAGGCAAGCATGGGAATGAGCGTGGGCAGCAGCGCCGGCACGGCGGTCTACCAGTTGACCGACGGCACGTTGAACACCTCTACGCTGAGCGTTGGCGTAGACGGCGCGGGCAGGCTGGCACTCGAGGGCGGCGTGCTGTCGGCCGACGAATTGCTGATGGGCAGTTCCGGCTCGCTGACCAGCACCGCCATGAGCGAGATCCGCGTCAACAAGCTCACCCTCAGCGGAACCTCCTTCGCTACCAACGGTGCGATGGAGTTTGGTAACGGCATGGGGTTCAGCCAGGGCACGACCTTCACGCTGGCCGTCAGCGGCAGCATGACCACCGGCGGCGCCCTGCGCGTCGGGCACGACGCCGAGGCCGCCTTCATGCAACCCGGCGGCACGGTGCAGTCGCTGCAGACCGAGGTGGGTTACGAGGCCGTCGGGCAATACACGCAGATCGCCGGTACGCACAACACCGGCGGGCTCATCCTGGGCTATCACGCACTGGGCGACGGCACATACACTCTCAGCGGCAGCGGCGCGCTCAATGCCGCCAGCATGATGTACGTCGGCCACAGCGGCAGCGGCACGTTCACCCAGAACGGCGGAACCGTCACCGTCGGCGGGTGGATCAGCCTGGGCCAGACGACTTACGGCGGCGGCACGTATGAGATGAACGCAGGATTGCTTCAGGCGTGGGAACTGGACGTGGGTTATGGCGGCGGCGGCGAGTTCCGCCAGGTCAGCGGCACAGTGCAATTGACGGGCGGCAATCTTAACATCGGCTCGCTGACCAACGGCCATGGAAGCTACACTATTTCCGGCGGCATACTGAATGCGGGCGGCAGCAGGATCGAGATCGGCCTGGAGGGGATCGGGTCGTTCGCCCTCAACGGCGGCGTGGTCATTGCCGACGAGGTCCGCCAAGGCATGCATGGCAGTATCTCCAGTAACGGTTATTCTCTGCTGCGGGTGAACCGTCTAACGGGATTCGACAGTCTCGCAACCTCCGGCGACATCCAGATCGGCCACGGCGGCGGCAGCGGCAGCGGGCAGGTGACTCTGGCTGCGGACAAAAGCCTCTCGATCAGCTATCTCACGGTGGGCTACAGTGCCTCAGCCGAGTTCTCGCAGACCGGCGGTAGCAACAGCATGACCAGTCTGCATCTGGGTGAATCGGCCGCCGTGCAGGGCCATTACACCATTACCGCCGGCAGCCTGGCGGCCGGGTCGAGCATCTACAGCGGATATCTGGGCCAGGGAACGCTCACACAGAGCGGCGGGACCGTGACGGCCGCCAACGTTCTCTACCTTGCCTACGCTCTTGGCAGCAGCGGCAGGTACGAGCTTGAGGGCGGCAGCTTTTCTGCCCCGTCGCAGTACGTCGGATATAACGGCGTCGGCGAGTTCGTCCACAGCGGGGGGACGAATCAGGTCACCACGCTCTATGTCGGAAGAAGCGCCGGCGGCAGCGGAACGTACCGCCTCAGCGGCGCCGGCGTGCTGCAGGTGCAGATGGAGGAGGACATCGGCTACTCCAGCACCGGCCTGTTCGAGCAGTCCGGCGGCACGCACAGCGTTACCGGAGCGCTCAATGTCGGGGTATCGAAGAACAAGAGCGGCACGTTCCGCCTTTCCGGCGGCAGCCTCAATGCGACCGGGTTCTACGTCGGCACGCAGGGCCTGGGCCAGGTCCAGCAGTCCGGCGGCAGCGCCCAGGCCGGCACGATCACCCTGGGCGTGCAGGCCACTGGCGCGGGCTCGTACGACATCAGCGGCGGCTCGCTAAATGTGGGCACCTTGAACGTTGGCCGCCTGGGCGGCGGAACACTCCGCATCACCGGCGCCGCGGCGCACATCACCGTCTCGACCAAGCTCTCGTTCGGCGCCACGGCCGTCTTCAGCGCGGTGGCGGGCAGCACGATCCACATGACCGGGTCGCAGTACACCAATGAATCAACCGACGCTGGGAGTCTGGCCGGATTGGCCAACCTGACGATGGTCTTCGAAGGCGGTGCGGGACAGATCGACTTTTTTGAAGTCGCCGGCCGCGACCTGGGGCTGGTTCCAGAAGGCTTTGATCTGAACTTCACCCTGGGCACGCTCAAGCTCGGCGGCGTCGATACCGGCTATGTGCAGTTGGTCAACAGTTTCGATAACCAGCCGCTGTGGTCGGGCAATGAAGCGCTCTATGTGAATCGTTTGATCGTCGGCAACGGCTCGACGCTTGACTTGAATGGCTATCACATCTACTGCTACAGCTACGCTGATCTGGGCGGGACGGTGATCAACGGGGAGGTCACGGCTTTGCCGGAACCTGCGACGATGGTGCTGTTCAGCACCGGCCTGGGCGTCATGGGGCTGTTGCGACGACGCAGGAAGGCATGATCGCGCGGACGATGAGCCTGGTGCGTTCACTTGCTGTTGGCGCTGGCGGGGGCCGACGCCGGTTGGCTCGCAGGCATGTAGGCCTCCGCTTCGGCCCGCATCGCCTCGGGCGAAAACTCCCTGGCAGGGCCGCTGTAACGGCGGAACGTGATGGGGTAGCGGTCCAGGCCAAGGGCCTTGATCAGCCAGTCGTGGGTGTGGCGCGGATTGATCAGGAGCGGCCGGCGGAAGAGCTGACGCACGATATTCTCCGAGGCGTCGTCGCCGTAGCGGATCAACGGGTACTCGCCGCGGCCGAACTGCGGGTCCATGTCGGTGATGGCGTGAAAGCAGTTCGAGGCATTGGCGTTCCGCGCCGCCCCGCCGATCTGATCGATGCACTGGTAGCCGATGCGTCCGGACTCGATGAAGCCCTTCTGCTCGATGAACCGCAGGTAGAGCCCCCGCCAGATTTCGTACGGCCCCCAGAGGGAGACCCGCTCCTGCTGCTTAAGCATCTCCTGGATCGTCGCGTCGAGCCCCAGGTTGACGCCCTTCTCGGGCGTGAGCCTTCCCGGGACGATCTCCAGCGTCGCCGGCATCCAACTGATCGTATCGACGGCAATGATCCGCCGAGGCTGGCCGGGCAGCTCGATCGTCCGCACGGCCGTGCCCCACGTGTGCGTGTAGCGCGGCTCGTGCGAAGGCCTCTGGGAACTGAAGATCAGGGCATAGCAGTGCTCGTGCTCGGGCGTCGGCAAAGCCAGTAACTGCTCCGCGTTAAGCTGCCGCGCCGGCGTCAACGGCCGGGGGTCCCGACAACCGACCAACGCCAGGCAAACCGCCACAAGCCATGCAGCCGCTGCCGCTTTGACCCACCGGTCGCCCCGCGTCTGATTCGTCAAAGCAGCAAGTTTTTCGCCCATAGCGCACACTCGAGACTGATAGCCGCGATCAGCCGCGGCGGCCGCAGTATATCACCGGCCGCTTCGTGATGCGAGGCAGCACCGACCTGCCCGGCGGCTGGACAGTGCTCGCCAAGGCTGGCGGTAAGAGATTATGCTTGGGCTTGAATTTCGGTGGCTATGGGCTTAGTGTTGTTTGTCATAAGGCGATTCGGTCCATGGGTGTAGACGAACAGACAATTCGGGAAGCGGTCTTGCTGCTGAAGAAAGCAGCCGATCCCAAGCGGATCATCTTGTTTGGCTCGCATGCAACCGGGCGCGCCGGCGAAGACAGCGACGTGGATTTCATGGTCATCGAGGCAGCGGTGCCCAACGTGATTGCCGAAACCGTTCGATTGCGCCGCGTTCTGAGCCCGCTGCGCATTCCCGTCGATATCATCGTCGTCAGCGAGGACTACTTCAATTACTGGGCCGACACGCCCGGCAACCTCATGTTCGAGGCCGCCACGGACGGCAAGGTTCTCTATGACCAGGCCGCGTGAACAGGCGCTTGTACTTTTGGCCAAAGCGCGGCAGGACGAGGTCCTGCTGGAAGAGGTTCTTGCTTCGCCACGCGTCGCCGATGAAATCGTCGGGTTTCATGCCCAGCAGGCGATTGAGAAGTTGCTCAAGGCGGCCCTGTCCCTTCGCGAAATCCGTTACCGAAAGACCCATGATTTGCGAGAGCTTCTTGACCTGCTGCGAGACATAGGATGCGCTTTGCCAGAGAGGATCGATCGTGTCGACGACCTGACTCCTTACGGAACATTGCTTCGCTACGAAGCGATGAGCCTGGACCAGCCGGTTGATCGCCAAGAGATGCTCGATCTGGTTCGGCAGGTTCGCCGATGGGTTGAGTCACAGCTTGGATAGGCCCTGCACGGCCGGTCAGCACCGATCTGCACCGGCGGTTGGACGTGCTCGCCAAGGCCAGCGGCAAGAGCCTCAACTCCGTCGTGATTGAGACTTTGGAGCGCGAAGTCCAGACAGCCGTCCCGCTTAAATCTCAGCCCGCCCATCGCCGCCGCGCTTCGCACCGCCCGAGACGGTGACCGGGGTGCCACGCACAACTCCGTTGTGCGTGTCCCTGAACATTCAGAGCAGAACAGCTTGTCCTGCATCGGCCATTCTCATTTCCGCCGACGGTTCTTTCCTGGCCCAGGGCACATTGGCACGCACAACGGAGTTGTGCGTGGCACCCGACCGCCAAGGCCTTCTCAGGTACCCATGCCACCCGCCGGACAACTCGCTCCTCACGGTGACTCGCTGGCTTCTTCATGCATGAATTAAATAAGTCCGTCCCCAGAACTCCAGGACCTGCCCCCTTTTCCTCAAGGCAAATCCAATGAGTTTCAAGCCTTGCTGCGAGCACTCCGAAATGAGACCACTGCTGCCTCCAGAAGTGGCTCAACATCTGCTGTGAAGTCCAAGGGCCTCGGATCGAGAACCATCCCTGTCAAGTGAGTTGAACGCGGGCCGGGGTCGGCAGCAGGGATTGAAAGGCCATCAGGCCAATTGGGGAGCCCCGCAGATTCTTCCCTCACCACCAACACCGTCTGTTCATTATCCCAACTCAACACCCAGACGGCTTCTGGTGCTCGCTCTTGTAGATAATATTGCGCTCGCTGATAGATTTCTTGAGGAGTCATAGAATCTGTACCTTATGCCCCGTGAGAAAACCGTCCCGGTGGCGACAGACACACTGTATCATCTTCACATCGCCAAGGTCAATTGTCGAGGTGGATTAACCCGACGTGCTGATACTCTCGTACTCTTGATCTGCCTACCACTTCGCTCCTTCAGGGTGCGGGCACTGCTTGCCCTTGAGATGAGCGAGGATGGCCACCAGGCAACCGCAGTGGCGGCAGGTGGTGGAGTATTGGAGGTCTTCGCAGGCGGCGCAGGTCTTGAGGCGGCGATGGATGGTTGGCTCGTCGGCTAAGGGCTGGGGATGATCGCGGAGGTACTCGTCAAGGATGCGCTGGACCTCGTGCGGGGGGATTCGCACGCTGGTGCGGCAGCCTTTGCAGTTTTCCGTCGCGGTGGATGGGGAGTCAGACGGCATTACAAAACCTGCCCGCCCCGCTGGGGCGGTCGTCATGAGGAACCTGTACCGGGGGCCTCGCCCCCGGCTATGTCCTTATCGCCCCGCTGGGGGCGAAGATAACTCGCGGGCGGGACGCCCGCGGGACACGCGGACGGACGTCCGCTTACACGAACAGCAGACGAGGGCAAGATGCCCTCGCCACGCGCGGAGGGGACGTCCGCGACACGGATAACAGGCATGGGCGGGACGCCCATGCCACACAACAAGAGCATGGGCGAGACGCCCATGCCACACGGCAAGAGCATACGCGAGACGCCCATGCTACTCACGGGGAAGATGCCCGTGCTACGGGGGACGCCCGTGCCACTGCGGACGCCCGTGATACGGGTCCGGCCGATTACTGATTATCGATTACTGATTACTGTTGTTACGCTATTTCCAGCACCACCACGCTTCTTGGGGGCAGCTTGACGGTCAGTTTGCCGGCCTTGAGGGTGGCGCCGTCGAAGTCCTGGGGCTTGACGGCGTTGGGCTTGTCGAAGGTGTTGCAGGTGTTGATAGCCGGGGCGGTCAGAACCGTGCCGGTGATCTTCGCGCCGTCGGCGCCGCGCACCAGGCCGGAAATCTCCTGCGCCTTGTCGGCGTCCAGGTTGCACAGCGAAACATGCACCTTGCCCGCAGCGTCCTTCGAGGCCGACGCGCTGACGGCTGGAACCGTCACGTCCTGGCAGACGTAGTTGTCGCTCTCGATGGCCATGTTGAGGGCGGCCGCATCCTGGTGTACCTGGAACATGTCGAAGACATGGTACGTCGGCGTCAGGATCATCTTCTTGCCTTCGGTGAGCACGACGGCCTGGAGCACGTTGATCGTCTGGGCGATATTCGCGATGCGAACGCGCTTGCAGTGCTTGTGGAAGATGTTGAACGTCACGCCGGCGACCAGGGCGTCGCGGATGGAGTTCTGCTGGTACAGGAAGCCGGGGTTGGTGCCCGGCTCGCAGGCGTGCCAGGCGCCCCATTCGTCGACGACCAGCGGCACGGAGGCCTGCGGGTCGTACTTGTCCATCACGGTGCTGTGGCGCGCGACGAACTCGTCCATCTGCAGGGCGGTCTTGAGCTGCCAGGCCCAGTCGATCTCCTCAAACTGCGTCGCCGAGCGGGAGTTCTTGCCCGAGCCGCAGTAGAAGTGATAGCTCAGGCCCTGCATGCGGCCGTAGCACTCGCGCATGAGCACGTCGGTCCAGTTGTAGTTGTCATTCCACGAGCCGCAGGCGATCCGGAAGAGCTGGTTGCCCGAGAAATTGCGGCAGTATGTGGCGTAGCGGCGATAGTTGTCGGCATAATATTCGGGGCGCATCGAGCCGCCGCAGCCCCAGTTCTCATTGCCGACGCCCCAGAACTTGATCTTCCAGGGTTTCTCGCGGCCGTTCTTTCGGCGCAGGTCCGTCATCGGGCTCTTGCCGTCGAAGGTGATGTACTCGACCCACTGCTGCATTTCCTGCACGGTGCCCGATCCGACGTTGCCGCAGATGTAGGGCTCGGTGCCAAGCTGCTCGCAGAGGTCGAAGAACTCGTGCGTGCCGAAGTGGTTGTTCTCGACGACTCCGCCCCAATGCGTGTTGATCATCTTGGGCCGCTGGTTCCTGGGGCCGATGCCGTCCATCCAGTGGTACTCGTCGGCGAAGCACCCGCCCGGCCAGCGCAGGTTCGGGATGCCCATCTTCTTGAGGGCCTTGACGATGTCGTTGCGGATCCCGCGCGTGTTGGGGATGCTCGATTTCTCGCCCGTCCAGTAGCCGTCGTAGATGCAGCGGCCCAGGTGCTCGGAGAAATGCCCGTACACGTGCTTGTCGATGGTCCCGACCGGCTGGTCGGCGTTAATCCAAAGTTTGTTCATTGAGTGTTCCTTTCGTGGAAAGGCATTATCACTTGCGCGCGGGCGGTGTCAATATGTCGGCCTCGAATAGGGCGAAGAAAAAAGCCGACGACGAGGACGAGGACGAGGACGAGGACGATGAAACGGGATAGGGGAGTGCGGGATTACTGGATCGAGAAGATTAAGAGGATTGGGATCAGGGTCGAAGAGTTAGCGGCGTAGCCCGCCACGGCGGATCTTCGACTTGCTCCGCGCGTTTACAGGGTCTGAAGAACCGCGTCGAGCAAGCTCGACCGCTAACGTCCCCCTCGGGTCCCGTTTTTCGTCCTCGTCCTCGTCGTCGGTTGTTATCTTTTGAGACGAAACAAGTCTTACAGCCTGCGGTTCAATCTCTACAAGGAGCTAAAAACTATGCGCCTCAAAACAACGGTTTGTCTGGCGGTCGCGGCTGTGGCTTCGTTGTCCATTTGCGGCGGAGCGGTCTTTGGTCAGGATAAACCCAAGACGCTGGTTTACGACGGCTTTGCCACCAGCGTGGGCGCCGGGTCCTATCGGAATCACATCCGCCTGGTCGCCTCGGGCGGACCGATATGCGACACGGTGGGCTTCGACGCCGAACACGGCTGGACGGGCAGCACCAGCCACCTGCTCAGCCGTTACGGGCGCGAACTCAAGCACAGCCTGCTGGAGAAAACCAGCAAGGGCTCGCTGGGGCACAACACGTATAACGGCCACCGCTGCGTCGGGCGCAAGCTGGCGGCCGGGCCGGTGTCGACTACGGGCGTGTACACGCTGTGCCTGTTGTACCAGGCGTGGGAAAACCCCACGACCAAGGCCAAGGGCAAGAACGGCCACACGACTAATTTCCCTGAGACCTACGGCTTCATCGGTTTCGTGCCTGACGACCCGCCCCTCTCGGGCGACGCCCACGGCGGGGGCAACGACGGCAAGCGAGGCGTCAGCCTCGGCCACTACGAAGACGACCTGTGCGTCTTTGCCGGCGGCAAACATTTCGTCATTGTCGAGCAGTTCGAGGTGGGCAAGGTATACCTGCTGATGGCGGAGATGACCGTCAGCAAGGATGGACCCGAGTTCATCCGCGGGTTTTATGTTATCGACGGCGACAAGGCGCTGACGGCCGCCAAGTTCAACGAGGACAACTCCGGCAAGGGCGTGCAGATAGAGACGTGGTCGAGCCCGGACGACTTGGCCCGTTTCCAGATGTATATCAAGGATGTCGAGGGGATGTTCCCGCCGCAGGCTTCGGTTGGCGACAGCGCCAAAACTGACTTTGACACCTGGGACGAGGTTCGGCTGCTGGACGGCAAGGCCGTCGTGCCCGTGCCGCACATTCCCGCGCCCACGGCGGTTGTGCCGCAGGAAGAGCTGCTCAAGGCCCGCCCGTCGCTGCCGGAGAAATTGCTGGCGTACTGGAACTTCGACGAGGGCACGGGCGAGACGGCCAAGGACTCGGCTGGCAAGAGCGATGGCAAGACCGTCCGTTGCACGTGGGTCAGCGACGGCGCATCCGGCAAGGCGCTGAACTTCAAGGCCAACACCGGCGTGAAATATGGCTATCACGAGGCCAGCTCCGTGTGCGTTCCGCACGAGACGGCAGTCAAGAACGACCTGCCGTGGGAGCGTCACCACAAGTTCACCTACAGCGCCTGGGTTCGCGGCGGCGAGGATTTCAAGAACGCCGCCGACATCATCACCAAGGCCAACGGCGCCAAGGCCACCGAGCGGATCTTCGCCGATATCAAGGGCATCGGCTTCATGATCACCGGCGGCAAGCTCGAGCTGGAACTGACCAACTCGATCAACTATCCCCAGCGCGACAACCGCCTGAAGGTCTGGGGCGGGCTTGAAGTCCCCGGCGACAACAAGTGGCATCACGTGGCCGTCACGTACGACGGCATGAGCAAGGCCGCGGGTATCACGTTTTACGTGGATGGAGTCAAGGACACCAAACCGCGCGTGGCGCAAGATCAACTCGACGGCGACGTGGGCGTGACCAGCCCGCTGAACATCGGCGGGCGCGACTGCCTGGATGAGAAGAGCGGCTGGTCTATGCGCGGCGCCAGCTATGCGCTGGTGGGGGACATCGACGAGGTCGGGGTTTTCGGCTACGTCCTCAAGCCCGCAGAGGTCATTGCCATCCATTCGCTACAGACGTCCGACAAGCTCAAGTACAACCTCGCCCAGGCCAACGCGCTGATCGAACTGCACCGCGCGGGCAAAGGCTCTGCCAAGATCGGCGACGTGTCGTGGGCATTCGCGTCGGGCCTCTCGGGTGAACCTGGCAAAGTCGCCTCCGTGGGCGGCAAATTCTCCATCAAGCTCGACGACAGTGGCACGGGGGTCAAGAGCGAGTAGAAAAGCTGATTCACCACAGAGTTCGCAAAGAACGCAGAGAAGAATAGAGACGGAGAAGGTCTGATTTAATGACTTCCTCCAATCTCTGCGACCTCTGCGATCTCTGCGGTGAATAGCTTTTTTTTGCCCGAAATCCCGCTTCCTGGGTGAATAGAATAGTCTCGATCTATTGCACCAGGGAGCATCTCGATGAGGATTCAAGGCAGGAAATATGCAGGCGGGATTGCTGTCGTCGCGGTGATTGCGGCATGGGGCGCCTGTGCGATGGCCGAGAAATCGGCCACCCTGATGTACGACGGGTTCGTCGCCGGCGCCGGTCCGGGCGCGTACGCGGAACATTCCCGCCCCTACGGTCAGACGCCGTCGGTGGGGGTCTGGGGGTTTGATCCGGATCTGGGCTGGCGGGGCAACTCGGTCTTCTATCATTTTCGGGCAGGCAAGCTCACGCACAATCTGCTGGAGCGGTCCGCCGGCGGGAGCCTGGGGCAGTGGGCGCGTCAGGGGGTGGTCATTCTTCATCGTCCGCTGGCGCTGCCGCCGGTGGCCAAAAGCGGCGTCTACACCTTCTGCGTGTTGATCCGTCCCGCCGAGCCCAACGACCGACGTTCCATCGCGGCGATGGGCGTCGGGCCCTATCGCGTCAGGGGCAGGGATGTCGACCAGGTCAAGAGCAAGGGCCTGGCCCTGGGGCTGATGGACAGCTCGCTGTGCGTCTTTGCCGGCGGCAGGGCCTTGCCGATGGTGGAGAATTACCTTCCCGCCCACACGTACCTGCTGATGGCCGAGATGACCGTGCGGCGGGACGGGCCTGAACTCGTGCGCGGCTTCTGGGCCCTTGAGGGGCAGAAACTCACCGAGGCGAGGTTCAATTCGCAAAGCGCCGGCAAGGGCGTGGCCGTGGAGACATGGTCGCGGGAGAGCGATCTTGAAGACCTGGAGCTATTCGTCAGCGACCCGTCGCTGAGTTCGCCGCTGGAGGCTTCGCCCAACGACGTGGCCCGGCGCGACTTCATCACCTGGGACGAGGTGCGGCTGCTGGACGGTCCGGCGGCTGTCCCCGTGCCCGCCGATGAGTCGCTCTCCGCGCCGGTCAAGGCGCCGCCCGCTGCACCGCCTGCGCCGCCGGGGCCTCTGGCGCACGGTCTGGTGGCGTATTGGCCGCTCAACGAAGGCGACGGTCTGGTGACGCGCGACGCCGTGGGCGGGCGCGTCGGAAAGCTGCAGCAATGCTCCTGGATCGACGACGGCGTGCGCGGCTGTGGCTTGCGCCTGAAGGACCCCTCCGTGGCGGGCAGCGCGGCGGTTTCGGGCTCGGTGAGGGTGGACCCGGCTGCCCCGCTCCATGCCGACAACAGCAAAGTCGTCACGCTCAGTGCCTGGGTGCGCGGCGGAGAGAGCCTCAAAGGCCGCTGCCCCATCCTGGAATGCGAGCTGGCTGGCGGAAAGCGAATGGCGATGGTGATCGTCGACAACAGGCTCTGGATCGAACAAGGGCAATCACGGCGGGTGGCGGACGGACTGACGGTGAGCGGCGACAACCAGTGGCACCACGTCGCTGCCGCCGTCAACCCCGCCGCCAAAGACGACGCGGTGACGTTCTTCGTCGACGGCGTGCGGGCGGGCCCAGCCGCGCCGGGCAAGAACGACTCCTCGCCCACGCCCCATTCCCCGGCGAAGAACGATGCGGACGCTTGGCGCCTCGGCGGCGAGAGGGAAAAGCCCGCCGCCGCGGCAGACATCGACGACGTGGGCATCTTCGACCGCACCCTGCCCGCCGCGCACGTCAGCGCGATTCATTCGCTGGCGTTGACGCGTTTCCTGCGGTACGACCTCGACCAGGTCAACGGGCTGCTGGAACTGCACGGGGCAGGCCAGGGCAGCGTCAAGATCGGCAACAAGACCTGGAAACCCGCCAAAGGCCTCAAGGGCGATCTGGGCAAAGCCATTTCCAGCGACGGCAAATTCTCGATCAGACTTTCCGACGACGGATCCGGCGTGGCCAGCGATTAAGGTCACACAAGCTCTTCAAAAGGACTTCTTGGAAAAGTCTGGGCTTTTGGCTTGCAAAAATGTCGGATCGGCTTATACTTTCTTTCTGTTGGGCCTCATTGCCCCGTTGATTCCCCAGGAGAAGCCGGTCCTCAAGCCCGGTTGGGGAGCAGAGACGGAGGCGGGCAAATCCTGGACCAACGGTTCTACGCATCCGTTTTATGCGGTCTGTGTACAGGCATCTGTCTGGGCTGTTGAGCCCTTAATCGATGGCATCTTTGAAAGGATCAGGAAAATGAGGACGGCACTTGCGACAATTCTGACGGTTGGACTTGTTCTGGCGCTTGCGGCGGTGGCCACAGCGGCGCCTGTGCCGGTTACAACCGGACTGCGAGCCCAATACGATGCCAGCGCCATCACCGGCGTCAATGACGGCGATCGTGTCTACTCATGGGCCGATCTTGCCGGCGGCGATGACAATGCCAGCACAGGTGGATACGGCGCGTACACTGGCATTCATTGGATCGCCAACGCCCAGAACGGCCTGGGCGCCATGCGGTGCGACGTCTACGCCGGCGACATCGGCGACTGGTTCAACATTCCTTCCATCACCCCGACGTACATATTCTTTGTTGGCAAGGAAACCCGCGCCAGCCGCAGTTCCACGATGATGGGCCAGAGCAGCAACATCGACTACCACAATGGAGGCAGCGCAGGCGTTTTCGCCAATTATGGCACGGTGAACGAGCACTGGGTCGGCAAGCTTGACGGGACAGGCATTAACCTGGTAACGCAGAAATATTCCCTAAATACCCCCTTCATCCTGTCTATAGATGAGACTGCTCCGACTTGGGCGAGATATACCAACCGCATTGGCTCCGACCGCGATGGTTACGGCAGCCGCGCTTGGGGCGGCGACATCTATGAAGTCCTGCTCTATACCGGTGCTCTGACAGCCGACGAGCAGAATGCCATTGGGTACTATCTTCAGGAGAAGTGGGGCATCGCTGGCGCTTACACCAACCCGATTCCCGAGCCGGCGACGATGAGTCTGCTGGTCATCGGGGGCATCGCGGCCTTGATTCGGCGCAATCGCCGCTGAGGCAGGCGGGGTTTTTTCTCGTAAATCACGTGTGCTGTCGGACGCAGCACGAGCTTAACGGACGGATCCTGTTCTTTTGACGCAAGGAGAATGGCATGCGGAACAAACTGATGATGTGCGCGGTGGCGGGACTGATTCTGGTTTTGGCAGGAGTGGCTCAGGCAACGGTCACCACGGTGGCCCTGTACCACATGGGCGAAGACGGTGACGACCTCAATGTCGGCCTCATCGCCGCCACAGGGACGGATGCTGCTATGGTGAGTCGCGGCACCTCGTCGATTGAGACCGGATCGAGTGGCGCTGCCGGCAGCACGAAATATCTGCAGACTCAGCAAGGTCGCTGGTCGGCTCCCACGTATCTCACCGGTACTTCGACCAATTGGGGAATGTCCGCCTGGCTGCTGTTGCCTCCAGACCCCGCCCCCGCCCGCCCTAACTACATGGCCGTGTCGAACGGCAACTATTACCAAATGCTTTCCATTTGGGATACAAACCCCAATGGCTGGATCCATACCGGTAACTATGCACCGGTGACTGAGTGGGGTACCTGGGTACATGCGGCGATTGTCTACAACGGAAGCAACAACAGGGAGTTCTACCTCAACGGCGTACAAGTTGGGACCGGCCAGAACGCTAATTCTACCAATCCTGTTCAAGCTGCCGGAGGCTATCAGGCCTTCTGGATTGGCACAGGTAATGCCAATACCGGCGGCGAATGGCTCGGCGGGATTGATGAAGTCCACGTCTTCTCGTTCGAGGCAGGCGCCTTCAATATCAGCGATGTCTACCAGACGACCATCCCCGAGCCGGCGACGATGAGCCTGCTGGCCATCGGCGGCATTGCAGCCCTGATTCGGCGCAAACGCAGCTAAGCTTCAGTGATCTGTAGCCATCAATGGGCGGGTGCCTTCACGCGAGGCGCCCGCCCTTGCTTTATACCTCAGCGTCCTCAGCGACCTCAGCGGCGACAAAATCCTCTTTACCTGCGCCGCGATTTTGTGGATAAAGCCGATTCGCAACGTGCGTTCAGGATGCATGGGCGAGACGGGTGCCACGCACAACTCCGTTGTGCGTGTCCCTGGCAGTCAGTCGAGGTTCAGGGAGCATGGGCGAGACGCCCATGCCACACGAATTTCAGGAGCAGACCGATGTCCGAGTATCAAGCCTTGACTCGCGAGCAGCTTTCATCCGTCATCGAAGGGCACGCCGATACGCCGCGCGTGCCGCTCTATATCCACATGTGGGTTCACCCAGACGCCTTCGGCGATCGGGCGCAGGCCGTCCGCGACATCCTGGCCCGCTATCCCCAGGACGTTCAGCCGGTCGGGATGAACATGCCCGCCAACTGCCGCGGCGACAACGCCTACCCCAATTGGTCCTATCTGCCGTACGCCAATCCGACGCTCGGGCGTCACGGCGGCATTGACTCTAACGTGCTGCTGGACGACTGGGGCAAGATCGACGAGATCGTCGCCAACTTCCCCCGCGCCGACTTCGCCGGTCTGTGGGACTACAAACCCGAGGCCCCCGATCAGCGTTACCGCCTGGGCATGTGGTGGTTCTGCCTGTTCGAGCGGCACTGGTCGCTGCGGGGCATGTCCAACGCCCTGATGGACTACTACACCAACCCCAAGGAAGTACACCAGCTCTTCGACGCCCTGACGACGCTCTACTGCGGGCTCATCGAGCGGGCCGGCGTCGAGCAGCACTGCGACGGCGTCTTCACCAGCGACGACCTGGGAACGCAGACCGGCGAGTTCTTCTCCCCGGCGATCTTCGACGAGTTCTACGCCCCGTACTACAAGCGGATGTTCGACGCCGCCCACAAACACAACATGCACTTCTGGCTGCACGTGTGCGGCAGCATTCTCAAGTTCATCCCCAAGTGGATCGACGTCGGCCTCGACGTGCTGCACCCGATCCAGAAGTACACCATGGACGAGCGCGACGTCGCGCGGAAGTTCGGCGGCAAGATCACCTTCTTCGCCGGCATGGACGTGCAGCAGACCATCCCCTGGGGCACGCCCGACGACGTGCGCCGCGAAGTGCGGTTCATGATGGACACGTACTGGCAGCCGGGCCAGGGACGCTGCATGATCACGGCCGGAAACGGCATCAACGGCGACTGCCCGCTGTCCAGCCTCGAGGCGTTCTTCGACGAGTCGTACAAGTACGGCATCGAGGTCGCCAAGCGATAAACAGGCCTCAGTGCCAGGACGCGGTGGCCGCCGTACCGCCACCAGGTCCCCGCCCCTTCGGCGGGCGACGGCGGATGGGCCCTGAAGGATTCGAACCTTCGACCAAGGGATTATGAGTCCCCTGCTCTAACCGCTGAGCTAAGGGCCCGATTTTGGTGGAGGATGTTGGCGACTGTTTCACCCATCGGCATATTCGGGCATTTCGGCGCATTCTACCCGCCTGCGGTCTTTGTGGCAACGTGGTGGTTTATGACGCTTGCGATGGAAAAGACTGACCGAGGGGCGGCTATGGAAAAAAACTTGTTTTAGGTGGAATACCTCAATACTCCGCCAAGACAAATCCGAATGCTTTATGGCGTGCTTCATACGCATGGAGGCTTCGCCGGGACTCTGCAGCCGGAGCAGATGACCTTTCCGACGCGCAGTTGACCCCGTGGCCACGCATGGATGTCCCACCGGTCAGCGCCCTATTTTTATGGCGAGGGCCAGTTATGTATCTGCACGAAGCAATCTCGATTCCACGATGCCCGCCCCGGACATTCGCGCTTCCTTTCAGCACCAACGCTGTGCCGCTGCGATGCCTCTGGGCTGTCCCCTCCCAATGTTGCCGCTGCCGATGGGCCTGGGCTGGCGGAGCGGTCCCAGCCGGCCCAGCGAGTCACCCCGCCCAGGCGCTCCGGCAGGCTCTGGCGGGGCTCTGCCCGCAGAGTCGGCGAATGCTCCTGCTCCACCTGGCGGACGGCCTCGACGTCGCCGAAGCCGCGGCGGCGCTCGACATGCCCGTGGGCCTTGTGGCATTTCGCACCAAGGTGCTTCTGGAGATCCTTGCCAGAGTGCCCAAAGACTCCAGCAACTACGAAGGAAGGGAGGTCCGCCATGGTGGCTCAAGCTTTCGACTTGCATGACGCGCGGGTCCTGGTTGTCGATGACTGGCCCGAGGTGGTCTCGCTGATATCGGAGATCCTCGCCCAGGCCGGCGCGCAGGTCGAGACCGTCACCGACGGGAGCGAGGCAATCCACCGCCTGGCGCAAAGCCGCTACGACCTGCTCATCCTGGACCTGGGCATGCCGCAGCCCGACGGGTGGGAGATTCTCGATTTCATGCGCGAAGCCGTCCCCGAGGCGCTCGAACACACCATCGTGCTGACCGGCCGGCGCTACGACAAGGAAGTCCGCGGGCGGCTGGCCCGGCGGGATATCGAGGTGCTGTATAAACCGTTTTCACTGGAAATGCTGCTGGAATTGTCGGTGCGGGCGCTGGGACGCCGCCCGGCGGCATGAGGAAAGACAGTAACCAGTAACCAGTAACCAGTAATCAGTAACCAGTAATATCAGTAATCAGTAATCAGTAACCAGTAACCAAGCCACGAATCACGGAGCCCGGTACCGATTACTGATTACCGATTACCGATTACTGCTGTTAACAAGGTGTGAGCGATGCTCGACGAATCGCAGCAACTGCCCATCGGCGGCGCGGCCGCCAACGACGCGGCGCTTCAGCGGCAATTCCTGCAGATGCAGAAGATCGAGGCCCTGGCGCTTCTGGTGGGCAATGTCGCTCATGACTTCGGCAATCAGCTTTCGCTGATCAGCGGATACGGGCAAATGCTCATGCGCCGCCGCGCCGGCGACGTCGAAGACCGCCGCCTGCTCGAACAGGTGCTCAAGGCCGCCGACCGCTCGAACGACCTGTGCCAGCGGTTGCTGTCGGCGTGCCGCCGCGAGATCGTCCGCCCGGTGCTGGTGAACGTCGGAGACCTGCTGACGGAGATGGCCGCCCCGCTGGACCGGTTGCTGGGCAAGTACGTTTCGATGTCGATTCGTCTCTCGCCGGCGCCGGCGTGGGTCAAGACCGACCCGGCGCAGCTTCAGCAGGCGATGATCAACCTGCTGATGAACGCTCGAGACGCGGTGGCCTCGAGCGGCAACGTCGGCGTCGAAATCACCCACGTGCTGGTGGATCGCCAGCAGGCCCGCCGCCACGCTCCGGTCCAAGCCGGGCGATTCGTCAGGCTGGTCGTCAAAGACGACGGCGTGGGCATGGACAAGCAGACCCTCTCGCAACTCTTTCAACCGTTCTTCACCACCAAGCCCCCTGGAAAGGGAACGGGGCTGGGGTTGACGATGGTCAGCCGGTTCGTTCGCCAGAGCGGGGGGTTCATCACCGTCGATAGCCGCCCCGGAAAGGGCAGCGCATTCAACATGTTCCTGCCGGCCATCCCCGTGCGGCCGGCGCACGCGCCGCAAAGAGCGAAAGTAGTCAGTAATCAGTAAATCGGTCCCTTGCACACGCAGTGCCACTGCCGCCGGTTTGGTCATTAGTCCTTTGGTCGCTGATGCTCGTCTGGCATTTCGTGCGGATTGAATACTAAATAGTAGGTGACTGGTTACCGATTACCGGTGTTACCGATTACTGATTACCAATTGCTTCAACTGCATTTCATGCCGCTTCCTTCGGGGGGGATTGATTGCGGCGATACTGGTCCAGGCGGTCCCTGAGGTGCGACGCGATATCGGTGAGCATCTGGCTGACGCGGCTTTCGGAGAGGTCGACAGCCAGGCCGGTCTCTTTCATGGTCAGGCCTTCGAAGTAGTACAGCAGGACGACGAGGCGTTGCGTTCGGTTGAGTCCCTGGGCGAGGTAATCGCGAAGTTCGTTGCGGATAGCGGCATCGAGCGGACCGCCGCAGTGTTCCTGGCGGGCGGCGATATCGGTCACATCGAGGTCGTCGTCGGCGTCGTTGGGGCGGCAGTTGATGGAGATCACGCCGGCGAGGTGCGTCTGGGGCAGCATGGCCTGGAGTTCCCGCTCGTCGACGCCGACGGTGCGGGCCAGTTCGGCGTCGGAGGGCGCCCGCCCGAGGGCGGCGCGGAGCGTCTCGCTGGCGCGGGAGAGACTGCGGGCGCGGCTGCGGACGCCGCGGGGCACCCAGTCCATCGCCCGCAGTTCGTCGAGCATGGCCCCGCGCAGGCGGGGAATGCAGTAGACGTCGAAGCTCACGCCTCGCCGCGGGTCGTATCCCGCCACCGCGCGGATGAGCCCGAACGTTCCTGCCGAAACCAGGTCGTCGACCTCGACGCTGTCGGGCAATCGCAGCGCCAGGCGCTGGGCGGTCCTGGTGACCAGCGGCAGATACCGCTCGATCAACTGCCCGCGCAGGCGGCTGTCGCCGCTGCGGCGGAAATCGCTCCAGAGTTTCTCGTCGGTCGTCGTCGAGTTCGAAGGCGTCGGTTTGGCGTTCATTGCGGAGGTCCTCTCTTTTTCAGCACCAGCAAGGCTGCGCGAAGCGGCGGAGCTTGGACAGCAGGCGTTTGTGCCGCATGCTCAGGGTCGGCTGACCGACGCCCAGGCGGCGGGCGATCTCGCGGAACGTCAGGCCCTTTTCATAATGCAGTTTCAGCAGGAGGCTTTCCCACGGGCAAAGCTTCGATCGCATGGTCGAGAAAAAATCGCGCAGGTCCATCTGCCTGGAGTGGTCGTCGTAGCGGCGTTCGACGGCCGTCATGGACATCGGCGAGGTGTCGTCGTCGGCCAGTTCGCTGCTGAACACGACGCGTCGGGGAAGGGTTCCGGCCTTGGAGAGCACTCGGTCCTTTCGCATTTCGTCGATGGCCAGGTACATGGCCTTGCGGGCGGCGAAATCGGCGAAGGCGACGCCTTGGTCGCTTTCATATTGCGCCGCCGCCAGCGACAAGCCCAGCAGAGCGTAACTGTAGAGATCTTCGGAATCGACCCAGCAGTAACAGCGTTTGAGTCGCGAGGCGATCGAGCGGGCCAGGGGGAGGAAGTGCTCCACTTGCGGGCGAGCGTCCATAACGTGTACACATGGCGCGACGGACATAGCGGTAACTCCATAAGGCGTCTCTGAATCGTGGTTCCGACTTCCGGCCTCCGGTGGCCGCGGGAACCCGTGAGAAGGGCCGCCATGCCCTTGGTGTGGGGTAAATGTTGACGGAATAATACAGGCTTCCCCCTAGTAATTACAAGCGGAAAATCACGGAGACGCCAGAAATCCCAAAACTGACAACTGTACTGATTTGACTACGAAAGACTTACGAAAAGAAAAACAATCGCGAATTTTTTTGATTAGCGCCCCAGAGGGGCATAGTGGCTTGGTTTATTGACGCGGCAATCGAGTTTCGCCGTACCTCAAGCGTGGAGTCTTTTGGTGCCACTGCGGCAGACAGAGGGTATAGTATCGTCCGCTAGGGAAGGGTCTCGTGCCGCTATGGATGATGCGGAAAAACATCAGATCGGGCAAGCTCGCGGCAAGTTCATCGCCATGGCCGGCGCGTATGCCCTGGGGGCGTTCAACGACAATTTCTTTAAGACCATCGTGATCATGATGGCCAACCGCGCCGGGCGCGGGCACTATTCGGGACTGGCCACGAACTTCATGGCGCTGCCCTTTGTGATCTTCGCCGCCTATTGCGGATGGGCGGCAGACCGTTTCCCCAAGCGACGGATCGTCATCGCCAGCAAGATCATGGAACTGGCGGCCATGTGCGTCGGAGCTTTCGGGATCATCTCGCAGAACTATGTGCTGCTGCTGGTGACGGTGTTCTTCATGGGCTGGCAATCGGCCATCTTCAGCCCCGCGCTGAATGGATCGATCCCGGAGCTGTACCCGCCGACGTTTGTGCCCGCGGCCAACGCACGTCTCAAGGCCGCGATCACCGCGGCGATCCTTCTGGGCGTGGCGCTGGCGGGGTTCGTGCTCGGGGCCAGGGCGGACGAGGCGCCCACAGCAGGCAGGCTTTCCCTGGCGGCGGCGGCTGTGGTGGCGGTGGCGCTGGTGGGCGTGGCGGCGAGCTTCTGGACGGTCGCCCGCCCCGCGGCGGCGCCGTCGGCGGCAGTGCCCTGGGCCGGTCCGCTGGCGACGCTCAAAGACCTGGCGCGCCTGCATGGGGATTCATTGCTGGCGAAGGTCCTCTGGGCCGACGCGTTCATCTGGGGGCTGGGCAATCTGCAGGTGCTGATCATCATGCAGATGGGGCAGAACCAGATGGGCCTGGACGACACGCGCTCGGGGCTGCTGGCTTTGAGCGAGCTGGTCGGCATCGCGGTGGGGGGCCTCATTGCCGCCAAGGTGCTGACCGGTCCGCGCTGGTACCGTGCTCTGCCGACGGCCGCCATGGTGATTGCCCTCCTGGCGCTGCTCATCGGCGTCCTCTGGACGCCTCTGTCGGCCGGGCGGGTCCTGTCGCAGTCGCTGCAGTTCCCGGTGCTGATGGGGCTGCTGGCGCTGATGGGCATCGCCGGCGGTTTGTTCATGATTCCCTGCGAGAGTTTCATCCAGGTTCGCCCTGGGGCGGCGGAGAAGGGCACGGTCATCGCCGCTTCCAACTTCATGGTGTTTGCGGCTATCATGCTGACGGGCCTGCTGCATTCGTGGTTGTGGCGTGAGATCACGCCCAGCGGATTTTTCGCGATGCTGGGCGCCGCGGCGGTTGTGGCAGCGGTCATTCTGCACGTGCTGCTGCGGTATGAACCGCCGGCGGCTTGGCAGGCCCAGCAAGGCCCCGGAGAGAGCGCATGATTAATACGCTGCTGCGATGGTGGGTCAAGTCGCTGTTGTGGCTGCGCTATCGCGTCCGTCTGCACGGGTTCGATGAAGTGGCTGCGCGCGGCCGGGGCAAGATCCTCTTCCTTCCCAATCACAACGCCCTGATGGACCCGGTCATCATGGCCGCGGCCCTGCACAAGACGTTTATGCCTCGGTTCCTGGCCGATCGCGACCAGGTGGACCGCTTTCTGGTTCGCTGGTTGGCGGCCCGCATGCACGTGCTGGGCATTCCCGACATCTCCAAGTACGGCGTCGAGGCTACGCCGCAGGTCGAGGCGGCGCTGGATCTGCTGGTGGCGTCGCTCAAGCGGGGGCGCAACGCGCTGCTGTATCCGGCGGGGCAGCTCTGCCGCACGGCGATGGAAGACGTTCGGGGCAACAGCGCGGTGGAGTACGTTCTGTCTCGCGTGCCGGACGCCCGCGTGGTGTTGATCCGCCAGAGAGGGCTGTGGGGCAGCGGGTTCAGTTGGGCGGCGGGGCGCGTTCCGGACGTCGCCGGCACGCTCAAGCGAGGCGCGCGGGCGCTGCTGGCCAGCGGGATTTTCTTCGCGCCGCGGCGGCGGGTGGACCTCGTCGCCGTCGAGTGCGACGACTTTCCGCGCGACCAGGGGCGTGCGGCTATCAACGCGTACATCGAGACCTTCTACAACACCGACCCGCAGCGCAACACGTACGTGCCGTACTCGATCTGGGAGCGGGGCGGCACGCGCATCGTGCCCGAGCCGCAGGCGTACGCCGACACGGGGCGGCTTGACGCGGTGCCGGCGGCGATGCGCCAGATCGTCACCGAGCACCTGATCGAGCTGTCGGGCCTGTCGCACCTCGACGACTCGCAGCACCTCGCGCGGGACCTGGGGCTGGACTCGCTGGTGCGCACGGAGCTGCTGGTGTGGCTCGAGCAGCAGTTCGGCCACCCCCAGGGCGACACCGATTCGCTGCTGACGGTCGCCGACGTGATGCTGGCGGCATACGGCGAGGGCATTTCCGCTTCGCAGCGGACGATCCGCCGACCGTCGCGCCGCTGGTTCCGGCGCGGGGCGCCGGTGCAGTTGGCCTCGGGCCAGACCATCCCGCAGGTCTTCCTCGCCCAGGCTCGCCGCGGTCCCTCGCGCGTCTGCATGGCCGACCAGACCAGCGGGATGCGGACCTACCGCGAGGCGATCATGGGCATCCTGGCACTGCAGAGACACATCCGCTCGCTGCCGGGCGAGAATGTCGGCGTGATGCTGCCCGCCTCGGTCGGCGCCGGCGTGGCGTATCTGGCGACGGCGTTTGCCGGCAAGACGCCGGTGCTGCTGAACTGGACCATCGGACGGCGCAACCTGGAACACGCCGCCAAGGCTGTGGGGCTCTCGGCCGTGTTGACGTCGCGAATTCTCGTCCAGCGCCTGGCCGGGCAGGGGGTCGACCTGGGCGGCATGGCGCCGCTGTGCGTGTATCTCGAAGACCTGCGCGGCAAGATCACGCGAGGGCAGAAGATCGCCGCGCTGCTCAAGGCGCGCCTGAGCTGGCGCAGCCTCGACAAGGCCACCGTCAGCCCCACCGCGGCGATCCTGTTCACCAGCGGCAGCGAGGCCCTGCCCAAGGCCGTGCCCCTGACGCACGCCAACATCCTGATCAACCTGCGCGACGTGCTGGACATGGTCGACCTGCATCAGGGCGACCGCATGGTGGGCATCCTGCCGCCGTTCCATTCGTTCGGCCTCACCGCTGCCCTGTGCGCGCCGCTGCTGGCGGGCATGCCGGTGGTGTACCACCCCAACCCCAACGAGGCGGGCATACTGGCCTCGATCATCGAGGCCTACCGCACCACGATCCTCATGGGCACGCCGACGTTCCTGGGCGGCATCGTCCGCGCCGCCCGCAGCGGGCAGCTCGACTCGCTGCGGATGGCCGTCACCGGGGCCGAAAAATGCCCGCCACGCGTCTACGAGGCCATCAGCCGCACCTGCCCGCAGACGATGATCCTCGAAGGCTATGGCGTCACCGAGTGCTCGCCGATCATCTCGCTCAATGACCCGCGGGGTCCCGTCGCCGGGACCATCGGCAAGGTCATGCAGACGCTGGAATATGCCATCGTCGATATCGACACCGGTCGAGCGGTCGCTCGCGGCGAAAAGGGCATGCTGCTGGTGCGCGGGCCCAGCGTCTTCGGCGGGTATCTCGACTACGAAGGCCCCTCGCCCTTCGTCGAGCACGAGGGCAAGAGCTGGTACCGCACGGGCGACCTGGTCAGCGAAAACGCCGGCGGCGTGCTGACGTTCCACGGGCGGCTCCGCCGGTTCGTCAAGTTCGGCGGCGAGATGGTCTCGCTGCCAGCCGTCGAGGCGGCGCTGGAACCTTTGACCGGACCGGACCACGAGGGCGGACCGAAGCTGGCCGTTATCGCCCACGAGGCCCACGAGCGTCCCGAACTGGTGCTGATAGCCGCGATCGACATCGACCGCGAAAAGGCCAACGCCCAGATCCGCCGCAGCGGCCTCTCGCCGCTGCACAATATCCACCGCGTGATGCGCGTGGAGGAGATCCCCGTGCTCGGGACGGGCAAGACGGATTATCAGGCGCTGAAGAGGATGTTGACTGAGGTTTGAAGAAGGGGAAGAAACCGACGACGAGGACGAGGACGAGGACGAGAAGACACGGCGGAGGCAGTTCCCGGTTTTGTTAGCGGTCGAGCTTGCTCGACGTTTCCTTGACCTCAAAAACCCGCGGGGCATCCGACTTCGCCAGAGGCTACGGCGGGCAGTATCCCCGCCGCTAAACGAAGAAGCTCAATTCGTCCTCGTCCTCGTCGTCGGTTGTTTCTTTCTTTCGCGCTCTACGTAATCCGCGGCCGTCGTCTCACATCCGCCTTGGGTCTCTCCGTCGCCGCACGCAGTCGCTCTTCTTCGGAGGCGGGTGCCTGCTGCGCTTCCTGACGCGAGCGCTGGTAGCTGATGAAATCCATCGCCCCGCGCAGGGTGTCTTCAAAATTACCGCGGTGTTCGCCCGTGGCGATCAGGTCGGCCAGCAGGTTGCCCAGGTCGGCGATCTCGGCGCGGCAGGTGATCTGCTCGGGCGCCGTTACGCCCTCTGCCGCCGCCTGCCAGAGGCACTGGGCGATGCGGGCGAATGACGCATCAGTGAAGTCGCGCGGGCTGACGCGCTCGGCGGCGGTGTCGAACAGCTCGGGCTTATTCAGCAGCACCTCCAGCACGTGCCGCTGCGGGCGAAGCGTGCCCTCGATCGCCGAGCCCGTCGTGGCCGGGGCGGCCCCCGAGCGGGCGGTGGGGCGCACCTGCCGCGACAGACGCCGCATCTCCTGCTGCAGCTCGGCTGGCGGAATGTTCAGCAAATGCCCGATGTGCTGGGCGAGCTGGCTCTGCCGTACCGTGTCGATGGCTCCATACGCCTGCGACTGCGCCACCAGGCCCAGAAAGTTCTCCACCAGCCGCCGCCGGTCGGCCAGGTTGCCCGTGGCTGTCTCAAGCTCAGCCTGACGCTTCTGCCAGACGTATTCCAGCGCATCGGGCGCGTTGGCCAGCAGCGTCTTGAACGCCTCGCCGCCCTCGGCCAGACAGTAGTCGCACGGGTCCTTGCCGGCTGGGATCGTCGCCACGCGCACGTGAACCTGCTGCGAGAGGAAGATTTCCATCGCCCGCTCAGCCGCGGCCGCCCCCGCCGCGTCGGCGTCGAACACCAGCACGACCTCGCTGGCGTATCGCGACAGCACGCGCACGTGCCGCTCGGTCAGCGACGTACCCAGCGTGGCCACCACGTTGCCCACGCCACACTGGTGGGGCATGATCGCGTCAAGATACCCCTCGACCACCACCGCCTGCTTGCTCGAAACGATCACCGGCCGAGCCCAGTTCAGGGCGTACAGGTTCGACGACTTGTCGAACACGATCGTCTCGGGGCTGTTGAGGTATTTGGCCTGTTCGTCGGCCGCCAGGGCGCGGCCGCCGAAGGCGATGATCTGATTGGTCGCATCATAGATCGGGAACGTCAGGCGGTTGCGGAAGCGGTCATAACAGCCGCCGCTCTCGCGCCGGGCTACCAAGCCCGCGGCCACAAGCTGCGCCTCGGTCACGCGCTGGTTGCGTGTGGCCTTGATCAGCGCGTCCCAGGCGTCGGGGGCAAAGCCGATCCCGAACCGATCGAGCGACTCGTCCGTCAGTCCGCGCTTGCGGGCGTACGCCAGCGCCGACTCGCCCATGGCCGTGTGCAGCGACTTGCGAAAGAACTCCTGCGCCACGCCCATGACGCGCACCAGGTCGCTCTTGCCCAGCCCGTCCTGGGCGACGGGCTGACCGGGCGTCTGCACCGGCAGGGGGATGTTGGCCCGTTCAGCCAGCACGCGGACGGCGTCGGGGAACGTGATCTTCTCGTACATCATGACGAAGTTGAACGCCTGCCCGCCGGCCCCGCAGGCAAAGCATTTGAAGATCTGCTTAGCCGGCGAGACATTCATCGACGGGTGCTTGTCCTGATGGAACGGACAGAGCCCGACAAACTCCTTGCCCTTCTTGTGCAGGGCAACGTACTGCCCGATCAGGTCCACGATGTCCGTGGCCTGTGCGACCTGGTCAATGAATTGTTGCGAGAACATCGCCATGAGGCACATCGTAACCGAAAAACGGACAACCTACCACAGAGGGAGAAGAAGCACGGATGGGTGGATGACTGGATGATTGGAAGAATGGAAGAATGGAAGAATGGAAGAAGGTCGCTCGTTAGCGGCGGGGCTTGCCCCGCGCGTCTTCCGGCAGGAGACTCACCGCAGAGGTCGCAAAGAACGCGGAGAAGAGAGAATGAATCGAGGGAAGTCCGGGTGCCATGGCGGCCGTTTTCAAGCCGCCATGTCTTCGCCCCGTCAGGGGCGACAGAAATCACAAGAGAGTCCTGCAATGATGGAGGCGCAGGGGGGCGAACCCAAGCATAGAACCGCGGTGATAACAACCGCGTCGAGCATATTAGCTTCGCCAGAGGCTACGCAGGACAAGAGCTCGACCGCCAACGTGGCGCATCGGTGTTTCTCCCCGTCTCTCATCTTCTTCCTCTGCGGTCTCTGCGACCTCGGCGGTGAAAACTACAGGACGTCGCCGACGTTCTTTTTGAAATCCAGCGCGCGGTTGACCAGGTCGTCGGCTTCGGTGTTCTGCTCTCGGCGGACGTGGCGGTATTCTACGTGTTTGAATTGCTCGGCCAGTGCGCCGGCCTGTTCGAACAGGGGGCGCAGGCCGGCGTTCTTGACCCGGTAGCGGCCGGTCATCTGGCGGACCATCAGCTCCGAGTCGCTCAACACCAGGACCTTTTGTGCGCCGAGCTTGGCGGCGGTCTTGAAGGCGTTGAGCAGGCCCTGGTATTCGGCGATGTTGTTGGTGGCGTGTCCGATGAAGATTCCGGCTTTGTAGATGGCTTTGCCGGTGGCGGCGTCTTTGATGACGACTCCGGCGGCGGCCGGTCCGGGGTTGCCTCGGGCGCCGCCGTCGATGCAGGCGATCACGTCCGGGTGCAGGGGTGGGGTGGCGGCGGGGGATGCATCGGGGGCCATAGAACCTGCCTCAGGCCTTGGTGGCTTTTTCGGCCTGTTCCTGCAGGTAGAGGATTCGCCCGCAGTTGTCGCAGGTTCGGATCTGGTCGCGGACGCGCAGGGCGTTGACGTGCTCGGCTCGCAGGCCCATAAAGCAGCCGCCGCAGACATACGTATGCGGCGGTTTCTTTCCGTGGATCTCGATGACGGCCATCGCCTCGCCCTCGTACCTTCCGACGACGCGGTTGAAGAGGTTGAGGGCCTCGGGTTCCACATCGCCGGCCAAGGCGTCGCGTTTGGCGAGCAGTTCGCTCTCCATGGCCGAGAGGCGTTCGATTTCTTCGGCGCTGGCCTGGCGGATCTGTTCGAGCCGGGTCTGGGCGGCGGCGAGGGCTTCCTTGGCCTTGTCGACTTCGCCCTTGCTGCTTTCCATCTGGCTCATGACGGCCAAGGCTTCTTCTTCGAGCTTGGCGTTGTCGGCCTTGAAGGTGTTGATCTCGGTCAGGACGGCGGCGTATTCTTTATTGGTCTTTGCGGTGTTGAGGTTTGCCCGCAGCTTGGCGACGTGCTCTTCCTTGGTCTTGAGGTCGAGGTCGAGCTGGTCGGCGCGTTTGAGGCGGTTGATGTGCTGCTGGTTCTGGAGGTCGAGGGTCTGTTGGGCCTGATCGATCTTGCGTTGCTGGATGGCCACGGCGTTGTGCTGCACCCGCAGTCTGCTTCGGACATGAGCCAAGTCGCGTTCGACCGTTTGAAGCTTGAGCAGTCCTGCCAGCGTTTGCGCCATTGTCAAAGAGCCCTCATACGGTATCGTATAGCTTGAGCGAAGAAGTATCACGCGCCGCGGCGCGGAGTTCAAGGGAATTGTTGAATGCACAAAACCGACGACACGATCGTGGCGGTTTCCTCCGCGGCGGGCAGCGGACCGCGGGCGATCGTGCGCCTCAGCGGTCCGGCGGCGCTGGCGCTGGCGGGGAAGGTTTTCGCGGGACTGACGAACGCGTCACCGCAAGCGATGGGGGGGTTCACCAGCAGGGAGGGAATCGTGCGCATCGGCGGGGGGGCGATCGAACTTCCCGCGCGCCTGTATGTGTTCCGTGCGCCGCGGAGTTATACGCGACAGGATGTGGCGGAGCTGCATATTCCAGGGGCGCCCGCGGCTGTCAGTGCGCTCGAGGGCGACGTGATCGCCGCCGGCGCTCGGGCGGCGGAGGCGGGCGAGTTTACCGCCCGCGCGTTCTTTTCGGGACGCATTGATCTTTCCGCGGCCCAAGGCGTGGCCGACATCATCAACGCCGCCGACGAGGCGCAGGTGCGTGCGGCGGCGGCGGCCATCGGCGGGCGGATCTACGAGCTGTGCAGGCAGCTTTCGGCGGAACTGGTCGAGGCCCTGGCGACGGTTGAGGCGTCGATCGACCTGGCGGAGGAAGGCTTGGAGTTAGAGAACCCGCAGCGACTGGCGGGGCGGCTGGGCGAGTTGGCTGGCAGGATCGATGCCGTTCTGGCCAGGTCGGCCGGGGTGAGCGAAGGGGCCGCGTGCCCCCGCGTGGTGCTGTGCGGGGCGCCCAACGTGGGCAAGAGTTCGCTGCTCAACGCCCTGACGGGCACGTCGCGGGCGATCGTCTCGGCCACGGCCGGCACCACGCGCGACGTGCTCTCGGCGTCGATGACGCTGGGCGGCTGGCCGGTGATCATCCAGGACGCGGCCGGGTTGACCGATCCCGGCGACGCGATCGCCCTGGCGGCCGACAACGCCGCCCGCCGCGCGGTAGCCGCAGCGGATGTCGTCGTGCTGGTGATCGATGCCTCGGCGGCCGACCAAGATCGCGACGATGAGATCATCGCAACCATCCGCGCCGCCAACCCGCACTGCCCGATGCTGACGGTCATTAATAAGGTAGACCTCGCCCCGGATGAAGTCAGTTCAGCCAGCGAGGACATGGCGGCTGAACAACGGCCGCCATGGCACCCGGTCGTCGAGACGTGCGCTCTGACGGGGGCGGGGATGGAGGAATTAAAAGCGCGCCTGGCCGAGGTGTTGCACCTGTCGGCCGGTCGCAGCGGGCAGGCGATGGGCCTGCACCAGCGTCAGCGACGGAGCCTGGAATCGACAGCCGCCGCCGCGCGGGCAGCGGCAGCACTGCTCGACAGCGCCGCCGAACTGGCCGATGTGGCGGAACTGGCGGCCGTCGAGCTTCGCGAAGGGCTCGCCGGGGTCGGCGCCGTCAGCGGCCAGGTGGTCACCGAGGACGTGCTAGGGTCCATTTTCTCGCGGTTCTGCGTGGGCAAGTAACGTTGGCGGAATCATCGCTCGCAGTGCGGGGACCAGGGAAACAACCCGTCGAGCAAGTCGAAGATCCCCTGGGGACTCGATCGCTAACAAAACGCGATATAGACGCGCACGTCAGGACCACTCCCTCCGTCCGGGATCAGAGCTACATGCCTTTGGCGCGATAGACCGCTTCCAGGACGATCTTGTGCACTTCCAGCGGGCGGGAGATGTGGGCCCAGGCGGGCTGTTTGTCGTCGGGGTGGTCGAGCGTCAGTGTCAACGACGCGATGCCCAGGAGCTTCTCCGCCCGCGAGGCCGTCAGCAGCACCTGGTTCACGCTGCGCAAATCCCAGCAGGCCACATCGAGCTTTCGCATCGAGTAGATCCGCAAGATGCGGCGGTTGGTCAGCACGTACATACGTCCCAGCCAGCCGATGAACGCCGCCGTCAGGCAGGCCACGGCCAGCAGCAGACACGCCGGAAACAGCACGCGGGCGCTGCGATCGCTGCCGATGAATCCGTCGGCGACGCTCGAAGCGACCACCGCCAACGCCGCCACCAGCAGGATCGGCCACGAGGCCAGCAGGATGTACCATCCGCTGGGCTTGATGGCCAGCAGGATCACCTCGCCGTCCTGCAGGATGCCCGATGAAATCATGATCGGCTGAGCGACCGCTTCCAGTTCCGTAGGTTGTGCCGAACCGGTCATAGGGCGTCCTTGCCGGCAGGGGCAATCTCCAGCACGCGAATATCCGGCAGATTGCGAAAACGGTCGTCGTAGTCCAGCCCGTACCCGACGACGAAGCGGTCGGGCACGTCAAAGCCAATCATGTCGGCGGCGAAATCGCACCGCCCGTCAGAGCGATCTTTGCGAAGCAGCACGCACGAGCTCAGCGTCAGCGGGCGCCGCTGTCGCAGGCGCGCGGCGATGGTCTTGAGCGTGGCGCCGCTGTCGAGAATATCGTCCACCACCAGGACGTTTCTTCCGGCCACGACGCCGGGAACCGGTCCGCACGAGACCCGCCCGCTTGGGCGCGTTGCCGTGCCGCGGTAGGAGGAGGCTTCCACCATCGTGACGCGAAATGGCGTGTGAATGCGGCGGACCAGGTCGGCGGCGAACACGACTGCGCCGCTGAGCACCACCACCAGCGTCAGTTCCTGTCCGTCATATCGCGAGTCGATAGCCATGGCCAACTCGGATACGCGCTGGGCGATGCGCCGGCGGGAGACGACGATGGCCCCCGCTGTCGGCAGCGGCGTGCTGCGGACCCGCCTGGAGCGGGCAGTTCTGCCTGTGGAGGAATTGCGTCTCATAGCACCCGCCGATCCGCTCTGGAACCGCGCTTGGCGGCTGCCCACGACGGCGGCCGCAAAGGCATCGTAAACCGCTGAGGAGGTTATTTCAATCAGGATACGCGCGGCGCGAGCCATCGGGGCGTTTTTCTTTGGCAGCCCCGACCCGCATGTATATGATATTCCAGACTTCGACCGTACAAGCTCTCTGCCGCAAAGGAGATATCGAGAATGCTTTCAGTGAAACGATTGGCGTGCGGGTTGGCTTTGACTGTCCTGGCGATCGGCATGGCGGGGTACGCTCAGGATGCCGCCGCACCGCCGCCGGCCAAACCCAAACCCCAAGCCGAACCGGTGCTGGGCCACATCCCTGCCGGGGCCATGGGATTCTTCGTGGTCAACAGTGTTCAGAACCTTCTTCAGTCGGCGGACGATCTGGCCGCCGAATGGGGCGCCGACAAGGAACTCGGTCCCAAGCAGCCCGGTCGCATGGCCGCGCTGGTGCAAGGGATGGCGCAGTTGGGTCCGGGATTCAATCCCAACGGCGGGTTCGCTGCCGTCATGCTCGACCCGACGGAGTTCGGGGTGGATCTGGCAGAGACGATGGGTCTCAAGAAGGCTCCCCCGGCCGGCGAGACAGCCCCGGCGGCCGAGAAGCCCGGGCTGCCCTGGCTGATGTTCATCCCCGGCCAGGACGTTGCGCAGGTGTTCCCCGGCTACGAGCGTACGCCGGCGGGGAAGTACACCAGCGTCAAGCTGAGAATGGGCACGGTGCTGGCGGTGCAGGCCGGAGGATACATCGCCATCAGCCCCAGCGAGAAGGTCTTGGCGGCGGCGCTGGGTGCGCAAAAGATGGTATTGGACGAGATGGCGCCCGACCAGGCCAAGTTCGTCAAGTCGTCGGCCTTGGCGATTCATCTGAATATGAAGATCGCCTCGCCGCAGATCAACCAGGCGATCAAGCAGCAGGAAGACCAGATGCGGTCGATGATGCGCGAGGGCGGCCAGGCGGGCATGCCGCCCGAGGCGGCCGCCTCGATGCAGGGCATCCTGTCGATCCTGCCGCTCTACCGCGAGATGCTCTCCAGCGCCGACTCGCTGACGCTGTCGCTGCGGATCGAAAACACCGGGCTGCTGGGCGAGGCGATGGTGGCCATGTCGCCCGATAGCCGCTTCACCAAGTTGCTGACGGCCTACCAGGCCGCCGCCGACGTTCCGGCTTTGCTCAACCGCCTGCCCGACCTGTCCTACGCCGCGGCCTTTGGCCTTAAGGGCGGCACGCATACGCCCGAGACGGAGAAGATCGCCTCTGATCTGCAGGACGCGATGTTGAACAGCCCGGCCATCGCCAAGCTCGGTCCGGAGTACAAGGCCAAGGTCAAGGCCAACGCCGTGGCGATGCAGCGGCAGATGAAGAACGTGCAGGTGGTGGTGGGGCAGGCCCCGCCGCAGTCCAAGGCCGTGCTGGGCGTCGGCGCCGCACTGGGCTGTGACGACTCGGCTGCCCTCAAGGCCGCCCTGGTGGAATACGCCTCCATGATGGAAACGCAGATCAACGCGATGGCCGGCGACAAGCCCGCCGATCAGAAGGGCAAGATCGTCTACAAGAAAGACGCCCTGAAACTTGGCGACCTGTCCGTCGACAGCATCGAGATCGTGCCACCCAAGGAGATCGAGGAACCCGCCCAGAAGCAGGAGAATCGCCTGGCGATCCTGGGCGACAAGAAGATCGAGATCCTGCTGGCGGCGCCGGACAAGACCCTCGTCGTCGCCAGCCTCGGCGGCGGCACGGAAATGCTCGCGCAGACGATCCAGACCGCCAAGGCCGCCGGCGGAACCATCGGCCAGGGCCCCGCCGCCGCGGAGTCGCTCAAGTACATGCCGGCCAATCCGTTCATGGCCGCCCTGGTCAACGTGCCCAATACCTCCGCGCTGTTCCAGAGGATCGAGAAGGTGACCGAGCCGGGCAAGGCCCCGCCGAAGGTCCCCGTGACGACGGCCACGCCCATTGCCTTGGCATCGGCGATCAGCGGGACGAACGTCCGCGGCTCGGTGTTCGTGCCCCGCGTGGTGATCAAGGAGATCATCGCTTCGGTGAAGTCGCAGGCCGAGGCAGCGACCCGCCCCGCCGGCGCCGAAGGCGGCGCGGGCGGCGACCCTTCGCCGGCGCCGGTGGAAATGAAGTAGTCACCAGAGACGCTATCGGCTGTCAGCTATCAGCAAGAGCAGGTACGATGAGTGCGAGGTTCTTGCTTACACTGACAGCTGATAGCTGAAAGCTGCTTCAGGCTTTGCCTTTTGCTTTGCCCTTGCCGGCAGGTCCGCCGACGGCGAGTTTGCCCTTGAGGTCGCGCAGCAGGCCTTTGAGGACAGGTCCGGGAATGCACGTGAGGGACTCGTCGGAGGTCTTGTCGGCCAGGAAGTCATCGACCGCCGACTGGCCCATGCTCTGGTGCTTCTTGAGCTTGTCGATCTGTTCCTGCGACTGATCGAGCGAGCCGTTGAAGATGCCCAGGCAGTAGCTGACCACGAAGGGGTACAGGTCCTCGGGCGTCAGGTCGTCGCGCTGCTCGAAGGGGACGGAGGCGGCCGAGCCGACCTCGGCCAGCAGTTGGCGTTCCTGGTCGATCAGAGCCTGGCGCTCTCGCTGGCGGGCCTGTTCGAGATCGGCGTCTTCGCTGACGTCGAGCAGGTCGGCCTCGGTGACCGGCGCGGGGATGTAGTTTCCCTGCTTGCAATAGGGGCATTTGCCACGCTTGCCGCCGGCGGTGTCGGGGGCCTGGATCGATTTGCCGCAGTGCTCGCAACGGAATTTGATCGGCATCGCTTACTCTCCGATCGCTTTAATGATCAGTCTCTTGGCTCGCTGCCCGTCGAACTCGGCATAGTATACCTGCTGCCAAGGTCCCAAGTCCAGCCGCCCCTTGGTAATCGGCAGCACTACCTGGTGATGCACCAGCAGATTCTTCAGGTGGGCGTCGCCGTTGCTTTCGCCGGTGCGATGGTGGCGATAATCCTCTCTATACGGCGCCAAGCCCTCCAGCCACTCGTCGATATCGCCCAGCAGGCCGCTCTCGGCGTCGTTGACGAACACCCCGGCCGTAATGTGCATCGCCGAGACCAGCACCATGCCTTCGGCGATCCCACTTTCGGAAACGGCCCGCTCGACCTGCTCGGTAATCAGCACGTACTCGCGATGCTTGCGCGTGTTCATCGTGAGGTATTGCGTGTGCGACTTCATGTCCGCCAATCGTCCTTGCTCTTGCCCGCCTTGAAACGCCAGACCGCGGCAATGACCAGGATGATGATAATAATCGCCCAGACGACCTTCAGGGCCAGAAAAATCCCCTTCACGAGAAACCATCCGATCAACAGCAGCAGCGCGATGAAGAATAGAACCCACGGCGTGCTTGTGCCTTTGTTCTTGGCCATACCATATGATAGTCATAGCGAATTGGGCGGTAGCCTTCAGTTCCAGGGAAAAGTCGCGGCGGAGGCACGGAATGAAAAAGTAATTCGTTGTTTGAATTACTTTTTCGTTTCGTGCCGGTACGATATCAAGGCCAAGTATTCATCAAAGCCGGCGAAACGGCTTTGAAGAACACCTGGTGCCTCCGCCGCGACTTTCCCTGCAACCGATGGGTCTCACTCAATGAGGAATCTCGAACACGACATCCGCACCCGCCTGCTGCCGCGGGTCAGCGCCCCGGCCCAGTACATCGGCCTGGAGATCAACGCCCGCCGCAAAGACCCCGCCGCCGCGGCCGTCAGCGTCGCGATGGCCTTCCCCGACGCCTACGGCGTGGGCATCTCGCACCTGGGCAGCCAGGTGCTCTACCAGATGCTCAACGACATGCCCGCCGTCGCGTGCGACCGAGCGTACTGCCCGCAGGTCGACGCCGAAACCGTCATGCGCGAGCAGGGCGTCCCGCTGTTTGGCTGGGAAAGCCGCTGCGCACTGGCCGACTTCGACATCCTGGGCTTCTCCCTGGCGTACGAGCTCTGCGTCACCAACGTCCTGACGATGCTCGACCTGGCGGGGATCCCGCTGCATGCAAGCGAGCGCCGTCCGGGCGACCCGATCGTCGTCGGCGGCGACGCCCTGGCCGACAGCCCCGAGCCTGTGGCGGATTTCTTCGACCTCTTCCTCGTCGGCGACGGAGAAGAGCCCCTGCGAGAGCTGGCCGAACTTGTCGCCAAGCTCAAGCCGGCCGGCGCCTCGCGAGACGAGATCATTGCCGCCGCCCAGCACGCCATCAAGGCCGCCTATGCCCCGCGCTTCTACAAAGGCGCCGCCGGGCCGGTGGTGCGGTCCCATCTGGCAGACCTGCACGCTTGCCCGACTATCAAGTGCCCGCTGGTGCCCCTGGCCGAGGGCGTGCACGAACGCGTCGTCATAGAGATCATGCGAGGCTGCCCGAACGGCTGCCGCTTCTGCCAGGCCGGCGCCACCCGCCTGCCCGTGCGCTGCCGCAGCGTGGATGAAATTGTCGATGCCGCCCGCGAGGCCCTGGCCGCCACGGGCTACCGCGAAATCTCGCTGCTGAGCCTCTCGACCAGCGACTATCCCAAGCTCGACGAGCTGATCGAGCGTCTCAATGCCGAGTTCGCGCCCCAGCACGTGTCGATCTCGCTGCCGAGCCTTCGAGCCGACAGCCAACTGGCGCAGCTTCCCAAGCTGACCAGTTCTGTCCGCAAGGGCGGCCTGACCATCGCCGCCGAGGCCGCCAGCCAGCGCCTCCGCCGCGCCATCCGCAAGGATATCACCGACGAGAACATGCTCGCCGGCGTCCAGGCCGCCTACGCCGCCGGATGGCGCAGCGTGAAGGTGTACTTCATGGCCGGCCTGCCCGGCGAGACGCCCGCCGACATTGACGCGATCTTCGACCTGTGCCTGAAGCTCTGCCACACGCGGCGCGAGGTCGACGGCAAGAGCGGCACCGTCAACGCCGGCGTCTCCTGGTTTGTGCCCAAGCCTCACACCCCCATGCAATGGTGCGCGATGCAGACGGCCGAGTACTTCTTCGCCGTGCGACAGCGCCTGCTGGACCTGTCGCGACGCAGCCCCGTGACGTTCAAGTTCCACCGCATCGAGCAGAGCATCCTGGAAGCAGTGATCTGCCGCGGCGGGCGCGAGGTTGGCGCCGCGATCGAGGCCGCCTGGCGCCGCGGAGCACGGATGGATTCCTGGTCGGAGCATTGGGACTGGGCCAAGTGGCAGGAGGCCTTCGCCGAGACCGGCATCGACATCGCCGCGATCGCGCATCGCGAAATTCCGACCGACGCCGTCTTGCCTTGGTCGCACATCACCGGCCATCGCCGAGGCGATTTCCTGCTCGAGGAATACCGGCACATGCAGGCCGCGCTGGTCCAAGAGAAGCCATAATGATTCGTTGTTTGGGCATGGTTCAAATGAAGGTGACAACGAATCTTGTTTTGTCAGCGGTCGAGTTTGCTCGACCGGCAGCAGTTTTTTGCAATTGACATCTTGACTTTCCCTCGGATCGCAATATGGTGTGGGCATAAGGTGCATATGTTGCTGTGCAACGTTGCTTAAGGAAGAGCTTCATGTTGTCAGCCGGAAGTACATTTCCAGGGTCGTGCGGTCACATTGAACTTGAACTCAATTGCATTGGGCGAGGCTTGGTCTGTCTATCAGCCCGCGATTGGGCTGCCTAACGAAAGGAACTCGTCATGCTCAAGAGAATCAGCCTGACGGCGGTTATTGTGACGACAAACCTGTTCTTGGCCATCGGATGCGAGGAGAAGGCGAAGGAACTGGCGGTGACGGCCGACGAGCAGGCGGCCTTGTCGAAGGTTTCGAGCGTGGCGGTGGTTCCGTTATCTGACGCCTCCGGCCAGCCGGGCTCGGGAGGCACGGTGGTCGGTCCGGTCACTGAGATGGTGCTCTCGCCGGGCATCAAGCTCGTGGAGCGGGCACAACTGGACAAGCTCGTGCAGGAGAAGGATCTCAAGGACCTGTACAGCAACAGCGGCCGCGCCGCCGAGGTCGGCAAGATCGCCGGGGTCGACATCGTGATTGTCGGCGAGGTGAGCCAGTACGAGAAATCAGCCAACCCGACCAACATTTCGGTTCCGTACTTCGGCGGCGGCACGACTATCACGAGCTACAAGGTCGGCCTGGGCGTGCGGGCCGTGCGCGTCAGCGACGGGCAGATTATCTACACCCGCACGGGCAACGGCAGCGACGGCGCCGGTTTTGCCCGCGCCGCTCAGAAGGCCGCCCGCGAGGCTCTGGGCCCGTGGCGCGAGTATTTCTCGCAGCGACAGTCGGCCCCGAAGGCGCCTGAGGCGAAGAATTAGTTCGGTCCGGTTATATCCGAGGCCGCTGCGGCGATCTTCTTCGCCGCGGCGCCTCCTTATCAGCCCGCAATTCGTTCCGCGAGGCATATGATCCAGGAGTTGCATCGATGCGCCAGAGTTTCTTTCTTCTGTGTGTGACCGCCGCGGTCCTGGCCGCTCTCTGCGGCGGATGCACCAAGACCATCACCATCACGCGATACCCCGCGTTCTACGATCCGTCGCTCAAGAGCGTGGCCGTCGTCCCCTTCCGCGGCAATAACTCTGCCGCCTCGCTGGCGATCTCCGACGCCCTGGCCGGGGCCATGGCCGCCAACGGAACCTACGCGGTCTACAACCGCAACGACCTGGCGGCCCTGATGAATGAGAAGGACCTGCAATTGGCCTTCGGCGGCGATGCGGCCGCGGCGGCGTCGCAGTTCAGCAAGCTTGGCAAGGTGCAGGCGATCCTCGTGGGCAATCTTGTGACCTATGCGGCTACCACGCGCAACGAGCCCAAGAGCGACCCGATCTACAGCTACGACGGCAACGGCAACAGCTACGTCTCGGGCTATCGCAAGTACGTCCTGACGCGCAACGAGGCCAATGTTGCCGTGACCGCCACGCTCATCCGCGTGGCGGACGGTCGGCCGATTCATGCCACGCCCCAGCAGCTCAAGGCCACCAGCTGGGCGCAGGGCTCGCCGCCGCCGCGCGACGCCCACGGCTGCCTGGCCAACGCCGTCGACGGCGTGGTGGGGCAGATGGTGGCCGAATTCGCCGTCACGCAATGCCAGATCAAGGTCAACCCCAATGAGGACTGCCGCACGGCCGCGGCGCTGTACGACAACAAGTGGGAATACGCCGACCGCTTCAGCACGCAGGACGACAAGATGTTCGTGGTCGTCAAGCTGCCGGGGGTGTGCAACAACAACCGCTTTCGCCTCACGATCGTCCGCAGCGGCGAGCGCGTGGACCTGGCGACGCACGACCTTCTCTGGTCCAGCAAGTTCGGGTCGTTCGGGTACGGGTTCAGCCCCAGGGAGATCGCCGCCAAGGGCGGCGGGGCGGGCGAGTATATCGCCAAGTTCTATTCGGGTCCCGAGCCGGTCATGACCCATGCGTTCAGGATCGAGGAGACGCGGCCGAAATAACCCATCGCCGCGGGCGATGGCGAATCGTACAGTCGACACACGTGCGGGAATGGCCCGCAACAGCAGGAACCGCCGCCCCTGCCGGACGCGCGGCGGACCTAGAGGAGAGAGCGATGAGCGACAAATGGAAAATCCTGACCTGGATGCTGGTAGTGGGCGTGCTGTCGGCGCTGGGCGCCGAAGCAAGGGCCGACGCGCTGTCGGAAAAGCAGGCCGCCCAGAACAAGTTGCTGGCGATGCGGGCCGCCCGCGTCGACGCCATGCGAAGACTCGCTGAACGCATCAACGGCCTGGTCATCACCTCCGAGACGACGGTCAAGGATTTCGTGGCCACCAGCGACCGGATCCAGTCCGCAATGACCTCGTGGCTGAGCGGCATGAAGGAAGTGGGCGAACCGACGTTTACCCCCGACGGCGCCTGCCAGGTCACCCTCGAAGTGACGGTCAAGGAGCTCGTCGTCCAGCTCCAGCGCCTGCACAAGGAGTATTACAAGGGCAATAAGATCGCCTACGCGGACATCGAAAAGATCTCCGCCAACACCAAGGAAAGCACCCTGCGCGAGACCGGCTCGGGCGTGCCGCGCCCGGAGTTCGCCGACCGGGGCGAGACCGTCGCTCCCACCGCCGGCGGCGAAGGCATCATGTCCAGGAAGGCCTGGGCGTATTGGATGGCCCACTGCACCGCCCGCGGGCGCCTGATGGCCAAGCGCGCCGCGGAAGTCGATTCCATGCGCAGGCTCGGCGAGCGCATCAACGGCATCCTGATCAATTCGGAAACCACGGTGAAGGATTTTGTGGCCACCAACGACACGATCAACACCCAGATGCAAACCTTCATCCGTGGCGCCCGCGAGGTTGGCGTGCGATATCACGACGGGGAACTGATCGTGGAAGTCGACAAGGAAGTCACGGTGCGGGATCTGATCGTCACTCTCCAGCGGTGGCACAAGGAATACTACAAGGGCAACCGCATCGCCAGCGAAGACATCGAGCGAATCAGCGCCCGCATCGAGGACAAGGACATCCGCGAGACCGGCATGGGCGTGCCGCCGGACGACTATCTCAAGGGCGATGACGTCGCCGTCGCCGCGGTCGGCAAGGCCATGTCCAACTGGCCGCCGACCGTCCAGGCTACCGGCCAGGCCGCCATCGACACCGAAAACAGCAACGCCGCGCAGGCCAAGCTGATGGCCCTGCGCGCCGCCGAGCTCGACGCCAAGCGCAAGCTGGCCGAGCAGCTCGACGGGCTGGTGGTCTCCAGCCAGACGTCGGTGAAGGATTTTGTGGCCATGGACGACCAGATCCGCACGAGCATGCTGACGTTCATGCAGGGCTCGCGGCGAGTCAATGGCTCGGAAAAAATCGCCCCCGACGGGACCGCCTCGGTCATCGTCGAGGTCGAGATGGCCCCGCTGTGGAACATGGTGCTGTACTACAAGGAAAAGCTTTCTCTCAAGCTGAATTAATCGCCCGGCAATCGTGGCGCGAAGGAGACCTGAAATGAAATCGACGAGATTACTGCTTGTGGCGTTGGTGGCGTGCGCGGCTGTTGCGGCCGGATGCGAGAAGAAAGTCCTGGTCACCGTGATGAACCACAGCGACCTGGCCCGTACGGTCAGGCTCAGCACCCCCGATGAAACAATGACTATGGGCACCGTCGGCGCCGAAGGGCGGCAGAGCATGACGTTGGCGGTCAAGACCTCCGACATGCCCGCCCAGTGCCGCATTGCGGCCGGCACCGGTTCGGACCTGAGCTTCCCGGTCACCGACGATACCCCGTCCAAGCTCTGGTTCCACATTACCAAGGACGGCAAGCTGGCCGGACCTTACGGCAAAAACGACGTGCATACCGAATCCGAGAAGAACGTCGACGTATCCGAGCCCGTCCGCCGGACCATGGAACTGCGATAGAACATACGCCCTTGGTAAGACATTCGTACTCTGAGGCACGGATATGAGACTCACACGGATTCTTGCGGTGATCGGCATTGCCCTGCTCTGGACCGCTTCGGCGCCGGCCCAGACCGTCACGCCCAAGGGCGACAACCTGGTGGAAGTGACCGTCACCGGCGGTGGAGCCAGCGAAGAGGAAGCACTGGCCGACGCCATGCGCAAAGCCGTCGAGCATGGCGCGGGGCAATACATCAGCTCGCACTCGGAGATGAAGGACTTCGCCCTCGTGCGCGACACCGTGCTGTCGCGCAGCGCCGGGTTCCTGCAGAGCAAGAAGATCCTCTCCAAGGGCGAACTGCCCGACGGCTCGTGGCAGGTGAAGATATCGGCCGTCGTGTCGATCAAAGGCATCGAGGACACCTGGGGCGTGGTGACCAACCTGCTGGCGCAAGTGGGGCGGCCCAAGATCATGGTCTTTGTCCGCGAGCGCATCGGCGAGCGGGTGCAGGACGACTCGACCGTCCAGACGCGAATCGAGAACCTGCTGCTCAAGAGCGGATTTGTCCTGGTGGACAAGGAGCAGCTCAAGGAGATCGACAAGAAGGACCTGACCGCCGCGGCCGCCGAGGACAGTCCCGCCCGCCTGCAAGCGGTGGCGAAACGATTTGGCGCACAGATCTTCATCAGCGGCACGGCCAACGCCACGCCCGGGCCCACGAGTGTCGTCGGCGGGCTGCAGTTGTTCCCGTTCCAGGCTGAATCGAACATCCGCTGTTTTCGCAGCGACACCGGGCAGCTTTTGGCCAGCCAGCCCGGTCCGTCGACGCGCGGGGTCGACCGCGTTTGGCGCAGCGCCGCCGCCAAGGCCCTGGACGCCCAGGCCCAGATCGTCGCCCCCAAGGTCGTCGAAGACGTGCTCCAATTCTGGCAGGACGCCCTGGCCGGACGCGGCGAGGTGCAGCTGCACGTCGAGGGCGTCACCTTCAAGCAGTACACGCAGATCAAGGCCAAGCTCAAGACCGTCAAGAATGTCAAGGACGTCACGGCCGCCTTCCACAATCAGGTCGTCGAGTGCTCGCTCCAATCGGACCTGATCGCCGAAAAGCTGGCTGAGAAACTCGCCGACGCCATGCCGGAACTGGATATCTCCGACGTCTCGGCCAACGTGATCAAAGCGAAATTCAAAGCGCCGTAGTTTTTCCGTAGCATGGCCGTCTCGGCCATGAGTAGCACGGGTGTCTCGCCCGTGCATGGCAAAGGCCACGCTCGGGATGGCCGTGGTGCTCACGGGCAAGAGGGTCGTGCTACTTGGGAGACAGCCGATGAATCGTTCTCGAAGCATGACAACGCTCATTCAGATTGGAGCTGTTCTTGTTGCGATTTCGTCAGCGGCCGTCGCGCAGCCGATCGCCGCCCGTCCCGTTGACAAATGGGTCGATGCCACCGGCCGCGCCAGCGGGGCCGACGACAAGGCCCGCGACGAGGCTGTCGCGCAGGCCCTGCGCACGGCCGTCGAAGAAGCCTGCGGCGTCTTCCTGACCAGCCAGTCCAAGAGCGAAGACTACAAGGCTGTCTATGACAAGGTCATCGCCAACGCCGTGGGCTACGTCAAGGAGCACAAGGTCGTCAAAGTGAGCATCGAAGACGGCGTGACGACCGCCCGGGTGCGGGCCCGCGTCTCGACGCAGAAGTTCGAGGAGGATTGGGCCTCGACCATCCACACGATTCACCAGGAGAATAATCCTCGCGTGATCGTGGCCATCGCCGAGTCGGTTCACCAGACCACGGAGGGTCCCACCTACCGGGAAAATGACAGCGGCACTATTCAGAGCAAGATCGAGGATTTCTTTCTGTCCAAGGGCATCACCATCATGGACAAGAACACCGCCGCCAGCGTCTCCAAGCGAGACGTGCTGCTGGCGGCCATCAAGGACGACATGACCGAGGTGGCCTCGCTGGGGGCGCGGTTCAACGCCGACGTGGTCGTCACCGGCCGGGCGACCGCCAAGTACGGCAAACGCCTCGATGTGTCCGGCCAGACACTCTACCAGTACACCGCCACGCTCAACGTGCGGGTGATCCAGACCGACTCGGCGCGAGTGCTGGCCAGCAGGACCTTCGGCCCCGTCACGACCACCACGCTGCAGCGCGGCGGCGGCGAGGATAAGGCCCTGGCCAAGCTCGGCGACGACTGCGCCGCGCAGCTTCTGGCGGCCGTCGTCGAAGCGTGGCGCAAGCGGGCCAACGTCTCTCGCACCGTGGCGATCAGCGTTTCAGGGATGGACTTCGAGACCTGGAAGACGTTCAAGACCGAGGCCTCGACGCTGCGCGGCGTGCAGGCCCTTCGCCTGCGGGAGATCACCGAAAGCGTCGCCAACATCGACGTGGAATATCGCTACTCGAACGAAACCCTGGCCGATCGCCTCACGGAAGTCAAAGCCGTCAAACTGGCCATCGTTGAGATCACCGCCAACCGCGTAAAGCTCAAGGTGCAGAAACCATAGCACGGCCGTCTCGCCCGCGGCGGGGCACGGGAAATACGGGCGGGACGCCCGTGCTACGTCATTTCACCTTCAGGTGCTTGTCGAAGAAGTCGTAGATCCGGCCCAGGATCGTGACGTTGCCGGTGACGCGGTGACCCATTCCGGCAGTGATCGCCAGCGTGCGTGCCGCCGTGCCGCCCTGGAGTAACGCAAGCTTGCCCATGGCAATGCATCAACGAACCAAAGGAACAGGAGATTATGTTTCCATATAGTTCGACGCCATATTATATTGCATGGTATTGTATCTGGTCGAACCAGCCTGGCGGAGACTCTCATGCCCAGTAAGAACACGATCGACGGAATCATGCAGTTTGCCGGCCGACTGGAAGGGATCGAGCAAACGACCCTTCGGGAGGGGCTGGAAATTGCGCGTCTTCATCACCAGGTAGAGCAGGTGATCGAAAACGATCTGGCAGGATGGGGGTTGACGGCCAGGCAGATCGAGATCATGGAGTTGCTCTTCCACAGCGAAGACGGAACGTCGACCCCGGCCGCGCTGTCGGAGGAAGTGTCCCTGACGCGCTCGGCTATGACCAGTGCCCTGGACTCGCTGGAGAAGCTCGGTCACACGGTCCGCACGCCGCACCCCGGCGACCGGCGGATGGTCGCGGTCTCGCTGACGCCCTCGGGCCGCAGCTTCATCAGCCGCCACCTGCCGGAGCGATATCGCAGGATCTGCAGCGTCGTGAACGTCCTTTCCCAGAGGGAGCGGACGGCGATGCTGAATTCATACCAGAAGGTCCTGGACGCCCTCGTCCGGGAATTGCAGAAGAAGCAGAAAGCTCCGCCTGAGCGCAGAACTGGAGTAAACGCATGAGTATCGTCAAAACGAATTCCCATCTCGCTGCCGCACTGGTGTGCCTGGCAATGTTGCAGGGCTGCCAGAAGCAACAGCAAGCCGCGCCGCCTCCGCCGGTGCCGGAAGTGGGCATTGTGACAGTGACGCCGCAGGAGGTCGTGTTGACGACGGACCTTCCCGGCCGCACGGCATCCTTCCGCGTGGCCGAAGTCCGGCCCCAGGTCAATGGCATCGTGCAGAAGCGGTTGTTCACTGAAGGCTCAGACGTCAAGGCTGGCGACGTGCTCTATGAGATCGACGCGGCCACGTTCAAAGCTGCGCAGGAAAACGCCGCGGCCAATCTGGAGGTGGCCGTCAAGGGCGTCGCCAAGGCTCAGGCTGCTTTGGCGGCCTGTGTCGCGGGTGTGACGCGGGAGAAAGCCACCTTAGATCAGGCCCAGGTCGACCTCAAACGCACGGAGCAGCTCTTTGCCACCAGGACCGCGACGGCGTCGGAACTGGACGACGCCAAGACAAAGGTCAATGTCGCCAAAGCCAATCTCGAAGCGGCCGACGCGCAGGTCGAGAGCAGCCGCCAGACTATCGCGGGTGCCCAGGCGTCGGTGCAGCAGGCCCAGGCCGCCCTGGCCACGGCCAACATCAACTTGGCGTATACGAAGATCACCGCTCCGCTGTCGGGGCGCATCGGCAAATCGACCGTCAACGACGGCGCCTTGGTGACGGCGTATCAACCGCTGGCGCTGGCGACGATCCAGCAACTGGACCCGATCTACGTGGATGTTCCCCAGTCGACGGCCGAGTTGCTTCGGCTGCGTCAGCGGCTGAAGGACGGTTCGCTCAACCACAACGGCGCCGGCGGCGAGAAGGTCAAGCTGTCGATGGAAGACGGCAGTCCCTGTCCGCTGGAAGGGACTCTTCAGTTCCGCGACGTGACGGTCGATCCGACGACCGGATCGGTCATTTTGCGGGCGGTCTTTCCCAACCCCAACGCGACGCTGCTGCCGGGCATGTTCGTCCGAGCGTCGATCGTCGAGGGCGTCAACCGCAAGGCGATCCTGATTCCCCAGCAGGCCGTGACGCGCGATCCGCGCGGCACGCCCATGGCGATGATCGTCGACGCCGACGGCAAGGCCGCCGCACGGGTCCTGACGCTCGATCGCGCCATCGGCAGCCAGTGGTTTGTCAGCGCTGGACTGGTGGAAGGCGAGAAATTGATCGTTGAAGGCGGCCAGAAGGTGCGCCCGGGCTCTCTGGTCAAGCACACCCCGATGAAACTCGCCCAGGCTCCTCGTGCCACCCCTGGCTCAAAGTGACGGAGACTCAAGATGCTGTCCAGATTCTTTCTGCAACGCCCGGTGTTCGCCTGGGTGATCGCCATCGTGACGATGGTGCTGGGCGGCCTGGCCATTCATAGCCTGCCGATTTCGCAATATCCGCCCATCGCTCCGCCGTCGATCGCCATTTCGGCGATGTATCCCGGCGCCTCGGCCGAGACGGTCGAGAACAGCGTTACGCAGATCATCGAGCAGAAGATGACGGGCTTCGACAAGATGTTGTACATGTCGGCCACCAGTGACTCGGCCGGCAGCTCGCGCATCGAGCTGACCTTCACGCCGGGGACGGACCCGGACCTGGCCTGGGCGCAGGTTCAGAACAAGCTGCAACTGGCGATGACGAGCCTGCCCGAGACGGTTCAGCGCGTGGGCATCAAGGTTGGCAAATCGACGAGGAACTATCTGCTCATCGTGGGCCTGACCTGCGAAGACGGGAGCATGACCATCGCTGACATCCAGGACTACGCGATGTCGAACCTGGAGAAGGTGCTGGCGCGGGTTCCGGGCGTGGGTGAAGTGGAAAGCTTCAGTTCGCAATACGCCATGCGCGTCTGGCTGAACCCCGACAAACTGACGAGCTATCGCCTGACGGTCGCCGACGTGACGGCCGCGCTGCGGGCGTACAACGTCGAGGTTTCGGCCGGTCAGTTCGGCGGCACGCCCGCCGTTGACGGGCAGCGCCTCAACGTGTCGATCGTGGTGCAAAACCTGCTCAAGACGCCCGAGGAGTTCGCCTCGATACCCATCCGCACCAACCCCGACGGCTCGGTCGTGCGCGTCAAGGATGTCGGCCGGACGGAACTGGGCACCGAGAATTACGACATGCAGGCGCGTTACAACGGCTTCCCTGTGGCGGCGCTGGCGATTCGCCAGGCCTCGGGCGCCAACGCGCTGGAGACGGCCCAGAACGTGCGGGACAAGATGGAGGAAATGAGCCGTTATTTTCCCCATGGCCTGAAGGTCTTCTATCCGCATGACAGCACGCCGTTCACGAAGGTGGCGATCGAGGAAGTCGTCAAGACGCTGCTGGAAGCCATCGTGCTGGTGTTCCTGGTCATGTACCTGTTCATGGGCAACGTCCGCGCGACCTTGATCCCGACCATCGCCGTTCCGGTGGTGCTGCTGGGGACCTTCGGCGTGCTGGCGATGCTGGGCTACTCCATCAACATGCTCACCATGTTCGCGATGGTGCTGGCGATCGGCCTGCTGGTCGACGACGCCATCGTCGTCGTCGAGAACGTCGAACGTATCATGAGCGAGGAGGGGCTCTCGCCCCGCGAGGCCACCGCCAAGTCCATGGACCAGATCACCAGCGCCTTGATCGGCATCGGCCTGATCCTTTCGGCGGTGTTCTTTCCGATGGCGTTCTTCCCCGGCTCGACCGGCGTGATCTACCGGCAATTCTCCGTCACGGTTGCCGCCGCGATGCTTCTCTCGGTCGTCGTCGCCCTGGTGCTGACGCCGGTGCTGTGCGCGGCGATCCTCAAGCCCGTGGCCAAGGGGCATGAACCGGCCGAGGGAGGCTTCTGGCTGCTGCGCCCGTTCTTTCGCTGGTTCGACCGCGGCTTCTTCGGTCTGCGAGACGTATACCTGCGATTGGTGAGCCACGCCTTGCGGCGGAAGTTCCGCTTTGTGGCCATGTACGTGCTGATCGTCGCGGCGCTGGGCGTGCTGTTTCTACAGATGCCCAGCTCGTACCTGCCCGACGAGGACCAGGGCATCCTGATGGCCCTGATCATCATGCCCACCGGCTCGACCATCGAGCAGACGCAGGGTTTCGCCGACCAGGTCTCCCAGTATCTCCGTGAGAAGGAAAAGGAAAGCGTCGAGTCGTGCCTGACGATTTGCGGCATGAGCTTCTCGGGTCGGTCCCAGAGCAGCGGGATGCTCTTCGTCAAACTCAAGGACTGGAACCAGCGCTCCCGTGAGGAGCTGCGGGCCAAGGCCGTCGCCGGACGCACCATGATGGCGCTGTCGCGGATTCGCGAAGGCACGGTCCTGGTGTTCCCTCCGCCGTCGGTGATGGAACTGGGTAACGCCACCGGCTTTGACTTTCAGCTTCTCGACCGCGGCGGACTGGGGCACAGCGCGATGATGGGCATTCGCAATCAACTGCTGGGCAAGGCCGCCAAGGATCCGCGGCTGGTGCGGGTGCGCCCCAACGGTCTGGAGGATGTCCCGGAGTATCGCGTGGACGTCGACTGGGATAAGGCCGGGGCGATGGGGGTGCCGATCTCGTCGATCCACAACACGATCTCCGCCTCCTTTGGCAGCGCGTACGTCAACGACTTTGTCCAGGGCGGGCGCGTTAAACGCGTCTATGCCCAAGCCGACGCCCCGTACCGCATGCTCCCGCAGGACCTGGACAAGCTCTATGTCCGCAACGGCAACGGGCAGATGGTTCCTTTCTCCTCGTTCGCCTCGTCGCACTGGACGTCGGGCTCGCCCAAGTTGGAGCGGTTCAACGGCTTTCCGTCGTTCAACATCCAGGGCGAACCGGCGCCGGGACGCAGTTCCGGCGAAGCGATGGCCGCGATGGAAAAGTTCGTCGGCGAGCTGCCGACGGGCGTGGGCTACGACTGGACGGGGCTGTCGTACCAGGAGCGCCAGGGCGGCGCTCAGGCGCCGCTGCTGTACGCCTTCTCGATCCTCGTCATCTTCCTGTGCCTGGCCGCACTGTACGAGAGCTGGACGATCCCCGTGGCGATTCTGCTGGCCCTGCCGCTGGGCGTCATCGGCGGCGTGATCGCCTCCGGACAGCGCGGGCTGGCCAACGACGTGTACTTCCAGATCGCCCTGCTGACGACGCTGGGGCTGACGACCAAGAACGCCATTCTGATCGTGCAGTTCGCCAAGGGAAAGGTCCAGGAAGGCGTGGGGCTGCTGGAGGCGACGCTGGAGGCGGCCAAGTTGCGATTGCGGCCGATCTTGATGACCTCGCTGGCCTTTGGCTTCGGCGTGGTTCCCCTGGCGATTGCCACCGGGGCCGGAGCGGGCGCCCAGAAGGCCATCGGCACCGGCGTGTTGGGCGGCATGGTGTCAGCCACCGTGCTGGTGGTCGTGTTCGTGCCCCTGTTTTACGTGCTGATCGAGAAGATCTTCGGCAAGGCCGAGCAGAAGTAGGCCGCCTACTTGCTCTTCAAATGCTTGTCGAAGAAGTCGTAGATCTGGCCCAAGATCGTGACGTCGCCGGTGACGCGGTGACCCATTCCGGGAGTGATCGCCAGCGTGTGCTCGACGCCGGCCGCGGTCAGGGCTTCGTCCATTCGCTTGATCTGCGCGACGCGGTATTCATCATTGCCGCCCACCGACAGGAACACCGGCGGGTCGTCCTTGGTCACGTAGAACGCGGCGCTGCCCTCTTCCCACTTCTTTCGGTTGGTCACCGGGTCGCCGAACTGGTCGCCGTACGAGCTGCCGAACTTGGGATCGGTCTTGAGCAGCAGCAGGTGGTCCATACGCCCGGCGTGAAGAAGCAGCGCGTCGGGGCGCGAGGACTGGTCGAGGTTCGGGCCCTGCTCAAGTTCCTTCATGCCGCTTGAGAGCCCGGCCAGGCCGGACTGTCCGCTGCCGCGCGAGAAGCCCATCAGGCCGACCTTGCCGGACAGGCCCAGATCTTTGCCCTTGGCCCGCACGGTGCGGATGGCGGCCTTGATAATGATGGCGACCTCCGGCATGGGGTCGCGGCCCTTGTAGAACTTGACGGGGTTGTCGATCTGCACGGCTGCGTATCCGCGCGTCATGGCCGACTCGACGATCACTTCGTTGTACGTGGTGATGACCCAGTTGCCCATGCGGTTCTTGTTGTCGCAGGGGTTGAGGATCAGCGCCGGCGCGGGCGTCTTGGGCTTGGAGGGGTAGCGGATGTCGAGGCGATAGCCGTCCTTTTCGCTGCCGTAGTAGAGGATGTCGCGCACGAGGCGGAAGCCCTCGGCCAGCACGTAGGTGTGGTCGCCGTCGACGCGCTGGGGGCCGAAGATGCCGGGCTTGGTCTTGCTCCCGCCCATGCTCGACCGCATGGCGCGGATGTCCAGGTCCATATACGGCGCGACGGCCTTGGGGTCCTTGGCGTAGTCGATGACCAGCACGAGGTAGCCGTCCTTGAGCAAGTCGGCGATGATCGACTCATCGCTCTCGGTGCCGGCGCGCTGTGAGGCAAGGTTCTTGAGGTAGAAGATTCCCGGCCGCCCGGCGCGCGACCGCTGCGGGGCGTCGTCGGCAGGGGCGTAGAGCGTGGTGGCCAGGTCTTTGTTGAGCGATGGGCTTGTCCATGCGCCGGTCGCGGCGGCCTTAAGGGTGTCGGCCATTGCGGCCTCCGCGGCGCAGCACAAGCAGGCGCCTGCTATTGCCAATGCAAAAGTACGATTCATGATGGCTCCTTACAGTCTTACCGCATACTATAACCCGTGAGGAGGCGAGAAGTCGTTAATTGGTTGACTCGTTAACTCGCTAACCGGTTGACTGGGTATCAGCTCAATGCCAGCCCTTTCAACCAGTCGACCAATCAACCCGTGAACCAATTAACCAGTTATCCAGCCAACCAACATGGACGCCTTCTACAATCCACTGACGCTGTCGCGGATCCAGTTCGCCATTACGACGTCATTCCACATGTTCTGGCCGTTGCTGACGATCGGCCTGGCATGGTGGCTGGTCGCCCTCGAGGCCGCCTGGCTGATCACGGGCAGAAACGCGTACTACCGCCACCGGCATTTCTGGGGCAAGCTGTTCCTGCTGGGGTTTGGCGTGGGGGTGGCCAGCGGGCTGCCGCTGGAGTTCCAGTTCGGCACCAACTGGGCGCTGTTCTCGCGGGCGGGCGGCGGGTTCTTCGGAAACATCCTGGGCTTCGAGGCCAGCATGGCCTTCATGCTTGAGGCCGCCTTCCTGGGCATCATGGTCTTCGGATGGAACCGCGTCTCGCGCGGGATGCACATCTTCGCCACGATCATGGTCGCTTTCGGCTCGACGCTCTCGGCGTTCTGGATCATGTCGGCCAACGCGTGGATGCAGACGCCGGCGGGCACGATGATGGTCGACGGCCGCGCGGTCCCCGTGGACTACTTCGCGGCCATCTTCAATCCCGCGTGGTTCTATTCGTTCACGCACATGCTGGCCGCGTGCCTGGCGACGACGCTGTTCTTCATCGGCGGTATCTGCGCCTGGTTCGTCAGCAAGGGTCGCCAGAGCCAGGCGTTCCTCAAGGCCCTCAAGGGCGTGGTGCTGGCGGCCGCGGTTATTACGCCGCTGCAGATCTACCTGGGCGACCTGTCGGGTCGCGGCGTGGCCAAGCACCAGCCCGCCAAGACCGCGGCCATGGAGGCCCACTGGCAGACCAACCCGCCGGGCACCGGGGCGTCGTGGGCGATTGCGGCCTGGCCGGATCTCGACCACGAGCGCAACGCGTGGGAAGTGCGCATCCCGCAGGGGCTGAGCCTGATGGTACACCACCAGCCGGACACGCAGGTGACGGGCCTGAAAGACTTCCCGCCGCAGGACCGCCCGCCCGTCGTCTTGCCGTTCTATGCCCTGCGCGGGATGGTGCTCATCGGCATGGCGATGTTCGCTCTGATGCTCTGGTCGCTGGTCAAATGGTTCCGTGGGCGGCTCAGCGCCGAGCACGCCGCCCAAAGCCGCTGGTTTCTGCGGGCGTGGATGTGGTCGATCCCGCTGGGGTTCATCGCCGCCGACCTCGGGTGGGCGGTGCGCGAGGTCGGCCGCCAGCCGTGGGTCATCTACAACGTGATGCGCACCGAGCACGGCGTCTCGAACATCTCGGCCGCCAACGCCGCCTGGACGCTGGCGGGCTACACCGCGATCTACGTCGCGATCCTCGTGGCGTTCATCGTGCTGGCGCGGCGCGTGATTCTGCGCGGGCCCGACGACACGCTCGAACTGTCGTACGGCGGCGGCCATGATGACGACGCCGCCGCGGAGGGCCGCTGATGGATCAGGTCACCGGCGCATACGTCTGGGCGGGCCTGATCGGCCTGATGCTGGCGCTGTACGTCATGCTGGACGGGTTCGACCTGGGCGTGGGGGTGCTGTCGCTGCTGACGCGGGACCGGCGGCTGCGCCCGCTGATGATGGCCAATATCGGCGCCATCTGGGACGCCAACGAGACGTGGCTGATCGTGGCCGGCGGGGCGCTGTTCGGAGCGTTCCCGCTGGCCTACAGCGTGGCCCTCAACGCGTTCTACATTCCCATCTCGATCATGATCTTCGGCCTGGCGTTTCGCGCGGTCTCGTTCGAGTTCGGCGCCCACTCGAGGCGCAAGGCGCTTTGGGAGCGGGCCTTCGGCGTCGGCAGCCTGATGGCCGTGCTGGGCCAGGGCTTCACCGTCGGGGGGCTGCTGGGCGGCGTGAAAGTCTCCGACGGCGCCTTTGCCGGCGGCGCCTGGGACTGGGCCAACGGCCTCTCGGCACTGATTGCCCTGGCCGTGACGATGGCGTATGTCACCATCGGGGCGGCGTACCTGCAGACCCGCACCGCAGAGCACCTGGCCAAGCCCGTTCGGCGATGGCTCATCGCCGCGTCGATCATGATGGCCGCAGCGGCGCTGGCCGCCACCGCCGTCATGCCTTTCCTGCAGCAGCGCGTACTCGAGAACTGGATCGCCCGCAAGACGCAGTACTTCCTGCCCGGCCTGGCCATCGGAGCGGTGTTCGGCTTTGCCATGCTGATCGTCACGACGGTCTTCCGCAGCCGCACGCACTGGCCGTTCTACCTGAGCCTGCTGGTGTTCCTGCTGACGCTGGCCGGCGGTATCGCCGTAATGTACCCCTACGCGATCCCGCCCTCGATCACCGTCCCCCAGGCCGCCGCCTCGCGCGAGACGCTGGTCTTCATGCTCATCGGCATCGGCCCGCTGGTCCCGGTGATGCTGCTGTACAACGCCTATCTCTACCGGGTCTTCCTGCGGCCGGAGAAGAGTGCGAAGTTCGAAGATCGAAGTTCGAAGCTTGAATCGGGAGAGTAGCCAAAAGCTAGCGGCGGGGCGCGCCGGACGCGTGCCGCATATAGCTTGTATTGTGCGTGGCACCCGTTATCAAAATGTTTTCTCTGAGTTCTCTGTGCCTCTGTGGCCCAAAAATTAAGCGTTCAATCGCAGCGTGGTCAGCGACGCCGGCGGCAGCGATAGAGAGACTGTGTCCGCCGGCGCGGGGGCGGGCAGATCGGCCGGGGTGACGGCGGTGGGGCGGTCGAAGGTGTTGCTGGCATCGAGGCCGGCGCCGCCGAGGCGACGCATCTGCTTGATGCTCCAGCGCGCGGCGTCGGGGATGGCGAGGTCCACCTTCATTTCCGCATCGGGGCTGAGGTTCAGCAGCGAAACCAGGATTCCCTCATCGCTCTTGGTGGCCGAGACAGATAGGGCGGCGCGAGTTTTACCCCCCGGCAGCGTCAGCGCCGGCTGGGAGTCAATGCGCGTCTGAATCACCTGCCCGCCGCGGTGGCCCTGGAGCATCTCGAAGACGTGGTAGCTGGGTGAGCAGTAGAACTTCTCGCCCTGCGTGTACACCAGCGAATGCAGCACGTTCATCGTCTGGGCCAGGTTGGCCATGGCCACCTTCTCGAAGCGGTGGAACACGTGCAGCACGGCCGCGGCAAAAAGGGCGTCGCACATGTCGGAGGGCTGACCGAGGCCGGCGGTGATGTCGGCTTCCTTGCGCCACAGGCCCCACTCGTCCACGGCAATGTCGACGCTGTGATAGTCGCGCGTGTACTTGACGGCGTATTCGGTGTAAAGCTTGAGGTTGGCCTCCATGCCATCGAGCGAGGCGATGAACTTGCGGTGCTTGTCGGCCGGCGGGTCGTCGGCGGTTGCATCGCCGCCGGCGTAGAAGTGGTACGCCAGCAGGTCGCAGAAGCACATGACGCTGTCGCGCTCGCCCTCGGGGATCGAGCCAAAGAACGGCTCGAGCCAACCGGGCATCAGCGCCAGTACGGTCTTGGCGTCGTTGATGTTCTTGCTCCAGGGCAACTGCGCCTGCGAGGCGAACATCTTGACGTACCCGGCGAACCGCCGCACGCTCAGGGCGTACTGGGCAGCGCCCATCAGCCCGTCGAGGGCATAGTTGGCCTCGTTGCCCAGGCCCCAGAACATCACGTCGAACGGCGCGGGGTGTCCGTTGGCCGCGCGCTGGCGGGTGAGCGTGGTGTCCTTGGCGCAGTTGCAGTACTCAGCCCAGCTTCGGGCCTCTTCCACCGTGCCGGTGCCCAGGTTGCAGCAGAGGTACTTCTGCGTCGCCGGCCCGAGCAGTTCGCAGAACCGCATGAACTCGTGCGTGCCGAAGTGGTTGCTTTCCAGGGCGTTCCAGCCCAGGTTCTGCCGCACCGGCCGCCGATCGCGCGGGCCGATGCCGTCGGCCCAGTGGTAATTGTCCGCCCACTGCCCGCCCGGCCAGCGAACAACTGGCGGGGCGATCTTGCGCATGGCCTCAAGCGTGTCCAGCCGGATCCCGCCGTCGTTGGGGATATCCGAGCCCTCGCCGACCCAGATGCCGTCGTAAATGCAGCCGCCCAGGTGCTCGATGAACTGCCCGTCAATGTACGGGCTGATGCGGTGCTGGGTTTGCTTGGACAGCAATTCAATACGTGCGTTCATGCGGGACCTCTGAGAAAGTAGCCAGTAGCCGGTATCCAGTAACAACAAGAAAGACTACCAGCTTTCACTGGCTACTGGCTACTGGCTACCAAACGCTGTACCATGCGCGCTCACAATGAAGGAATAGAAACATGAAGATCAAAGACTTCCTGGAGCACTTCCTCGCCCAGGCCGACTGGGTCAATCGCGAGCATACCGTCGACCGCATTATCGCCGGCGACGGCGAGGCTGACGCCGACCGCTGCCTGGTGACGTGGATGCCAAGCTTCGTCCACGTGCGCGAGGCGGCGCGCCAGGGCGTCAAGCTGCTGGTCGCCCACGAGCCGACGTTCTACTGCCATCACGACGACCGTCCCGAGATTCATCCGCCCGAGTACAAGATCGTCCAGGAGAAGCTGGCGTTCATCAAAGACAGCGGCCTCAATATCGTGCGCCTGCACGACACGTGGGACCGCTGGCCGGCGGTGGGCATTCCGTGGGCGTGGGGGCAGTTTCTGCAACTGGGCGACAAGCCCGTGGCTTTCGGGGCCGACGGATATCTGCATCGCCACGACATCACCCCGACGACGCTGGGCGCCTTTGCCGCCCGCGTGGCCAAGCGCTGTGCGACCATCGGCGAGCCCCGGGTGCAGGTCACCGGCGACCTGCAGCAGACCGTCAGCAAGATCGGCGTGGGCACCGGCTGCGGGTGCGACATCAACACCTATCGCTCGATGGGTTGCGACTGCTCGGTCGTTTGCGACGACGGTTCGTGCTACTGGTCGGGCATCCAGATGGCCCGCGACGACGGCCATCCGGTCATCCGCGTCAACCACGGCACCAGCGAAGAGCCGGGCATGGTCACGCTGACGCGGTGGATCAATGAGCACCTGCCCGTCAAAGCCACGCACCTGCCGCACGGGTGTATGTTCGAGCTGGTTGGTTGATTGGTTAACTGGCTAATTGGTTAATGGGTCAACCAGCCGACCAGCCAACCAGTTAACGAGTTAACCAATCCACCAGATACGCCCCGGCGCTTGACGCCGCGCGGGCGATGGGGGATCATGTATCATTCGTGTTGACGGATATCCGCGGGTCTTGTGGAAAGTCCATTCATGCTGGAAAAAGTGCAGGCAGACAGGCAAGCGAACCTCGATAAGGTGCGCGAGCTGGGTATCGACCCTTACGGCTGGCGGTATGATACCGCTGCGCCCATCAGCACCGTGCTGGAAGGCTACAAGGAAGACGCCCAAGGTCACGCCCTGGAAGGCCAGGCCGCCGACGTGGCGGGGCGGGTCATCCTCTTTCGTGACATGGGCAAGATGATCTTCGCCCACCTGCGCGACCAGAGCGGGCAGATGCAAATCGCCCTGCGCAAGAATGATCTGGACGAGAAGTCCTGGGCCCTGGCCAAGCTGCTGGACCTGGGTGACATCGTGGCGGCCGCGGGCCCGCTGCAGCGCACCAAGACCGGCGAGATCACCGTCTGGGCCAAGCGCCTGACGCTGCTGTGCAAGAGCCTCGAGCCGATGCCCGAGAAGTTCCACGGCCTTACTGACACGGAGACGCGCTACCGCCAGCGGTACCTCGACCTCGCGGCCAACCCCGACTCGATGGCCGTCTTCCAGAAGCGCGTGGCGATCATCAATCACATCCGAGCCAAGCTGGCTGCCCGCGGATACGCCGAGGTCGAGACGCCGATCCTGCAGCCGATCTACGGCGGCGGGGCGGCGCGGCCGTTTACGACGCACCACAATACCCTCGACGCAGACCTGTTCCTGCGCATCAGCCCGGAGCTATACCTCAAGCGGCTGCTGGTGGGCGGGATGCAGCGGGTCTTCGAGATCGGCCGCAATTTCCGCAACGAAGGCATCGACACGCGGCACAATCCCGAGTTCACGATGATGGAACTCTACGAGGCCTACGCCGACTACGAGGTCATGATGGAGATTACCGAAGAGTTGATCTCCACCGCGGCCGAGAAGGTCGCCGGCGGGCTGAAGATCCCCTACGGCGAGATGGAACTGGACCTGACCCGCCCGTGGCCTCGGGCGACCTACGGCGATCTGCTGGAAAAATACGCCGGCGTGAAGATGCGTGACGCGGCCGCCGTGCGCGCCAAAGCTCGCGAGCTGCAACTGCAGGAGTCCAACAAGGACGACGCGGTGGTGATCAACGAGGTCTTCGAGGCCACCGTCGAGCCGGCGATGGCCAAGATGAACACGCCGCTGTTCGTGAAGGACTACCCGGCCGAGATCTGTCCGCTGACGCGCCGCAAGCCGGACGACCCGGGCATCGCCCTGCGATTCGAGGTGTTCATCGCGGGCATGGAGATCGGCAACGCCTACACCGAGCTCAATGACCCGGCGATTCAGGAGGCCAACTTCCTCCAGCAGGTCAAGGGCGAAGGCGACGGCGCGGCCATGCGGCAGATGGACGAAGATTTCGTAACCGCCCTGCGTCACGGCATGCCCCCGGCAGGCGGACTGGGCATCGGCATAGATCGCGTGGTGATGCTGCTGACAAATCGGCAGAGTATCAGGGACGTCGTGTTGTTTCCGCTATTGAGGCAATAATCGGTAATCAGTAATCGGTAATCGGTAATCAGTAACCAGTAATCAGTAACGTAATCAGCAATCGGATCGGTAACCGATGATCGATAGTCGCTTCTATGGGGTGAGGATATGGAAGAGAGAAGCCCGTTTGGGTTTGAAGATTTGGCGGTATACAGGAAGGCGAGGGAACTGCGGGGCAAAGCTTATGCGTTGGCTGGACGGTTGCCTGACTGTGAGAAATACGGCTTGGCACAGCAACTGCGAAGAGCTGCTGTTTCTGTGACAAACAATATTGCCGAAGGTCATGGACGGTACAGCTGGCAAGACAACACGAAGTTCTGCCGAACTTCTCGAGGCTCTGTGTGTGAAATAGTGGATGATCTCAATACCAGCGAAGATCGGAATTATGCGGATAAGCCAAGCTTGGACGAGATCCGCAAGGTTGCTGCTGAGACGATGAAGCTCCTCAACGGATATATCACCTACCTTCAGAAGCAGAAGACAGGCGACTGATTACCGATACCGATTACGGTTTACCGATTACTGATTACTGATTACTGATTACTGTTTTCAAGAAATGTACAAACTCCACCTACTCCTGACGTACCTGCGCAGCAAGGCCCTGGCGATCCTGGCGATGCTGGGCGTGTCGGCGTGCGTGTTTTTGATGCTCGTCAGCGTCAGCGTCATGAGCGGGTTTCTGTGGAAGATCGAGCGGGCGGCCAAGGGGCTTTTCGGCGACGTCGTCGTCGAGTCCGGCGGCGTCACCGGCATGGCGTACTACGACGAGTTCATCGCCGAGGTGACGAAGAAGGTGCCCGAGGTCAAGGCCGGCTCGCCCTTCATTCTCGCGTATGGCATCCTGCCGGTGCCGGGCACCGATTTTCGCCAGACGATCCAGATCGCCGGCATCCGCCTGCCCCAGCGCGTGGACGTGTCCGACTTCGAGCAGGGGCTCTACTTCGAGGCCGGCGTGCCGCGACCCACGTTCGATCCGCCGGCAAAGCTGCTGCTGGAAAGGATCAAGCAGGACAATGACCAGGTGCTCTTGATCCGCCAGCGCGAGACGCTCAAGGTCTACGCCCTGCAGACCGACCGGGACAAGCTCCTGCCTATCCAGCGCCAGCGCCTGGACAAGCTGCTGGACTCGCCGCCGCCGGTCGGCGACGACGATATGGCCTGGCTCGCCGCGCTGCCGCAGAAGACGGCCGACGACCTGACCGACTCGCAGATGCGCGACATCCTGGCCTCGCAGGCGATCGCCGAGCGGATCCAGACGACGTTTGTCTTCCGGCGCCGCGCTCAGCGATGCATCCTCAACACGCAGAAGTACCGCCAACAGTGGACGGACCTCCGCAACGTGCTGGCACAGGCCCAGGACAAAGGCCCATCCGCATCGACCACCGCCGCGCTGAGTCAGGCCTTGGTGCTGCTGGAGACGCTGGCGGCCGAGGATTTTCTGCGCACGAACAAGTCGGTCGAGGCGGCGCTGCCCGGTCTCAAAGACGAGCTCAAGCGGGCTCGCCAGGACCTGCCCACCGTCGAGACCGTCGACGCCCTGGACCGCTGCCTGGCCCTGACGCAGGAGTACCTGATGGGCGATGCGGCGCACCGCGTCGTTCTGGGCCTGGGCATCGGCGGGCTGTCATTCCGTTCGCCCAAAGGCGAGACGATCCGCCACGTCGTGCCCGGCAACAAGATCTCGCTGCTGATGCTGCCGCTGGGCAAGGCGACCGGCACGTCCATGCCGCAGGTGCAGATGGCCGACTTCACCGTCATCGACGACAATCACAGCGACGTCTCCAGCATCGACTCGAAGTTCGTCTACATTCCCTTTGAGACGCTGCAGGCCATGAACAACATGGCCGCCGAGTACGACGCAGACGACTCCAAGCGGGTGGTCGTGCCGGCCCGCTGCTCGCAGATCCATTTCAAGGTGGACATCGACAAGTGGGTGCCCTCGGCGCGGCTCCTGGAAGGCGCCAAGGGGCAGTGGCTCCCGCACCGGTATTCGGAAGAAGAGATTCTCCAGGATGTCTCGGGCAAGATTCAGGAACTCTGGAAGACCTTCGCGGCCGAGCCCAGCCACCGGGCCTCGGGCGAGGTCTCGATCGTGACGTGGCGGCAGTTGCAGCGGCACGTGATCGGGCCCATCCAGCAGCAGCGAACGCTGGCGATCGTGATGAACAGCATCATGTGGGGCGTGTCGGTGCTGCTGATCGTGGTGATCCTGTACGTGATCGTGGTGCAGAAGACCGCCGACATCGGGATCGTCAAGGCGGTGGGCGGTTCGTCCTGGGGCGTGGCGGGCATCTTCTTCGGCTACGGGGCGATCATCGGGCTGATCGGGTCGGTGCTGGGATCGGTGCTGGGATGGATCTTCGTCAGGAATATCAATGCCATCCAGGACTTCACGGATGCGACAGTGGGTTTCCGCGTCTGGGACCCCGAGACGTTCATGTTCGAGAAGATCCCCAACGAGGTGGACTGGTCCGCGGCGGTGTGGATCATCGCCGGCGCCCTGGTGGCGGGGCTGATCGGGGCGATGATTCCGGCGGTCCGGGCGGCCCGCATGCAGCCGGTGGAGGCCCTTCGCTATGAATGACCTGGCGATCAAGGCCCAAGGGCTGACCAAGAGCTACCACATGGGCAGCTCGACGCTGCGGGTGCTGCGCGGGGTGGACGTGCAGGTGCGCAAGGGCGAGTTCGCCGTGGTGGTCGGGGCCTCGGGCAGCGGCAAGAGCACCCTGCTGCACCTGGTGGGCCTGCTCGACAAGCCCGACGCCGGATCGGTCTGGCTCGACGGCATCGACGCGTCGAAGCTGCCCGCCGCTAAGCGCAATCGGGTGCGATGCCGCGACGTGGGCTTCGTCTTCCAGTTCTACCACCTCGTGCCGGAGCTGGACATTATCGAAAACGTGCTGCTGCCGGTGAAGGTGGACAGCTCGGTCCTCGCCTGGTCGCGCCGCCGCGGGCCCGCCCGCAAACAGGCGGTCGAAATCCTCGAGTCGCTGAATCTCTCGCACCGCCTGGGCCACCGCCCGCGCGAGCTCTCAGGTGGCGAGCGACAGCGCGTCGCTATCGCCCGGGCGCTGATCAACAATCCCAAGGTGCTGCTGGCCGACGAACCCACCGGAAACCTCGACAGCGTCACCGGCAAGCAGATCATCTCGGTGCTGCGAAGCTTCAACCAGCAGCGCGGCCAGACGATCCTCATGGTCACGCACGACAACAACCTCGCCCAGCAGGCCGATACCGTCTTTCGCCTCGCTGACGGACGGCTGGGCGGTTGAGGGCGGCGATGGATATCGACCTCAAACGCGAGCCCGTGGGGCTGATCGCCGGCAGCGGACGCCTGCCGTTCCTGGTGGCCAATGGGATCATCGCCACCGGACGCCCGCTGATCACGATCGGCTTTTCCAGCCTCGCTTCGGTTCGCCTCAAGGGGCTGTCGGATGATTTCAAGTGGGTGGGCATCGTGCGGGCCGGCCAGTGGATCCGCTTCTTCAAGAAGCATGGCGTGCACGAGGCCGTCATGGTCGGCGGCGTCAAGAAGCAGGCCATCTACACCCCGCTGAGGCTTTTACGATATGTTCCCGATATCCGCTCCGCTAAGATATGGTATCTGCGGCTGCGGAAAGACAAGCGCGACAACGCCGTCCTGCTTTCAGTGGCCGACGAGCTGCGAAGCGAAGGGATCGAACTGGTGTCGAGCGTGAAATACTGTCAGGAGCATCTGGCCGACGAAGGGCTGATGACGCACAAGCCGCTGCCCGGCGGCGTGGCGGCCGACGTGGATTTCGGCTGGTACATCGCCCGCGCCAGCGCGGACCTGGACATCGGCCAGAGCATCGCCGTCAAGGAGCGCGACATCATCGCCGTCGAGGCGATGGAGGGCACCGACGCGATGATCCGCCGCGCGGGGCGCGTCTGCCGCAAGGGCAAGTGGATCATGGTCAAGGTTGCCCGCCCCAAGCAGGACATGCGCTTCGACGTGCCCACCGTCGGGCCCAGCACCATCCGAAATCTCAAAGACGCCAAGTGCGCCTGCCTGGTCGTCGAGGCCGGCAAGACGCTGATCGTCGACAAGCCCGCAACGCTGGCGCTGGCGGACAAGCTGGGAATCGCCGTGGTCGGCAAGGGCGTTGCCCCGACGTCGCAAAAGACTACGACGTGCCGGCCTGACTGAGGCGCCCCAGATTGGTGGCGTGAAGGCTGGCGGCGGTGAGAATGTGTCGAAGCCTCTCAATGCTGATATCGGCCAGGAAGTCGTCGGTGAAATCCATCTCAAAATCGCATCGGATGGCCCGCAGCAGGCGGACGAGCTCCGGGCGGTCCAGCGTCTGCAGGGCAGCGACAAACTTTATTGCATGCTTCGGGGGCATCGGGTTCCTCGCCAAAAGGCACTTACTCTTTATCGGAAGGCCGGGGCAATGGCTGTGAACAATTTGTGCATAACCCTTGTACTAAGGCGGTAACTTACTACAGAAGAACAAGTTGCTTTAAGATTGACCTTTGCGTGAACTGTTAGGAAAATCGGAAAATGATAGGAGAAAGCACCTAGGAGATCGTAGGTAACTTCCCTGTGGACACGCCTTGCACAAGTGATTTTGACTACGCTCTGCCTGCCGGGTTGATCGCGCAGTTCCCCTCGCCGCAGAGGGGGCAGTCGCGGCTGATGGTTCTCGATCGCCCTGGCGGTGTCGTCAGCCACCGCACCTTTGCCGATCTGCCACAGTTCCTGCGCCGCGGCGACGTGCTGGTGGTCAACGACACGCGAGTCCTGCCAGCCCGCTTCGTCTGCCGTCGCGCCTCGGGCGGACGCATCGAAGGCCTCTTCCTTCACCAGGCCCCGCCGCGCCAGTGGCAAGTCCTCCTCAAAGGCGCCGGGCGGTGCAAAGCCGGCGAAACGCTCGTCATGGAGCGAGCCCAGGACGTCTCGCTGATCCTGGAGCGAAATCTCGGACAAGGCTGCTGGCTCGTGAACGGTTCGGCGCTGGAACCGGCTGCCGCCATCCTTGCCCGCGCCGGCACGATTCCCCTGCCACCGTACATCCGCCGCGATCCCCAGGCCGGCGACGAACAGGACCGCCGGCGATACCAGACCGTCTACGCTGCCTGCGACGGCGCCGTGGCCGCCCCGACGGCCGGGCTGCACTTCACACAGGAACTGCTGGCGCAACTGGCCGACATGGGCGTCGAGCAGGTCAGCGTAACGCTGCACGTGGGAGTCGGCACGTTCGCACCGGTCAAGGCCGAGCGCCTGGCGGACCACCTGATGCACAGCGAATGGTACGAGCTCTCAGTCCCCGCGGCCGCCAGACTAAACGCCGCCCGCGCTGCCGGCAGGCGCATCGTGGCCGTCGGCACCACGTCGGTGCGCGTTCTGGAGACGCTCGCCGCCAGACAAGGTTCAACGCTCGCTGCGGATAGCGGCTGGACCGATATCTTCATCTATCCCCCCGCGCACTTCCGCTGCGTCGATGCGCTGATTACGAACTTTCACCTGCCCAGGAGCACGCTGCTGATGCTGGTAGCCGCCTTCGCCAGCCCCGGTTCGACCAAAGGCGTCAAGACGATCCTGGACGCCTACGCCCAAGCCGTAGCCGAGAAATACCGCTTCTTCTCCTACGGCGACGCCATGCTGATTCTATAGAAAGATGCCAGCAGCGAAAGTTGGCGGCGGGGCTTGCCCCACGCGGCGGTCGAGCAGGAGAAACCGCGTCGAGCAAGTCGCAGATCCCCTGGGGGCTCGACCGCTAACTTCTGTTGGTTGCATTCTTCCTGAGCATTTCGCGCATGGTCGCGGCCAGGTGCGTGCCGTCGAGGCCGACTCGCCCTAGCTGCTCGCTGCGCGAGGCGTGCGAGATGAACTTATCGGGCAGGCCCGCCAGGCGGACGTTGGAGGCGTCGAGCCCTTTTTGTGCGGCCAGTTCCAGCACGGCTGAGCCCAGCCCGCCGACGACGGCGTGGTCTTCCACCACCAGCAGCGGGCGGCGGCTGGCGATCAGGGTTGCGAGGGTCGCCGCGTCGAGCGGCTTGGCGAATCGGGCGCTGTAGACAGCCGTCTCGATGCCGTTGCCGGCCAATTCCCCCGCGGCGTCGAGGGCCTGCTCGACCATCGCGCCGTAGGCGAAGATGGCCGCGTCGGCGCCTTCGCGCACGCAGCGGCTCTTGCCCAGCTCGAACGGCGGGCATGGGCCTTGCAGCGGCGGGGGAATCTCGTCGCGCGGGTAGCGGATGGCCACAGGACCCTCCAGCGACAGCGCAAAGGTCATCGCGGCCCGCAGTTCTTCGGCGTCGCCGGGGGCCATCAGCACCATGCCCGGCACGGCGCGGAACATCGCGATGTCCATGAAGCCCTGGTGCACGGCACCGTCCGAGCCGACCAGGCCCGCGCGGTCCATGCACAGCAGCGCCGGCAGCTTTTGCAGCGCCAGTTCCTGGAAGACCTGGTCCACCGCGCGCTGCATGAAGGTCGAATAGATCGCCACGACCGGCCGCAGCCCCGCGCGCGACAGCCCGGCCGCCATCGCCACCGCGTGCGACTCGCTGATGCCCACGTCGACGAATCGGCCCGGATATGCCGCGCGGAACTCCGACAGTCCCGTCCCGTCGGGCATGGCAGCCGTGATGGCCATGATGCGTTCATCCGCCGCGGCCAGGTCCACCAGGATCTCCGAGAACGCCGCCGTCCAGGAGGGGTTCTCGGTCTTGGCGAAGACGGCCTTGCCTTCCTCGATGACGTACGCCGGCGGGCTGTGGAACCGGCAGGGGTCTTCGACGGCGTATTGGCAGCCGCGGCCCTTTTGCGTGTGAACGTGCAGGACGACGGGCTGGTTGACGGCCGCCAGGCGGCCCAGGATGTGCACCAGGGCGTGGATGTTGTGCCCGTCGACGGGGCCGAAATACGCGATGCCCAGCGACTCGAAGAAGCTGCCCCCGTGCAGCGTGGTCCGCAGGCCGGCCTTGATCTGGCGGAGGGCTTCAGAAATTTCCTCGCCCAGCGGCAGGCGCTGGAGCATGGTCTCGGTCGACTGCTTGATGTCGCTGTACGTGTGCGAGGTGCGGACGCGGTCCAACATGCCCGCCAGGGCGCCCTGCGAGGGGTCGATCGACATCGAGTTATCATTGAGCACGATCAGGAACTGCCGTTTGAGCAGCGCCGCGTTGTTGAGCCCCTCCAGCGACAGGCCGTTGACGATGCTCCCATCGCCCACCACCGCCACCACGCGCGTGTCGCGCCCGGCGATCTGGTCGGCCCAGGCCATCCCCGCCGCCGTCGATATCGCCGTGCCGGCGTGGCCGGTGGCGAACAGGTCGTACAGGCTCTCGGACGGGGCGGGAAAGCCGCTGATGCCCCCGGCCTGGCGCAGCGTGGAGAACCGTTCGCCGCGCCCCGTCAGCAGCTTGTGGGCGTAGCACTGGTGGCCGACGTCCCAGAGCAGCCGGTCGTGCGAGAAATCGAAGACGTTGTGCAGCGCGACGGTCAACTCCGCGATGCCCAGGTTGCTGGCCAGGTGCCCGCCGTTGCTCGAGACGACCTCGATGATCCGCTGCCGCAACTCGTCGGCGACCTGCACGAGCTGCTCCTCGCTGAGGCGGCGCAACTGGTGCGGCGTGACGATCCTGTCGAGCAACCGTTGCTGTGGCATCAATTCTTCCTCAAGCCTGCACGGGCGAGACGCCCGTGTGACTCATGGGCAAGATGCCCATGCTACTTTAGTTTGTCCGCCGCGTCAGCAGGTCCGCCAAGTCCGCCAGGTCTGCGCCGCGCGGCCCCAGCGGGGCCAAGGCTGCGACCGCCTTTGCGGCAAGTGCATCCGCCAGTTCGGCCGCGCCCTGCATGCCCAGTTCTGTCACGGCGGTCCGCTTGGCCTGGCGGCTGTCCTTGCCGGGCGTCTTGCCCAGCTCGCCGGCGCTGCCAGTGACATCCAGGATGTCGTCGACGACCTGAAACGCCAGGCCCAGCATCTGCCCGTAGGCCCGCAGGGATTCCACTATTGTATCGGCTGCACCGCCGCAGATACCCCCCAGAACTGTGGCGGCCGCTATCAGGGCGGCGGTCTTGCGCTGGTGAATGCGCTGCAGGCCCTCGATTCCCTTTTCTACGGCGCAGAGATTCATGTCGGCCACTTGCCCGGCGATGAGCGCCGCCCCGCCGGCCGCGCCGGCCAGTTCGCTCACCAGTTGCCCCGCGCGGGGCCCGCCGCCGAGCAGGCCAAACGCCCGCGTCAGCAGCGCGTCGCCGACGAGAATCGCCATCGCCTCGCCGAACTTGACGTGAGCGGTGGGGCGCCCCCGCCGCAGCGCGTCGTCGTCCATCGCCGGCAGATCGTCATGCACGAGGCTGTAGCAGTGGATCAACTCCACCGCTGCGGCGCAGCGCCCGACGAGTTCCGCCTGCGGCGCAGTGTCGCCGCCGACGGCCGTGGCTGAAAGGTACACCAGCGACGGGCGCAATCGCTTACCGCCTTCGGTGCAGTATCGCATCGCCGCCGCCAGCGACTCGGGCGTGCCCGGCTCGACCAGCCACTTCGCCAGGTCACCCTCAAATCGCCGCCCGCACGGGCCCAGCAGATCATGGAGCGTGCGTGTTGTTCTTTCCTGAGTCATGGAATGCAACTGGAGATTATACCCAGAAAAACCAGTAGCCGGTAGCCGGTAGCCAGTAACGGGGATTAATGCGAATCTGACTGGCTACGGGCTACTGGCTACTGGCTACCATACCGGCTACTAGCTTTTCCGCCGCAATCTGTGATAATGTGCGGCCTTGTTGCGCGGGCCAGGCCCGCAGGAGTTTTGGCAATGTCGAAAATACATCCCACCGCCATCGTGGACGCCGGGGCCCAACTGGGCGATGACGTGGAAATCGGTCCCTACTGCATCGTCGAAGACGGTGTCACCCTCGGGGCCGGCACGGTCCTGCGCTCGGGCGTGGTGATCCGTCGCTACACCACGATGGGCCAAGGCAACTTCGTCGACAGCCACACCGTCATCGGCGGCGACCCGCAGGACTTCAAGTTCGACCCCAAGCAGGTCAGCTACGTTCGCATCGGCGACCATAACATCATCCGCGAGTACGTCACCATCTCTCGCGCCACCGGCGAGGGCAACACGACGGTCGTCGGCAACAACACGATGTGGATGGCCAGTGCCCATGCCGGGCACAACGCCGTCATCGAAGACAACGTCATCCTCGTCAACGGCTCGGCTGTCGGCGGCCACGCCACCGTCGGCACCGGCGCGATCCTGTCAGCCCACGCCCTGGTGCACCAGTTCTGCTGGATCGGTCGCAACGTCATGACGCAGGGGCAGAGCGGCTTCAGCACGCATGTGGCGCCCTTCACGCTCTGCGCAAACATCAACTGCTGCGTCGGTCTCAACGCCATCGGCCTGCGGCGAAACCCCAAGGTCACCGAGAAAGATCGCGCCGAGGTGAAGGAAGCCTTCAAGCTGGTCTATCGCCGGCACCTGTCGGCCAAGGAGTCACTCGCCGCGATGGACGCCCATACCGAGTGGGGGTGGGCGGCATCGGAGTTCCGCCAGTTCATCCGCAACGTGCGCGAGGCGCGCAAGCCCCACAATCGCGGCCTGTGCCCGCTGCGCCGCCGCGTCATGACCGGCGAGGAGTAATGACAATGGCCGCGCTGATTGATACCGCTTCGCTGCAGCAGGCCGTCCGCCGCTGTATCGCGTCGACCCCCATCACCGACATCCATACGCACCTCTTCCCGCCCTCGCACGGGGGACTGATGCTATGGGGTATCGACGACCTGCTGACGTACCACTACCTGGTTGCGGAACTGTTCATGGTAGCCCCGCGGTCGCTGACTCCGGAAAAGTTCTGGGCCATGCCCAAGGCCGCCCAGGCCGACCTGGTCTGGAAGCACGTGTTCATCGAGGGCGGGGCAATGAGCGAAGTGGCCGGCGGCGTGGTGACCACCCTCAACCTGCTGGGCATCGACGCCGGCCCACGCGACCTGAGCAGCATCCGCAAGTGGTACGCGGCGCAAACGGCCGAGGATTATCTCGCCCGCGTCTTCGAGCAGACGCACATCGACTACGCCGTGATGACCAACGACCCGTTCAAGGCCGAAGAGGTCAAGTGCTGGAAGGCCAAGCCCGTACGGCCGGTGCCGGCGTTCCTCAAGACCGCCCTGCGCATCGACACTCTGATTGTGGATTGGCCCGGAGCCTGCCGGCTGTTGCAGACCCAGGGCTACGACGCCCAGCCCGCCGGCGGCAGCGTCAGCTTCGCAGAGGCCCGCAGGTTCCTTCTCGATTGGGCGAAGATTCTCAAGCCGACGTACCTGGCGGCCTCGCTGCCGCCGACGTTCGTGTATCCCGAAGGCACGACCGCACCGCAGGTGGTGCAGAATGTCGTCGTGCCGGTGGCGATGGAGTTGGGCGTGCCGCTGGCGATGATGATCGGCGTGCGCCGCGGCGTGAACCCGCCGCTGCGCGACGGCGGCGACGGCCTGGGCGTGGCCGACGTGCGGGCGGTGGAAAATCTCTGCCGCGAGTTCCCCTCCGCCAAGTTCATCGTGACGATGCTCGCCCGGGCGAACCAGCACGAGTTGACGGTGCTCGGCCGCAAGTTCCGCAATCTGCACATCGAGGGCTGCTGGTGGTTCTGCAACAACGCCAGCATCATCGAAGAGATGACCCGCATGCGCCTGGAGCTGCTGGGGACGGCCTTCACGCTCCAGCACAGCGACGCGCGCGTGGTCGACCAGGTGATCTACAAATGGGCCCACGCCAAGCGCATCGCTGAGAAAGTGCTCGTCGAGCGCTACACGAAACTCTTCAACGACGGCTGGCGGCCGACCGAGCCCGAGATCGCCCGCGACATTCGCAACCTCTTCGGCGGTGCATTTAAGGCGTTCCTGGCGAAGTGATCTTCCGCGTTCTGGAAGAGAGCACGAATGTCACGAATGAAGCTAATGCAGAAATAAGGAACGGCATAGAAGCGCGCACATCAGTTTTGTTGTTTCTTCTATTCGCCCCATTCGTGACATTCGTGTTCTCTTTGGGCGACGCAGGATTCTCGCGGTTATTTCTTTTTGCCCAGCTCGCGGCTGCGATCGGCGGCGGCGGCGATAGCTTTGACCAACTTCTCTTTGACCTTCGCGCCGTCGAGGACTTTGATAGCCGCTTCGGTCGTGCCGTGGGGACTGGTGACTTTGGCGCGCAGGGCTTGGGGAGATTGGGTGCCGGCGGCCAGGAGCTTGGCGGCCCCGGCGCAGGTCTGCGTGGCCAGGAGCAGGGCGGTGCTTTCGGGCAGGCCTTCGGCCACGCCGGCCTCGATCATCGCCTCTATGAGGTAGAAGAAGTATGCCGGACCCGAGCCCGAGACGGCTGTCACGGCGTCCATCATGTCTTCTTCCACGCGGACAGTCTTGCCCCGGAAGGCGAAGAACTCCTCCGCCTGGCGCATGTCGCCTTCGCTGGCGCGCGGGCCGGCGCACAGGGCGCTCATGCCCTCGCCCACCAGCAGCGGCGTGTTGGGCATCACGCGGATGATGCGTCCCTTGCCGCCCAGCCCGCGGTCGATGGCGGCCGTGGTGATTCCCGCGGCGATGGAGATGACGAGCGTGCCGTCGGTGACGGCGGCGTTGATGCCCGTCAGCACGTCCGTCATCGTCTGGGGTTTGACCGCCAGCACGACGCAGGGACACGCGGCGGGAATGAGATTATCTGTCACGGCCTCGGCGCCGATGGCCGTCATCAATTCGCGGCGGTCCGATACCGGATCGGACACCACGACATTGGACGCCTGCACGCGCGGGCTGTTGTTGACGATGCCCCGGACCAGGGCCTCGGCCATGTTGCCCCCGCCGATGATACCTAGCGTGTAGTTCTGCATGCATGCACTCCGTTAGCTGGTTGACTCGTTGACCGGTTAACTCGTTAACTGGAGATGCCCAATTTACCATTAACCAGTCAACCAGTTAACCCAGTCAACCAACTCACAGTTCACTCTTAAGCCTCTTGAGCGTGTTCATCGCCTCCAGCGGCGTCAGGTTGTTCAGGTCCAGGCCCTTGAGTTCGCGGGCGATCCGCGCGGGGGCGTCGGCGAAGAGGTTGAGCTGCGCCGCGGCCTGGCGGGCGCGCTCGGCCAACTCGGGCATGTCGAGGCCTTCGGCCAGGTGTGCCTGGAGCTGGGGCAGGATTTCCCGCGCCCGCTCGATGACCTCGCGCGGCACGCCGGCCAGCCGCGCCACGTGCACGCCGTAGCTGCGGTCAGTTCCGCCGGTGGTGATCTTGTGCAGGAAGATCACTTCGTCCGCCCACTCGCGCACGGCCACATTGAGGTTCTTCGTGCCGTCGAGGAGGCTCTCGAGCTCCGTCAATTCATGGTAGTGCGTGGCGAACAGCGCGCGGCACTTCACGCGCAGCGCCAGGTGCTCGCTGATCGCCCACGCCAGCGCCAGCCCGTCGTACGTGCTGGTTCCGCGGCCGACTTCGTCCAGAATCACCAGCGAGCGGCTGGTGGCGTTGTTGAGGATGTTGGCCGTTTCGACCATCTCGAGCATGAAGGTGCTCAGCCCGCGCGTCAGCTCATCGGCCGCCCCAACGCGGGTGAAGATGCGGTCGGCCAGGCCGATCATCGCCTCGTCGGCCGGGATGAAGCTGCCCGTCTGCGCCAGCAGCACCAGCAGCGCTACCTGGCGGATGTACGTGCTTTTGCCGGCCATGTTCGGGCCGGTGATGATCAGCAGGCGGTTGTCCTTGGCGTCCATGACGACGTCGTTAGGCACGAACTGCTCGCGGAGCTGCTCGGCCAGCACCGGGTGGCGCCCGCCGATGATCCGCAGGACGTTGTCCTGCGTGATTTTCGGTCGCTTGTATCCCCGATGCCGCGCGAGCTGCGCCAGCGAGCCCAGCACGTCCAGTGTCGCCAGCGCCTCGGCCGCCGCCTGGAATGCAGCCAGATGCGTCGCCAGCGCCAGGCGGAGCTTCTCGAAGATGTCCGCCTCGAGCGCGCGGGCCCGCTCCTCGGCCGTAAGCACTTCGCTTTCGTACTGCTTGAGCGGCCCGGTGACGTATCGCTCGGCGTTCTTGAGCGTCTGCTTGCGGATGTAGTCCGGCGGGGCCTTGTCGGCCGTCAGGTGCGAAAGCTCGATGTAGAACCCGAAGACGCGGTTGAAGCCGACCTTGAGGTTGGGCACGCCGATGCGCTGGGCCTCGGCCGCCTGGTACTCGGCCAGCCACCGCTGGCCGTCGTGGCCGATGGACCGCAGGCGGTCGAGCTCGAGGTCGTACCCTGCCGCGATCACGCCGCCCTCGCGCAAGATGTTTGGGCAGTCGGGATCGATCGCCCCGGCGATGAGCTGGGCTGGAGCATCCAGCCCCGTCAGGTGCGGGGCCAGCTCGGTGACCAGCTCGCTGGCGATGCCTTCGAGCATGGCCGCCAGTTTGGGCAGCATCGTCAGCGTCTGACCCAGGGCCACGACCTCGCGCGGGCGCACGCGCGCCAGGGCGATGTTGGCCGCGATCCGGTCGATCTGCGAGGCGCTCTTGAGCAGCTCGCGCAGGGCGTGCAGGCGGCGCGGATCTTCGGCGAGTTCTTCGATGGCGTCCTGGCGTGCGACGATCTGGCTGTAGTTGGTCAGCGGAAAGGTCACCCAGCGCTCCAGCAGCCGAGCGCCCATGCCCGTGCACGTCTGGTCGATGCACGCCAGCAGGCTGCCCGCACGCTGATTGCTGCGCAGCGTGCGGTGAACCTCCAGGCAGCGCAGCGTGTTGCCGTCGATGGCCATGTGGCTGGTGCGCTGGAACTTCCGAAGCTGCGCGATGTGCGCCAAGGCCGTCTTCTGCGTCTCCCGCAGGTACTCGATCAATGCCCCGGCGGCCGACAGCGAAGGCTCGTAAGCGTCGAAGCCGAAGCCCTCGAGCGTGTGTACGTGAAAATGTTCCCGAAGCTGCTGCATGGCGGTGTGCATGTCGAACGCCCAGGCACCGCGCGACGTAACGGCGGCGTTTGTACACTGGCGGATCGACGCGCGATACGACTGCTCGTCATGCGCTGAACCTTCGGCGATCAGCACCTCGGCCGGTGCGATGCGGACCAGTTCATCCAGCAAGTGCTCGCAAGGCACGAGCATGGTCCAGAACGCCCCGCTGGAAAGCTCGACCCAGGCCAGTCCCGCCTGCGGCTTGGCGTCTTTCTTTTCGCCGTCGCCGCCTTCGCCTGTGGCGCCACCCGGCGCAAAGATAGCGGCGAGATAATTCCCCTCATTGCGGTCCAGCAGCGTCTCGTCGGTCAGCGTCCCGGGCGTGATCAGCCGCGTGACGTCGCGCTTCACCACGCCGACGGCTTCCTTGGGATCCTCAACCTGCTCGCAGATGGCGACGCGATGCCCCGCCTTCACCAGCCGCGCGAGGTAGCTATCGAGCGCGTGGTAAGGAATCCCCGCCAGCGGCACGGCCGAGGCGCCTTTGCTGCGACTGGTCAGCGCCAGCCCCAACTCCCGCGAGGCAATCTTGGCGTCTTCATGGAACATCTCATAGAAGTCGCCCATGCGGAACATCAGGATGTACTCGGGGTACTGGTCCTTGAAGACCCTGTACTGCCGCATGGCCGGGGTGTCAAAGTTGCTGTCCGCTTGCGTCACGAGGGCGATGATAGCAGGAATAGTTCGAAGATCGAAGATCGAAGTTCGAAGAACGGCAGCGCGGACTACCACAGAGAGGCAGAGAGAAACGAGAGTAGCAAAGGCGTACTAGAAAAAAAGGACGCCAAAGCGCCGCGCGTTAGCGGCGGAGCTTTTTCGCGCGAGGTTCCTGTCTGTCTTGGTACCTCTTTATCCCAAGACGTCCTACTTCGATGGCGGCGGCAGGGTCGGGGGCGCGGGCGGCTGGCCAGGGGGCGAGGGGGAGATCACGGAAAAGCCCGCCGTGAGGGGCTCGCTCACGATGTTGTAGCCGGGGCCGAATTGTTGAACGAAATAGAGGGAATAGGCCCGCAGGAAGATGTGCAGTGGCAGCGTCAGGACGGCGCTCAGGTATGGCAGAAAGCCCAGGCAACAGGTGAAGCATCCGGCCAGCACCGAGATGATCCCGACCGCTATCGCCAAGGCGATCTTCATTAGGAAGAAGAGCACGATCGCCCCGGCGTTGCCCGGGAGCAACGTGAGGCGGAACTCCCGCCACGCCGCCAAAGTGCTCGAGCGACGCAGGTACATCAGAGGGACAACGAAGTTGCTCGTGCAGGCCGAGATCACCGCGACGATGAAAAAGACAGACAGGAGAAGCACGAAGCCGACGAGGATCGCGACGATGGCCGAGCCCCCGAATTCGCGCCGGTGGATGTCCGGGAGAGAGATCAAAAAGCAGAGCGCGGTGATGACCAGCACGGCCGCCGTTGCGATGAGTCCCAGGCACAGCCAGAAGAGGAACAGGCTGTTGCCCTGGGCGCGGAATGCCCGCCATGGCCGGGCGATCTGTGTCGGGTTGTGGTTGCAGGCGATGTTGTCGATGAACATGAACGTCGCCCGGCTCTTGAGCCAGGAAATCGCCAGGCCGATTGCCAGAATCAAGACCACTGCAACCGCGGCCAGTACGATGACCAATGTCAGGTTGGCCGAGATCCAGTTGCCGACATCGTCAAATGCTGTCCCGCCTCCACCGCCACCCCGGTCGCCGGGGTTGGAGAAGTTGAAGTTGACGCCGCCTTCTCCCAGGGCTGACAGCCAGGCGACAAAGCCCAGCGCGAACCAACGGGAGATATCGAACGGCTGAAACGTCATGAGTCGGGCCCGATCGATGGCCTGCCCGACTGGACCCGTGACGGAAATGGACATCGCGTTGCTCCTCTACGCCGAAATCATCCTCAGACCGGCAGGGACTCGACATTGAACCAGAAGTCGATGGCGTGATTATCGGTCTGAATGACACTGATAGGCAATCTGATTCTGCCTTCTCGGGCGATTAGGGCCCCAGGGCCAGGTCTAGGGTTGAGGTCCCCCCGTCGCGAGCCATGAAAGGGCGCCACACGATGATGTTTCGCCCCTTCAGGGCTCAGAACATATGGGCACCATGCTACCCAGGGCGGCGCTGCGCTGTGCCCTGGGCTGACGAATATTCGCCCTTTAGGCGAAAGAGCGCCTCTGTGTCGAATAGCCCTGGCGGCCGCAGCGGTTACTCTTCCACGCACCGCTGCGCAGGCTGCCGCGCGGGGTGGCGGGCGAAGGCTTCTATCGCGTGGTATTCGGGCAGGCCCAGGGCGTCGTAGGTTTTGGCGGTGGACATATTGCGGTCTTCGGCCCTCTGCCAGAACTCGCGGCTGTCGTAGGGGCCCGGGAACATGGCGCGGTCTTTCTGGCTCTGGTGGCGGAAGATCGTGAAGCGTTTGTGGCGCAGCTCGTCGGGCGAGAGCGGCACGGCCATGTCGATCTGGTCGATGGCCCACTCCTGCCAGGCCCCGCGATAGAGCCAGATTTCCGGGTCGCCCTTGCCGGCGGCTTTGTAGCGGCCCAGGGCCTCCATTGCCGCGTCCAGGCACAGGCGGTGCGTCCCGTGCGGGTCGGACAAGTCGCCGGCCGCGAAGACCATGTCGGGGCGAACCTTCTCGATGATATCCTGCACGGCGGCGATGTCCTCGGGCGAGACCTCGAGTTTCTGCACGCGGCCGGTGTTGTAGAAGGGCATGTTCAGGAAGTGGATGTTGCGGTCGGCCAGGCCGCAGAATCGTGCGGCGTCGATGGCCTCGCCTTGGCGGATGAGTCCCTTGATCTGCTGGATCTCGGGGCTGTCGACCTGCCCGGGCTTCTTGCGAAGCAGGAACTGCTCGATGTGCTCCTCGATAACGGACGTCTGCTCGGGCGTGAGGCCGAAGATCTTGTTGAAGCCGCGCACGAACTCGGCGTAGCGGGCCACGTCGTGGTCGAACACGCTGAGGAACCCGCTGACCATGTACGCGGTATGCACCTCGTGGCCCTGCTCGACGAAGCGGGCCATCGTGCCGCCCATCGAGATCACGTCGTCGTCGGGGTGTGGGCTCAGGATCAGCACGCGGCGCTTGCGGTTCTTGCCGCCGGGCCAGCCGGTGATCGTGGCCATCAGGTGGCGGAAAACCTCAAGGTTGATCTTGTACGCGCCGCCGCCGCTGCGGACGAGCTCGGCCAGGCCGTTCTCGGCGTAGTCCTCTTCCACCAGGCGCAGGATCGGCTTGTCCAGCTTGGTCGCCAGCCAGACCACCGCGCGGTGCGTGAGTTGGGCGTCCCACTGGCAGTGTCCCAGCTTCCACGGGCTGGCGACGCGCGTCAGCTCGGCGGCCGCCGCCTGGTCGATGTAGACGACCGACGAGGGATGGTCCTGCAGGAAGCTGGCGGCCACGTCGATGGAGACTTCCTCTTCGACGGCGCGGCGGATCATTGGGGCCTTGTGCTCGCCGAAGGCCAGCATGGCGATCTCGCGGGCTTCGAGGATCGAGCCCACTCCCATGGTGATGGCGAACTCGGGGACGTGCTCTTCGCCGAAGAAGTCGCCGGCGGCGTCTTTGCGGGTGATGGCGTCGAGGTGGATGCGGCGCGTGCGGCTGTCGCGGTGGCTGCCGGGCTCGTTGAAGCCGATGTGGCCGCTGCGCCCGATGCCCAGGACCTGGAAGTCGATCCCGCCGGCGTCGGCGATGGCCTGTTCGTACTGGCGGCAGAACTCGTCGAGCTTGTCCTCGGCCACTTCGCCCGAGGGGATGTGGATGTTTTCGGACTTGATGTTGACGTGGTCGAGCAGGTTTTCGTGCATCCAGCGGTGGTAGCTCTGGAGGGCGCTATGCGGGATGGGCCAGTACTCGTCGAGGTTGAACGTGACGACGCGCGAGAAGTCCAGGCCCTCCTCCTTGTGCAGGCGGATCAGTTCGCGATAGACGTTGACGGGCGTGTGTCCGGTGGCCAGGCCCAGCACCGTGCTCTGCCCGCGGGCGTTCTTCTCGCCGATGACGCGGGCGATGCGTGCGGCGACGGCCTTGCTGGCCGATTTGCTGTCGCGGAAGATGCGGACGGTGAGGCGCTCGATTCCCTTCGGTTCCATGTTGGCATCCTTGGTTAATACACGGGCGTGCGCTGACGTGCATGGAATACTCCACTGAACCTGGAAATGCAAGAGCCACGCCAGGTATACTGGCGGCCGTGCCGTCGCTCATTGGACATAGCCTGGTGGGTCTGGGTGTCGCGCAGGGGCTGTTCGGCTTCAGATCGAAGCAGGTGCTCGCCGGGGCAATCATCTGTGCGGGGCTGGCGGATCTGGATGTGATCGGGGTGGCCTGGAAGATTCCATACGAGAGTTTCTTCGGGCACCGTGGCTTCTTCCACTCCATCTTCTTTGCGTTGGTGCTGGCGACGACGATGATGCCGATCGGCTTTCGCGGACTTTCGCCACGGCGGGGCAGATGGTGGGCCATCTGGGGCCTGTTCGCGTTTCTGGCCTGCTCGCACGGCGTGCTGGATACGATGACGCACGGGTACGGCGGCCCGGCGGGGCACGGGGTCGCGCTGCTGAGTCCGTTAGACTCCACCCGATATTGGATGAGTTGGCAACCGATTGTCATTGCCCCAGGCGGCCTGCGCGAGTTCTTTGACGGCGGGAAAATGACAGACTGGGGCAAGGCCGTGCTGGTGAGCGAGGCGTTGTATCTTTACTTGCCAACGGTGGCTCTGGTGGTCGTCGGCGCCTTGGTCAGACGGTGGCGACAGCGTCGCCTGGGCTGTCTATAATAAGTCTGCACCCATCGCCGCCAGCCAAGGGTTACACGTACTGCGGCAGATGCCGCGATAAACACGAAGGAGAGACTAATGCGAACAGTGATGATCGGGTGTGCGGTGGTGATGGTGTGGGCGTTTCTGGCCATCTCGGCGGCCCCGGCGGCCGAGCTTACGGTCGAGGCCGTGCGGGATGTCAAAGGCGACGGCCCCGACGGCAAGGGCAACTCCATTGACGACACTTGGGGCTTCTGGTTTGAATTGGTCCAGGCCAAGGAGTACCGCCGCCTGGATCTGGCGACGGCGAACCTCAGCGCCGACCAACGCGCCAACGGGATTCGCGACCCCAAGGCCCGCAGAGGCCACCAGGGTAAAGTCCGCGGACCCATCGGGGCCTACCTGCCCAACAAAGACGCCACCGAAGGCTGGATCTATCACAGCGACTGGGATGGCCGCTTTGAAGGCGTCTGGGGCGACACCAAGGCCAAGCAGATCATCGCCCATCCGTACACCGAGAAGACCAATGCCGCCGGCGTGGGCGTGACATACAAGGCGCCCGCCGACGGGCTGTACACCATCAGCGGCAAGGTGACGGACATGCAGGTCACCAAGATGGCCAATGCCATGATCGATGGGATCACCGTCGTGATCAGCATTGCCGAAAACGATGCGGCCCAGATCAAGCCGGTCAAGGTCGTCGGCAAGACCGAGCCGATCGGCGATACCGTCGGGCCCGAGTCGCGCGAGTTCAAGTTCGAGAAGGTCGCTCTCAAGAAGGGCCAGCTTGTCCTGCTGAACATCGACCCCAACAAGGGCTGGGGCGCCGACATGACGCGCATCGACAGCTTCAAGATCGAGCCGGTCACGGCGGCCTCGGCAAGCTGGAATACGCCCGCCTTGGCGGCGGCGCTGCTGGCGGCGGCTGGCACAGCCGGCCTGCTGGTCCGCAGAATGTTCTGACCGACTGCTGAACAGGATTCAGACACGAGCGGCCGTCCCATCCGGGGCGGCCGCTTGCGTTTGGTCGCATGCCGTGTGGGTCAATACTTGAGGTTCTTCTTGGCGGCCTGCTCGCGCAGGGTCTCGACGACCTTGGCGTCGAAGGACGCCGCTTTCGGGGCTGAGGCGGCGGCCTTGGCCGTCTCGGCTTTGATGTGTGCATCGCGCCGGGCCGAGACCTCAGCGATCTGCTTGAGTATCTCCTGGCGCTGCGTGTTCTGCCGGTCGATGTACTCCTTCTGCTGCTGGGGCGTCATCTTCTGCATAGTCTCGGGCAGTTGGGCCTTGTCGAGCTTGGCCAGATCGGTCTTGTTCTTGACGACCTCCTCGACCAGGTCGTTGCCGGCGGCCTTGCCCGAGCCCAGGGAAAACGATGCGCGATCGGCCGCCGACGCGACGGGCATGGCCTTGGCGGCTTCATTGAGATGCGCCTGTTTCTCGCGCGTCTTGCTGTCGCCATAGGGCACAGCCGTCGCGACGAGCTTCTCGTTCAGTTCGGCCAGCCTGGCGTCGTGGGGCGTGGCCACTACCTGCACGCCGCCGCTTTGCTGGAGGGCGATAAACGTGCCCTCGGCCTTCTTGGCGATTTCCTGCCAGACGGCGCGCGCCTCGTCGTTGCCGCCGCACAGGACGGTGTTGATGTAGACGCCTTTTTCGATGGCGGCCTTGGCGGTCTTGTCATAGGTGGGCACGTCGGTGTACTCGTTGTGGGGCGGATAGTCGCCGACGAGGTAGATGATCTTGAGGGTCTTGGGGTCGGTGCTCCAGGCGATCTTGTGCACGGCGTCATGGAGCGCCTGGTTGACGTTTTCGGGCCCATCGCCGCCGCCGTCGGCCCTGAAGCTCATCAAGTCGGTGTAGACCTGGTCGATGTTGTCGGTCAGGTCGAAGACCTTCGTCACGTACGCGTCGCCCTTGTCGCGGTAGGGCACCAGGCCCATCTTCACGACGGGTTTGGGCTTGCCCAGCACGATCTGGTTGGCGATCGACCAGATCTTGGCCTTGGCCCCGGCGATCAGGCCGCCCATCGAGCCGGTGGTGTCGACGACGAAGACCACCTCCACGCGCGGCTGATCCTGCCCGGGGGCCGCAGGAGCTTTGCCCGCTTCCGCGGCCGCCAGGACGCTAGCACAGGTAAACAACGCGGTCAGACTTGTCAGCGTTTTCATGGCGTTGATCCTTTGGGTTAGGTGCCATTGCGTCAGACGCTCGATGCGGCCTCCGGTTCCCCAAAAAAGCGGGGGCGGGCCGCAAAGCCTGTCCCTACTGCGGCCAAACCTGGGCAGAGTGTTCCTCCAGACTGACCTCCAACCCTTTGGGATGCTGAACCTTCTCTTGGCAGCGAGGATCTTGGTATTATTCAAAGGGCTTTCCAATGGGACCTTTTTGACACTTAAGTCCTTGACTCGATTTCTAACGGGGATATCATCTCCCTCCATGAGCTCTCCATCGCAAACCAAAGCCACGCGCGTGCTGCTGTTGGGGATTACGGCCGGCGTCAGGGACGCCGCATATGAGTACGGTCGCGATGCCGGGTGGGTCATGACGGCCTCAGATTGGGACAACGCCCACCAGCGGGCGTCCGACTACGCCCGCCGATGGGACTGCCGGGGGATCATCTCGTCGCTGCCGTTTGCCCCCAACGGCGCAGACTCGATGCCCGGCTGGGCCGACAGCCCCGTGCCGGTCGTCGAGACGTCCATGACGCAACCGGCGCTGAAGGTGCCTCGCGTGCTGTGCGACAACCGCTCGGCCGGCGCCGTGGCGGCAAGGCACCTGATCGAGCGAGGCTTTCGTTCGATCGCGTATTGCTGGCTGGGCTCGGTATGGATCCTCAACGAACAGGAAGCCGGCATTGCCGAGACCTCCAATGCGGCGGGAGTGTCGTACACGCGGATGGACTTCCCGCTGCGCGGGGCGGCCAAGTTCGGATGGCAGGCCGCCGCGTTCCGCCGCTGGCTGGGCCAGGAGATGGAGGCTTTGCCCAAGCCCTCGGGGGTGATCTTCGACAGCGGCTGGATCGCCCTGGAGGCCATCGAGGCCTGCCAGGAGCAGGGCATCATCGTCCCCTCGCAGATCGCCGTGGTGACGTGCGTGGACGAACCGGCCCTGTGCGAGAACGCCACGGTTCCCATCACCGGCGTGCCGCTCAACCAGGCGAGGCAGATCCACGAGGCCGCCGCGCTGCTCGACCGTCTGATGAAGGGCCGGCCCGCCCCGGCAGAGCCGATCATGATCGCCCCCGAGCCGGCGATTGTCCGTGCCAGCAGCGACATCCTGGCCACGCCCGACGAACGCCTGGCCCGCGCGCTGAGGCTGATCTGGGGCGGGTTCACCAGCCCGCGGCTGGGCCTGCCGCAACTGGCGGCCGAGGCGGGGCTGTCCGTCACCGGGCTGAACATCCTCTGCCACAAACACCTCGACTGCACCGCCGGGAGCCTGCTGCGGCGAAAGCGTCTCGAACGAGCGATGGAATTGTTGGCCTCGTCGCAGATGAGCGTGGCCGAAGTGGCGGCCGCCAGCGGCTACGCCACGGAAAAACAGATGCGTCGCAGCATCGAGGCCCGCACCGGCCAAACGCCCCGCGCGTGGAGCAAGGCGCAGAAGCAGTAACAGGTAGCCGGTAGCCGGGAAGATCTCTTGTTGTCACGGGCTACCGATTACTAAGCTTTTTGTGCTCAATCAGCCATGCGGCGGACTGGTAATAGCTGACGGTATTCTGCAGGAGTTGCTTGGACATCGCGCCGGCTTCGTGCTGGCCTTGGGCATCATAGGTGTACGAAACAGCGCCCTTTTTCGGGAGCAGGAGCAGGAACTCGTTGCCTTGGAGCAGGCCGACCTTCTGGTAATTCCCCAACATCGCTCGGCCGGGGCCTGGCCGCAGCACGTCGCGGCCGAAGAACTTGCTCTGGTACGACCAGTTCATCAGACCCAGCAGCGTGGGGGCTACGTCCATCTGCCCGGCCAGTTTGCTCACGCGCTGGGGTTTGACGAGTTTGGGCGCGTAGATCAGCAGTGGAATGCGGTGATGATCAATGGGCACCGCCATCTTGCCGGCGCTGCTGGCGCAGTGGTCGGCCACGATGACGAAGATCGTATTGTCGAACCAGTTCTTGCCCCGGGCGCGTTCAATGAACTGGCCTATGGCATAGTCGGCATACGCCACGCCGCCTTCGCGCTCGTGCTGGGGGGCTGTCACCTTGCCCTTGGGAAACGTGAAGGGCCGATGGTTCGACGTGCTCATCACGATGCTCAGGAACGGCTTGCCTGCAGCAACGGAGCGGTCGCCCTCGGCCAGCACGCGGTTGAACAGGTCTTCGTCGCAGACGCCCCAGGCGTTGGTGAAGTTCACTTCTTCCTTGGGCATGTTCGCGCGGTCGATGGTCGTAAATCCGTTGCCGGCGTAGAAGGCGTTCATGTTGTCGAAGTAGCCGTAGCCGCCATAGATGAACTTCGTGTCGTACTGGCGCGACTGGAAGACGCTGCCCAGCGAGAACATCCCGCCATTGTCGGGGCGCTTGACCAGCGACTGCCCCGGCGTGGGCGGCAGCGAGAGCGTGACGGCCTCAAGCCCGCGCACGGTGCGCGTCCCGGTGGCATAGAAGTTGTCGAAGACCATCGCGTGCTGCGATAGCTCGTCCAGGCGCGGCGTGAGGTCTTCCTTGCCGCCCATAGATTTCATGAAGTCGGCGCTGAGGCTCTCGATGATCAGGATGACGACGTTGGGGCGGCTCTCCAGACCCGCAGCGGTGATCTGGCGAGTGATGTCGGCCGGATCGTCGCTGACGAACCGGGCGTTGTCCTGGGCGAGCAGGCCGCGCAAATTTTTCAACGCGGCCTGGTTGTCGATGCTGATGTAGAACTGATCGTAGTCGATGACGTTGTGAAAGAACGCCTCGACGAAACTGTACGCGCCATTCCTGGCCAGTTCGTTGTTGTACTCGTTGGGCGTCACCTTGGACCAGTCGGAGTCGACCGCCAGCAGCGAGGCCGCCGCCATCGCCAGCATGACCCCGCCCGTCCGCAGGCGCCGGCGCATCGGATTGGGCACGGTGAAGGCCCGCGCCAGGCTGCGGGTGCAGATCCACGTGATCACGCCGCCCAGCACGCCGATGCAGGTGAGGATCGTGCCGGTGGGGTACGACTCCCAGACGTTGTCCGTCAGTTCCTGCGTGTAGATGAGGTAGTCGATGGCCACGAAGTTGAAGCGGGCGCTGAACTCCTGCCAGAAGAACCACTCGGCCATCAGGTCGAACAGCAGCACGCAGATCGTGACAAAGAACATGGCGACGGCCGGCACCAGCCAGACTTTCCTTCGCCACAGGGACTGCGGCAGGAACACGCAGAACAGCACTCCCGGCAAGACCACCACCGAGAACGTCGCCGCGTCGAAAACCAGCCCGACGGCGAAGGTCTTCGCCAGCGACCACGCGTCGGTTTCGGCCTGGTCCCAGCAATCGCTCAGCAGCGCCGCCCGCAGCAGCAGCGAGGCCGCCAGGAAGATGGCGGCGAAGACGTACAGGTTGCCGAACCGGCTGGTCAGCCAGCCGCCGGCGCCCGGTGAAGCGGCCACAGCAGAAGCGTCTGTGCTGGATGATTGCGTCATTTACTGATTCCTGTTGGCAGGCCCATCCGTGCTGCCCCCGATAGTATCGACGATCAGCTTAGCACATCATGAAGCGTTGTGGAATGCGCCTGGACCAGAGGGGTGCCACGCACAACTCCGTTGTGCGTGTCCCTGATCGTTCAGGTTCGGGATGCATGGGCGAGACCTGTCCCTTGGCCCATGCCGCTTACAGGAGGTTCACCGGGTCGACGTCGGCGACGACTTCGGCGGGGATGTCGCGACAGAGTTCGCCCAGGCGGCCGGCGATGGCGTCCTGGATCATTCCCGCTCGCGGGGCCGTCAACAGGATGTGGAACCGCATCTCGTTCTTGATCTTCTTGATCTCGGCCGCTTGAGGGCCAATGATCGTCACGGCCGCGGGCAGGATCTTTCGCAATCGCCCGGCCAGCAGTTCGCCGCCTTGCTGGGCCTTGAGGCCGTCGCCGTGGCGGATCAATATCCGCACCATGCGCGTGAACGGCGGCAGGTGAGTCTCCTGGCGCTGGGGCAGTTCATTGGCCGCGAAGCCCTCGTAGTCGTGAGTGGCCGCCAGCTTGATGGCAGGTTCTTCCGGGTGCAGCGTCTGGACGATAACCTTGCCGCCCAAGTCCGCCCGCCCTGCGCGTCCGGCGACCTGCACGATGAGTTGAAACGTGCGCTCGGAGGAGCGGAAGTCCGAAATCGCCAGCGACGTGTCGGCCGACACCACGCCCACCAGCGAGACGCCGGGAAAGTCCAGCCCCTTGCCGACCATCTGCGTGCCCAGCAGGATGTCCAGCTCGCGCGCGGAGAAGGCGTCGAAAACCTTCTGGAACTGGCTGGCCGAGGTCATCGTATCGCTATCCATGCGGGCGGTGCGGGCGGCGGGGAACTTGCGCGCCAGCTCATCCTCGATGCGCTGGATCCCCAGCCCGAACAGCAGCAGCTTGCCCGAGCACGCCGGGCAGTGATGCGGCAGGGCCGCGGTGTGCTGGCAGTAGTGGCACAGCACGGTATCGGTGGCCTGGTGGAAGACCATCGCCCGCGAGCAGTGGTCGCATTCCATGATCCATCCGCAGGCGGGCTTGGGGCAGAAGACGTAGCTGGCATACCCGCGGCGGTTCATCAGCAGGATAATCTGCTCGCGGCGGTCCAGCGCCGTCGCCATCGCGTGCGTGAGCGTCTTGCCCAGCAGTTCGATGCGCCCCGGCGTCATCTCCTGCCGAAGCGAGACGATCTGCAGCGCCGGCATCGGCAGCCCGCGCACGCGCCGCGGAAGACGCAGCAGCGCGTAGCGGCCCTGGTTGGCGTTGTGCATGCTCTCAAGGCTGGGCGTCGCCGAGCCGAGGATCACCGGCACGGCCGCCAGCGAGCCGCGCATGACGGCCGTGTCGCGCCCGTGATATCGCGGGGCGGTGTCCTGCTTGTACGTGGGCTCGTGCTCCTCGTCGACGATGATGAGCCCGAGCTTGCGGCAGGGGGCAAAGATGGCGCTGCGCGGGCCGACGACCACCGTCGCGTGCCCGTCGCGAATCTGTTGATAGTAATGTGCCCGCTGGGCGTCGGTCAGGCCGCTGTGCAGTACCGCGACTCGCGGAAGGCGGGCGACCAGGCGCGCCAGCGTCTGCGTCGCCAGGGCGATCTCCGGCACCAGCAGAATCGCCTGCCTCCCCGCGGCCGCAACCTGCCGGATCGCCCGGACGTACACCTCGGTCTTGCCGCTGCCGGTGACGCCGTGCAGCAGTGAGACGGAGAACCCGCCGGCGAGCTTGCCCTCCAGCGCCGCCAGGGCGGCGGCCTGATCTTCATTGAGATCAAACGGAGGCGTTGCGTCCTGGCCGGACGGTTCGCCCAGGCGCACCTCGCGGGCCTCCGTTCGCACCAGTCCGCGATGCACGAGGCTGCTGAGCGTCTGGCGATTCGAGCCGCTGTGCGTCAGAAGCTGCTCGACGGTCAGCGGCTCGATGCCCTGCTTGCGGGCCTCGAGCAGTTCGTCGAGGATGCGCCTCTGCCGCGAGCCTAGGCCGCTAGGCCAGTCGTGCGGCTCGCACGCCAGGAACGCCACCGCCTCGCTGCGCGGAGCGTGGCGTCCTACGGCCGAAGGCACCATCGCCGTCAGCACCATCCCCGGCGGCGTCATGTAGTAGTGGCTGATCCAGGCGCCGAGTTTCCACAGCACTTCGTCAAACTGCGGCTCTTGGTCCAGCACAGCCGCGACGGCTTTGAGATTCGCCCGAGCGCCCGGGGCTCGATCAGGCTCGACGACGACGCCGGTAATCTTGCGGTTGCCCTTGCCAAAGGGCGCCTGCACGCGCTGCCCAAGGAACGGTTCGCCCAGCGCCGCCGGCCAGGCATAGTCGAACGTGCCCCAGACATTGGCGCCGACGACAAGCCCGACGACGCGCCCCTGCGCCGTCGCCGCCTGCTGATCCAGAGGTTGTTCAAACAGTTGCTGCATTGGCTGCCATTATGGGAAACGAAATGAACAAATGCAAAGGCGCTACGTGCAGGTCCGTTGTCAGGGTCATAATTCTACTTGCGCAGTTTCACCATGAACTCAAGCAACTCGACTTTGAAGAGGCTGAGCGTTTCTTCCCACGAATGTACCAGAGGCGCCATCTTCTGCCAGTTCAGATCCACGACGGAAGAATACCGGGCATAATGCCTGAAGTTGAGATAATCCCTCAACGCCTGGTGCAGGGCGGGGGATATCACCGGAGGACGGGCGGGCGTCGGGTGCTGCATCGACTCCAGAAGATTCCGGTGCCAGCTCTCTTGGTCGTGAATGATGTCATTCATGGCCTTGGCTATGGTTTTGAAGACCTCTTCGATGTCCGAGTAGGACGACTGCAACATGAAGGCTAAGGCGGAGAGTTCAATGTCGTCCGGTGCATTTCCAAGTTTAGCCTTCTTTAGCACGGGCTGGAGCTTGACGACATTGTTGTCCAGCCGCTTAAGCCGGTACTCAACTTGTCTGCGAAGGTCATCCCACACGTTTGAGAGTTCCCGATCTTCGGACATAGTCCGAAATACCGGCCGCCGCGTCGAGATCGAGCAGGTCAACGGGACGTCCGACAATGTCGGACACCTCAGCCATGACGCGAAAAAAGAGATCCTGTCTCAGGCCGGAAACGGCGATGTCCACATCCGAATCGTCTCGCATTTCCTCCGTGAGAACCGATCCGAGGATATAGATTTCCTTCGCACCCGCTGCGCGGAGTAGTGGAACGGCCTTTCGGATTCTCTCGATAAGAACATCCATAGTCATATTAATTGTATCGGATGGATTCCTTTGCAGCCATAGCCCGACAGTGATACAAAGATGCCATGCAGGAGAGATGGAAGAAATACCTGCTGCTGGACAACCGCGTGGTGGCGTCGTGCCGCGGGGTGCGGCTGGCGGTGGGGCGGGTGGTCAAGCACGCGGGCAATCCGCTGTTCGTCCAGGACAAGGCCTGGGAACCGCGGTTCGACAATGGGTATCCCAACATCATCTATGACCAGCAGGAGCAGATATACAAGTGCTGGTACACGACGTTCGTGATTGACAAGGCGCAGCAGATGACGCCGCGGGCGAAGCGCCGTCGGGGCGGGTACTTTGCCGTCGCCCGCACACTGGATAAGTCCGAGCCGTGGCGAGTGGTGGGCCTGTGCTATGCCACCTCGCGCGACGGGCTGCGCTGGACCAAACCATGCCTCGACGTGTGCTCATGGAACGGTAAACCCAGCAGCGTCCTGGGCGTGGGGCCGCACGGGGCAGGGGTCGTGAAGGATCTCTCGGATGCCGACCCCGGCCGACGCTATAAGATGTTCATGCTCGACGACCGCATACCCGGCATGGCGGTGGCGTTCTCGGCCGACGGCGTGCACTGGTCGGCCTCGCATGCCTGCCCGGAGATGTCCGCCCGCGGCGACGCGCACAACAACGCCCTGTGGGTGAGCGAGCTGCAACGATGGGTGGGCATCACGCGCACCTGGGACAACGTGGCCCGCCAGCGTCTGGTCGCCCGCACCGAGAGCCAGGACTTTCTGCACTGGACGCCAGCCGTCGAGATCCTGCGCGGCGAAGGCACGCGGCAGATCTATTCGATGTGCGTCTTCCCATACGCCGGCGTGTACCTGGGGCTGATGATGATCTTCGACACGGCCAGCGACCGCGTGAACGTCGAATTGGCATGGAGCCCGGACACGATCGCCTGGCAGCGCATCGATCCAGGGACGCCGCTGATTGCCAACGCAAAGCGCCGCGGCGCCTACGACTGGGGGACAGTCTATGCTGCCGCCTGTCCCGTCGACTGCGGCGACAACATCCGCCTGTACTACATCGGCGGCGACGGCTGCCACACCGACTGGCGTGACGGATGCCTGGCGCTGGCGACGCTGAGGCCTGACGGTTTTGCCGGGTATGAACCCACCGCCGCGCAAGGTCAGATCACGACCCACCCGCTGCGGTGGGGCGGGGCGCTGCGCGTCTGGGCCGACGTCGGTCGCGGCGGATTGCTTACCGCTTCGGTGCTGCTCAACGGCCGCGAAGTCGCCCACAGCGAAGCCCTCGCCCGCAGTGGCAGCGGCGCCCTGCTGCGATGGGCCGATAAAGAGCGCCTCGGAGCCTTGACCGGCAAAAGCGTTCAACTGAAGTTCCATCTTCGCGCGGCGAAGCTCTATTCATTTGAAAGGAGCTATTAACTGTCAGCTATCAGCTCGGGAATTGTGGTAGCTGAAAGCCGAGAGCTGATAGCTTTTGCCCGCCTCTAATTCCATATTGCTATTGGCCGGTCACGCCGATAATCTGAGATGCTGCGCTGTTTGTCATGCGCGGGCGGATGAGGAGCGTTTTTATGTCACAAACACCGGCTGATTCCATCGGCGAAGCCTCCGACGAGCAGGTCTTCGCCGGCAGCAAGGTGCTGGTCGTCGATGATAACGAGCAGAACCTCGAGCTCTTGGCCGCTTATTTGGAAGCCCTCAAGTGCAAGGTGATCATGGCTGCCGACGGCATGACCGCCCTGGCCAAAGTGGCTGAGGATCTGCCGGACCTGATCCTGCTGGACGTGATGATGCCTCGCATGAGCGGGTTCGAAGTCTGCCGCAAGCTCAAGGCCGACCCCCGCAGCCGCGACATCCCGATCATCATGGTGACCGCGCTGAACGAGATGGGCGACATCGAACGCGGCGTCGAGTGCGGCACCGACGATTTCGTCTCAAAGCCCGTCAACCGCCTGGAGCTCATCACGCGCGTCAAAAGCCTGCTGCGCGTCAGCCACCTCAAAGGCGAGCTGGACCGGACGCTGGCCTACCTCAGCGACGTGGAAGTCCGCGGTAAAACCGAGTAGCCCGTAGCACGGGCGTCCCCACGGGACGGATCTCGCCCATGCATATCGCCGCGATGACCAACGGGAAGACCTCACAGACATAGGGAACGCTATGAGCAAGAAGATATTGATCGCGTTGACATCTCTGGGTCTGGCGCTGGCGGCCGTCGGCTGCAGCAAAGCCTCGAAAACCCCCAGCACACAACCCGGCGCCGCACCTGTGACCATCGAACCACTGACCGTGCCGGCAGAACCGCCGGCGACGACGGCCCCGGCGGCGGTGGCACAGGCTTTACAGCCTGTGGCGTCTCTGCCACCGAGTTCACAGCCTGGAAAGGCTGTGCCACCAGCGGCCTCACAGCCAGGAAAGGCGGTGTCACAAGCCAGTACACAGCCTGGGGATGATGCCGCGGCGCCGGTGACGGTGGTCGAGCAGATCGACGCCGGCAAGGGCACTACCGTCGCCCGCCTGAGCAACGGCTTGACGGTCATTATCAAGCCCTTCAACGCCGCCCCGGTGGTGTGCGTGAAGGCGTATGTGCATACCGGCGGAATGTACGAAGGCAAGTGGCTCGGCAGCGGCCTGAGCCACCTGACCGAGCACCTGGTGGCCGAAGACGCCACGCATGACGGTGCCACCCCCAAGAATCAGGGCGAGCGGGCCCAGCCGGCCAATCGCGTCACGGCCATCGGGGGGCAGTCCAACGCCAGCACGTCCATCGACTGGACGCAGTATTACATCGAGGCCTCGGCCACGCGGGCCAATGATTGCATCGACCTGGTGGCCGACTGGATGGCGCGGCCGAACATCGGGCAAGTCGAGTTCGACCGCGAGCACGGCGTCGTGCAGCGCGAACTGGAGATGGGGTTGGACGAGCCCAGCCGCCAGCTTTACCAGGCGCACATGGCCGCGGCGTATCGCGATCACCCGGCGGCCGTGCCGGTGATCGGCTACAAACCCCCGCTCCAGAAGCTCACCATCGACGACGTGCGGGCGTACATCCACCAGATGTACGTGCCGCAGAACATGGTCTTTTGCGTCGTGGGCGACGTGGACGCGGCGGCAGCGCTGGCCCGTGTGTGCCGCGCCTTTGCGGGCTTTCGTGAGGGCCTGATGCCCAGTCACGACCTGCCGGACGTCGAGCCCATCGCGGGCGTTCGCCGCTCGCTACTGACGAACAAGGACCTCAAGCAGACGATGGAGATGCTCAGTTTCCAGAGCATTCCGCTGCTGCACGAGGACCTCTACGCCCTGGATGTACTCAGCTACGTCCTGACGGAAGGACCTTCCAGCCGCCTGGTGCGCCTGTTGCGCGAGACGCAGAAGGTCACGAGCATTTCCAGTTCGTCCTGGACGCCGGCCTGGGGCAAAGGCGAGTTCATATTCTCGCTTCGCTGCGACAAGGCCAAGGCCGACGCGGCCGAGGAAGCCCTGCTGGCGGAACTGAAGAACGTGATCGCCAAGGGCGTCACGGCGGACGAAGTTGCCCGCGCCAAGCGGCAGAAGATCGCCGACTACGTCTTCTCGCAGCAGACGGCGTCCTCCATCGCCGACACGCTGGCCACGGACTTCATGACCACCGGCGACGTGGCGTTCTCACGCAGCTACACCGACCGCATCCAGTCCGTCACGCCCGAGCAGGTGCAGCAGGCCGCGCGGAAGTATTTCACGCCTGACCAGATGGTGATCACCCGCATCGAGCCGCAGGCGCCCCGGAGCGTTCCAGCCGCGGCCGCCCCGGCCATCGCGCCTTCAAATGGGCGTTCCAAGCCCGAGGTCTTCAAGCTGCCCAACGGAACTGACGTGGTGCTGCAGAAGGTCGACGTGGGTCTGGTGTCGATGACCTACGTCACGTACGGCGGCCTGCTGGTCGAGACCGACGCGACCAACGGTCTGGGCGCGGTGATGACGGAGCTGTCCACCCGCGGCGCGGGCAAGCGTAGCGCCGAAGAGATCTCGCGATTCTTCGACGCCGCCGGCGGGAGCGTCTCGGGCAACTGCGGCAGCAACACGCTCTACTGGCAGGCGTCGGTGCTCGACGACAGCTTTGCCCAGGCGCTGGACATCTTCTCCGACGTGATCCTGCGGCCGACGTTTCCAGCGAGCGAACTGGACGTTGTCCGCCCGCTGGCGCTGGACGCCATCCGCCGCCAGGACGAGGATAACCAGTCGCAACTAAGCAAGTACTGGCGAAGCAAGTTCTTTGCCGGCGGTCCGTACAGCCGCACGACCGCCGGGCGCGAGAGCGTGGTCGAAAAGGCCACCGTCGACGATATCCGCCGCTACCACCAGCAGCACGTGCTGGGCAGCGCGGGCGTGCTGGCAATCTATGGGAACTTCGATGTCGCCAAGACACGCAAGGCTATCGAGGCGCTTTTTGAAACGGCCAAGCCGCAAGCGGCGACATCGCAGCCCGCAAGCACGCAGCGGACGGTGAACCCCGCCGGCGAGCAGTTCGTGATGAAGACCACCAACGAGGTGGCCGGCGTCATCGTGGCTGTGCCCGGCATGACGATGTTTAACGAAGACCGCTTCGCCATCACGGTGCTCGACACGATCATCAGCGGCTACGAGTTGCCCAGCGGATGGCTGCACAACGAGCTGCGCGGCAAGCGGTTGGTATACGCGGTTCACGCGACAAACTGGGCGGGCATCGAGCCCGGGGCGTTCCTGGTCGAGGCCACCTGCCTGGGCGAGAAGGTGCCGGAGGTCGTCGACATCATCCGCGCGAACCTTGCCAAGGCCACCAAGTACGAGTTCACGCAGGGGCAGGTCGATGAGGCCGTGAATGTCATCCTTACCGCCACGATGCTCGACAACCAGTCGATGTCCGAGTTGTCCATGGACGCGGCGCTGAACCAGCTTTACGGCTTCGGCTACGACTACCGCACCAAACTCGAGGGCCTCTACCGCAAGGTGACGCCGGCCGACGTGAAGCGAGTGGCCGTCAAGTACCTCCAGCGCCCGCAGGTGATCGTCGTGACCACGCCCAAGCCGCAAGTGCTCAAGTGGACCGGCGCCGTGGTCGAAGATCCCGGTGCGTCGGGGGAAAAAGGTAAGTAGCCCAGGGGCGGGAAAGGCCGGATTATGCGATTTACGAAGATGCACGGCATCGGTAACGACTACGTCTACGTCGACTGCTTCGATCAGCGCGTCGACGACCCGGCGGCGCTGGCCGTCAAAGTCAGCGACCGGCATTTCGGCATCGGCGGCGACGGGCTGATTCTCGTGCTGCCCTGCGACACCGCCGACGTGCGGATGCGCATGTTCAACGCCGACGGCAGCGAGTCGCAGATGTGCGGCAACGGCGTGCGGTGCGTCGCCAAGTATGCCTACGATCACGGCCGCACGCGGGCCAACCCCATGCGCGTGGCGACCAACGCGGGCATCAAGACCATCTCGCTGGCGCTGGACGGCGCGGGCAAAGTGGCGACGGCCACCGTCGACATGGGCGAGCCAATCCTGCGCGGGCGGGCGATCCCGGTGGCCATCGATGCCGAGCCGGTCGTCGACGCGGCGATCACGGCCGCTGGCGAAACGTACAAGATGACCTGCGTGTCGATGGGCAACCCGCACGCGGTGATTTTTGTGGAGGCCGCAGCGGCGGTGGACTTGGATCGCATCGGCCCGGCGATCGAGAACCACGCGCTCTTCCCGCAGCGTGTGAACGTGCATTTCGTGCAGGTGCGGACGCCCAACGAAGTGACGATGCGCACGTGGGAACGCGGCAGCGGCGTGACGCTGGCCTGCGGCACCGGCGCCTGCGCCGTGTGCGTGGCCGGCGTGCTCACCAGCCGCACCGCCCGCAACATCACCGCCCACCTGCCTGGCGGCGACCTGAAGCTCGATTGGCATATGGCCGACAGTCACGTCTATATGACCGGCCCGGCCACAGAAGTGTTCAGTGGTGAAACGAGTGATTTCTAGCCCAAAGGGTAAATCCGGAGTCACCTTGCCACCGGGCAGCATTGAAGTTGAACTGGGCGTGCCGATCCCCGGCGTGATTTTGCCGCCGGAGCAATGGACGCCCTCGGCCCTGAAGCAATGGCCCGCGGGCAAGGTGGACTGGCGCGAGCTGTTCGGCCGCGATGCCCCTGTCGTGCTCGACCTGGGCTGCGGCAACGGGCGCTCCGTGCTGCTCGGTGCTATCGCGAGGCCGCAGTGCGACTTCCTGGGGGCCGACGACCTGCCGGTGGTGATCCGCTACGCCCGCAAACGCGCCCGACAGCGCGGACTGGCCAATGTGCGCTTCGCCGTCGGCGACGCACGCGACATCGTCGCCCGCCGCATAGCCGCCGCTTCGGTGGCCGAGGTGCACATCTACCACCCCCAGCCGTATTACGAGCGCCGGGAGGTCCACCGCCGCCTGATCACTCCGCGATTCCTCATGCAGGTCCACAGTGCGCTGGCCCCCGGCGGCGTCCTCGTGCTGCAGACGGACAACCCGGCGTATTGGAAATACATGCAGCAAGTCGTGCCGGGGTTCTTTGAGTTTACCGAACACCCCGACCCATGGCCCGACGCCCCGCAAGGCCGCACGCGCCGCGAGATCATCGCCCTGTCGCGCGGGCTTCCGATCTTCCGCGCCGTCTGCCACGCCCGCACTGATCTTGACCTTCAGGAGGCTGTGAAGGTCGCCGCCGCGCTGCCTCCGCCCGTCTTCAACGCCGACCGGCGATTGATGGAACTGGACAAACTGGAACGCGACAAAAGTTAGCGGCGGGGCTTGCCCCGCGCGCCACGTCGAGTAAGTCGAGGATACGCCGTGCCGGGCTTGACCGCTAACAAAGCAAGATTGACGTTCTTCGTCCTCGTCCTTGTCGTCGGTTCTTTCTTCTATTCCCTACATCACGACCGCGTACGCGCATGTTTGCGGGATGTGAAAGACTTCAAGCTGCGGAAACGCCACTGCCAGGTACCGCGCCAGGTTTACTACGCCCCATTCTTCGCTGACGCCGTGGTTGACGGTGATGGTTGGGAAGTCCAACTCGCGTGCGTGGGTGCCCATGCGGACGAAGCAGTAGTAGTCGTCGGTGATGATTCCCACATCCGCCCCGGCGTCGATCATGGCGATCGGGTCGACCGTTACGCCGGCGCCAGTGGCCACGCGGCGTACGATCTTGTCGCCGTCGCCGGCCAGCAGCAGGCCGTTCTGCCCTAGCGGGCGGATCTTCGTCAGCACGTGCTGCGCTAGCGTGGCCGCACGTATCGGCGCGATCTCCGTCACCAACAGGCTGCCAACCTCGTTGACGATCTTGCCGCCCAATTCCAGCCCGCGCTGCCACGTGTCCCGGATGCCGATCTTCGGGAAGCGGTCCCACAGGTCGTGGCAACGGTAGACGACCAGGCCGCTCTGTTCGAGCCAGTCGAACTTGGGCTTCTCACTGGGCAGAGCCGAGACCGATTCCGGTTGCGTCGAGTTGTTCGATGCGCAAACGCAGATCGACTCGTGCGAGATGAACAGCTCCGCCCCGCGCGCGTGGGCTTCCTTCAAGGCCGCCCATGAGGCCTTCCATGCCACGGCCACTGTCGTCACGGCGCGGCCGCTGTCGCCGGCCTTGAATGTATCGGCCGTCGATTCCCAGTTCACCCACGGTCCCTGGGTCTTGAGATGATCGTGAATGTCGCGGCAGATCATTGAGGAGTCCTTTCGCCGGACATGCTACACGTCTGTTCCCTCATCAAGAACCAAAAACCGACGACGAGGACGAGGACGAACATCCATCCATCCATCCATCCATCCATCCATCCATCCGTCTCTACTCTTTCTTCCTCCGCGTCCTCTGCGGGCTCTGCGGTGAATCCTCCTCCAGCGTCTTCTTGCGGCGCAGGATATGGTGGTACACCTGCACGAAGCGGTGGGCTTCGTCGCGGACGGCCTGGAGCAATTGCAGCGCCGGGTCGTGGCGCGAGAGCTTGAGCGGTTCGTCGCGGCCGAGGACGAAGAGCGTCTCTTCCTTCTTGGCCAGCGCCACCATCATCGGCGGCGTGAAGGCCATGTCCTCAAACGCCGACAGCGCGGCGTTGAGCTGGCCGCGGCCGCCGTCGATCAGGATGATGTCGGGGAACAGTTCGGCTTCCATGCCGGCGTACTTGTACCGCCGCCAGACGACCTCGCGGATGCACGCGTAGTCGTCGTTGCCGGCGACGGTCTTGATGCGGTAGCGGCGATAGGAGTTCTTGAACGGCCGCGCGTCGATGAAGCACACCATGGCCCCGCACATTTCCTGCCCGTCGAGATGGGCGATGTCAATGCCCTCGATCGTGCGCGGGGGCGTGGCCAGGTGCAGCACCTCGCCCAGCCGCGCCAGGCCGGCGGCCTGGTCTACGTAGAATACTTCCGGCTGCATGTGATCGCTGGCCAGTCCGCGCTCCTGGAGGCCTTCCATCGCCCGCAGTTCGTCGCGGATGTTTGCGGCCTGCTCGAAGTCGAGCCGCTCTGCGGCCGCCTGCATTTCGGCGGTGAGCTTGCGACGCAGCGGGGCAGCCTTGGAGTCCATGAACTGCATGAAGTCTTTGATGCGGCGCAGGTAGTCTTCGCGGCTGATCATGGCTGCGCACGGGGCCGAGCACTGCTTGATGCTGTGCAGGATGCACGGGCGGTAACGCTTGCGATCAGGGCTGTCGTCGAAGTCCAGGTGGCAGGTGCAGAACTTGAAGACGCGTTGCATCAGCGGCAGGGCTGCCCGCAGGTCGGCTGGCGAGACGAAGGGGCCGTACAGTTTGACGCCCTTATGGCGCGGCTGGCGGGTGACCGAGACGCGGGGGAAATCTTCGCCGGTGGTGATCTGCAGATACGGGAAGCTCTTGTCGTCCTTCTGCATGGCGTTGAAGCGTGGCTGCGTGTCCTTGATCAGGCGGCTCTCGTGCAGGAGGGCGTCGACTTCGCTGTCGCACTCGAGGTACTCGACGTCGGTCACCAGGTCAGCCACCATGCGAGCGATGTCGGGCCCGCGACTGGCCAGCAGATTCGCGGCGGGCTGGAAATAGCTCGCCACCCGCGACCGCAGGCTCTTGGCCTTGCCGATGTAGATGACCACGCCGGCAGCGTCCTTGAACAGGTACACCCCCGGCCCGATCGGGAACTGGCCGATCTTGCCGCGGATGGCGTCCAGGATTTCCTGCCGGGTGGACATCGCACACATTATACGTTCAAAAGAAGATCCTGGATCCCTGACCTAGGACCTAGGATCGAGGATCTGTTTTTGGTACCTTCGCCACATGAGCCAACCCAAGAAGTTCTCCATGTGGACGAGTTTCCTCTGGGACATCCCCATTGAGGACGCGCTGCGCGAGCAGGCGGCTGCGGGGTGGATGTTCGCGGAGCTTTCCGACGAGCATAGCATCGAGCTGATCCAGCGTGGGCGCGGGTCGGGAACGGCTTTGCGAAAAGTCGCAGGCGACCTGGGCGTGAGCGTCGAGCAGGGACACCTGGACCTGCCTGCCGATATCGCCTCCAGCGATCCTATCGAAAGCATGATCGTTTCAGTCAAGCGGCGGATCGACCTGTTCGCCGAGGTAGGCATCACGGCAGCAGTCATTCACCCCGGCGGCGGCAAGATCAGCGATCCGCGCGAACGGTTCGATCGCCAGCTCGAGGGCCTGCACCTGCTGACCACCCACGCGCAGGGCACAGGCGTGGTGATGTGCCTGGAGCCTTGCTGCAGCGGCTGGGAGCTCACGCCGCTGCTGCGGGCGACGGCGCCGGCGCAGGTCGGCGTCTGCCTTGACACCGGCCACGTGAACCTCACCGACGAGAGCCAGGGCGACCTGATTCGCTCGTGGGGCCCGCGGCTTCGCGGGCTGCACATCGCCGACAACGACGGCAAGACGGACCTGCACCTGTTCCCGCGCCAGCCGCGTGGGATCATCAACTGGTGGCCGATCATCGCGGCGCTGGAAGAGATCGGTTACGCAGGCCTGTACAACTTTGAACTGCCTGGCGAAAACCGCGTTTCGCTGGACGAGCGACGAGCGAAGCTGCGACAGTTCATCGCGGCCGCCCGCGAGATGTTTGGGAACTGACGAGTCTTGAGGCAATGATCAGGGGGGCGCCGCAGGTCATGCGGCGCCCCCCGCGTTCCGACCTTGTATGGTCGGGGGTTAGCGTTTGGGCTCTTTGCTCTTCTGCGTCGCCGGAGCGGCCGCCTGGGTCTTTACCGTGATAGTGGATTGGCTCGTTGTCGGCGCGCCTTCGTTGGCGGTGACAACGGCTTTGATCGTGTAGGTTCCGCCGCGCTGGGCGCGGAGATGGTAGGTAACGTCGCGCGACGCCCCCGGCGCCAGCGTGCCTACGTCGATCGAGGTCTTGGCGGAGCCCTCCAGCGTCAGGCCCTCCGGCAGCGTCTCCTGGACGCGAACGCCGGTCAATTCGCTTTCGCCGCTGTTCGTCACGGACACTGTGGCCGTAAAGGCCTTGCCTGTGACGGCCGGTTCGCTCCGCTGGGTCACTTTCACCCGCGCTTGGCTGACGACTGTCGTTGCGCATGATTCGCCGGAAAGACCCCGGGCGGCTGTCACTTGCCCGCAGTTCTTGAATGAGCCCCCTCGGGTTGCCTTGACGCGCACGTTGAGCGTTCGCGTCGCGCCGCCGTTGAGGCTGCCGAGGTTCCACGAGAGGTTCTGCCCGCTGACGTTGGCCTCAGGGTCGCTCGAAACGAACTTGATGCCCTCGCCCAGCGCGTCGGCAACGATCACGCTCTGGGCTTCCACTTGCGAGGGATTGCTCACCACGATGGTGTACGTGAACTCCTGATTCAACTTTGCCTGCGCCGGAGCGTTCTTGGTGATGGCGATCTTCGCCCCGATCCACTGCACGCGGGTCGAGCCGGTCACGAGCGGGATTTCGGGTCTGGCGCCCTTTTCGCCTGCCGGCCGCATGATGTCGACAGAGATCTCGTTGGCGCCTTCGACAGCCTTGGCCTGCTTGATCGTGCACTGGGCCTGGCCGTGCTCGTCGGTGCGGACGGAGGCGGTCTTGCCTGCGCCGTTGAGCGTGGCCTCGGGGCCCGAGACGATCCGGTACTCCACGGTGTAGCCGCTCAGCGGCGCGCCGTCGGAGTGACGCCTCACGCGCGTGAGCATGCTGTGGCCGTCGCCGGCGGGGCTGACGCCGTCGCGCGGCAGATCCCATTTCACGTCGTACCAGAGCTCGACGGCGAAGACCTTGTGCCGGTTCCAATCTCTGATTCCCGGAGCGTAGGCGACGACGTTCGTCGCCCCTTCGACGGGCGAGGTGACGACGGCCCAGGTCTGCCCGGCCGACAACCGCACGTCGTCGGCGGGATCGTCGTTGCCGCGAGTCAGCACCTTCGGGCAGGCGCCGGTGTGCGTCACAGCATATTGGCCGGTGACCTTTGAACCATCCACTTCCACCAGCGTTCCCATGCTGCCTTCGGGAATGATCCATTCAACGCGTTGGCCCGCCAGCGGGCAGCCGGAACTGTCCTTGACCGTGGCAACCAGGACGTGCTGGGTCATGATCGGATTGACCGCCTTGCGCGGGCTCAGTTCGATTGTGACAGCCTCGCCGACGCCGCAGCCGCCCGCGACCGGAATCGCCACCATGCAGACCCACAAGACAATCCCGCCCTTGCCGCTCATCGTCAACTCCTTTAGCGATCCTGCCCGGATAAGCTGAAGCCCCATGCCCCGATACACAAGATCAGTGCGAAACGCAGAGACTCGTGGCGATTGATTATATGTTCCTTGGATTGGCCCTTGCCGGATGAAAGTGAAAGAAAAGTTGCCGTGCGATTACGCCGGGCTGTGTTGGAGCACGTCCTGCACGCGGGCGTCCATGGCGACCTGATCGGCGTTGAAGGAGTTCCATCCTGCCAGGTTCATCAGGCTGTCCAGGCCGACAACGCCATCCTCAAGCAGGTCGCGCCAATGCTCCAGGTTCGGAATCTTGCCTTCATCCGCGCTGGTCTGGCGCTGGGCCCGCGTCCACTCCGGCAGAACATCGCCGCAGCCATGTCGGCCCAGAAACGCCACCAGGTCCCCGGGCGTGAAGGTATCGAGGTTCTCCTTGTCCAGCGCGTGCAGGCATTCGACCAGCCGATCATCCACGTCCCACAGCGTGTGCAGAGCGGCCGTTCGCTCGTCGACGCCACGAGCCAGGGCCGGATCGTATTGCCGGGCCGTACAGTCCTGAAGGTCGGCGCCCTTCAATCCCAGCGCGAGGAAATCCTTGGCGACCTTGGGCGGTATGGTCATGACGTCCAGGCCGGCCAGGTCGCGCACCTGCCTGCCGTCGCGAAAGCTCGCGCCGATCTGGCGAGTCGTGATCCCGAGCTCCTCCCGCAGGCCGCGCAGTTGGGCCTGCGAGGCCAGCGTGGCCTTTTCACCCACGTACGTTCCTTCACCGAGCTTGTTCTGGGCGACGAAGCTGTTCAGGCGTCCCAGGAACACGTTGACGAACGCCGGCCTGCCCAAGCGGGCGACCAGATAGTTCTGCCGCGCCGAAAAGCCCAGCGTGTGATTGACGGCGATGCCCTCGTTTGCGCACCGGCGCGTGGCCAACACGCCTGCGGCCGAAAGCGGGATCTTCACATAGAACCGCTGCGGGCATATCTCGTGATAACGCCGCGCGTACGCCAGGGCGGCAGGCAGGTCGTCCGACAGGTCGGTGTGCTCTTCGACCGAGACATACGCGTCGAACGTCTCGACCAGCCGCAGGGCGTGGCGGGCGTTGAGGATAAAGGCCAGCTCCAGCTTGCGCTGCTGGCCGGAGAGCGGAAACTCCTCCAGCAGCCGCGACGCCTGCACGATCAGGTCGTCGTAGATGCCCTTCTGCACCTGCTGGTTGAGCAGCGTGTTGTTGGTGGTCAGGGCGGTGAACTCGCGGGTCCAGCATTCGCCGACCTCGTCGACATCGCCGCTGTCGAGCCATAGCTCACTGCCGCATTCGCTGAGCCGCTGCCACAGCGGGTGCGACGCAAACGTCGGCCGCACCTGCCCCAGCCGAGGCGAAAAGTCTTCCAGAACGAAGTCGCGCACGCGGTTGCTGAGTGTGGAACCATGTCCGGCGTCCATCGCAATGCTCCTTCACATGACACACCAGTGTAGCAGGCCACTGAATGTGCCGCGGGCTCCCTCCAAGCCCGCGACGCGCCAGCGGCCTGCTACGGTTACTCCCCCACAGGTTCCGAAAGCCTGCGTCTAGTGCTTGCAGACTTCCTCGAGCACGTCTTCAGCCACGTCTGCGTCGCGGCTTTCGGCAATATCCCCCAGCGAAAGGACGCCGACGGGCTGGTCGCTATCGTCGAGCACCAGCAAGCGGCGGATCTTCTTGCTCTTCATCCGCCGGCCGGCATCAGCGATGTTCTCGTCGCTGTGACAGGTGAAGATTTCCTCGGTCATGATTTCACCAACGGTGGTCGACGCCGGGTCCATGTCGGCCGCGACGGCGCGAATCACGATGTCGCGGTCGCTGACGACTCCGGCGGCCTTGCCGCTGCGCGTCACGGGCAGATATCCCACGTCATGGCTCTTCATGACGGTAGCCGCCTCCGTCAGCGATGCGCTGGCGTCGACCGACTTCACGCTGGGCGTCATGGCATCTCGTACACGCATGGCAATCTCCTTCCTGTAGTGCCCGGCCCTTCAATGCTAGAAGCGCCGCTTCGTCCGGCGCATCGGGGCTGAGCCCGTTTTGCATGGCGGGTTCCACCGTCCGCGACTAGGGCAAAGCTGGATGGAGTGGCTCGCCCGGGCGGCAAACTATAATTCTTGCAGCCATGGAAAACGCACTGGTTGCCGACATGTTCGACGAGATCGCCGACCTGCTCGATCTGCAGGAGGAGGACGCCTTTCGCATCCGTTCCTACCGAAACGCCGCCCGCACGGTGCGAAATCTCTCGCAGCGCCTCGAAGACATGGCCGCCGAGGGCAAGGACTTTGCCGAGCTGCCCAACATCGGCAAGAGCACGGCCGCCAAAGTGTCCGAGATGCTGGCAACCGGCACGTGCAAACGCCTGGAAGAATTACGTGCGGCCGTGCCCGCCGACCTGCCCATGCTGATGCGTCTTCCGGGCATCGGTCCGCGCAAGGCGATGCAACTGCACAAGCAACTGGGCATCTCGGCGGCGGCGGATCTCGAGGCCGCCTGCCGCGAAGGCCGGGTGCGGGTGCTGGCCGGCATGGGCGCCAAGACCGAGCAGAAGATACTCGAAGGCCTGGCGATGCTGGACAAGACCTCCGGGCGCATCCTGAACCACGCAGCTGCTGGGTACGCGGCGGCGATGCAGCGGCATCTGGAGCGGATCAAGGACATCGAGCGATGGGAGATCGCCGGCAGCTTCCGCCGCCACTGCGAAACGGTGGGGGATCTGGACATCCTCGTTCAGGCGCGCGATCGGAGCAAGGCCGCCGGGGCGATCATCGCCTTCGACGAAATCGAACGCGTGCTGGCGCGTGGGCCCGAGCGGGTATCGGTCGTGCTCCAGGGCGGCTTGCAGGTAGACTTTCGCTTCTTCAACGCCGAGGCGTTCGGGGCGGCGCTGATGTACTTCACAGGGTCCAAGGCCCATAACATCGCCCTGCGCCGCCGCGCCATCGAGGGCGGGCACAAACTCAACGAATACGGCCTGTTCAAGGGCCGACGGGCGGTGGCGGGGCGCAGCGAAGAGGAAGTCTACAAGCGATTAGGCCTGGCATGGGTTCCTCCGGAGCTCCGCGAGGACCGCGGCGAGATAGACGCCGCGGCGGCGGGGACGCTGCCGGCGCTGATCGAGCCTAGCCAGGTGCGCGGCGACCTGCAGTCGCACACGACGGCGACCGACGGCATGCATACGGTTGAGGAGATGGCACAAGCGGCCGCCGAGATGGGCTACCAGTATTTGGCCATCACCGATCACTCCAAGGCCATCGCCATGTCGCGCGGGCTGGACGAGGCCGCCCTGCGACGCCACGCCGATCACATTCGCTCCGTCGACGCGACGTTCAAGAACCTCTGGCTGCTGGCCGGCGTCGAGGTGGACATCCTCAAGGACGGGCAACTGGACCTGGACGAGAAGGTGCTGGCCGAAATGGACTGGATCCTCGCGGCAGTGCATTCGCACTTCAATCTCGACGAGAAGGCGATGACGCAGCGTCTGCTGGCGGCCGTAAACAGCGGCGTGGTGCACGGCATCGCCCACCCCTGCGGCCGGATCATCGGCCGGCGCGAGCCGATCGCCTTCGACGCCGACAAGCTCTTCGAGGCGTGCAGCCGCCGCGGGGTACGACTGGAGATCAACGCCCAGAGCGACCGCCTGGACCTGCCCGACACGTACTGCCGCCGCGCGAAGGATGCGGGCGTTAAATTTACGCTGGGCACCGACGCGCACAAGACCGAAGACCTGAGCCTCATGCCCCAGGGCGTGTACGTAGCCCGCCGCGGATGGCTAGAGCGCAGCGACGTGCTCAACACCCGCACGGCGGGGCAACTTCGCAAAGAGCTGAAACGGAAATGAGGAATTGCTGATCTATGATGTTGCATTGCGGATTGGGGGAGGGAGCGGCAAAACGACGATGATCTTTAATCCGCAATCCAAAATCCCCAATGAGTGTCATTTCATTCCGCCGGCGTAATCGATCACGCACATGGTGCCGTAGTGCGAATGCGGGGCGATGGCGACGCCGGCGAGCTTGAAGCCCTTCTCGTAGATGTTGAGCCGGTGGCCGCGGCTGGGGACGCCGTCGTCGATGATGAGCTGCAGCACGATCTCACGCGCGGTGGTCGGGCCGTAGGAAATGTTCTCGCCGCTGCAGTGCTGGGGCTTTCCGTGGCGAGAGATGCGCTGCTTGGCGCTGCTGCCGTCGGTGCCGGTATGGCCTGTCATGCCCTTGGGGCCGGTGTCCTTGGCGTGTTCCGTCGCCGCCAACGCCAACGCCTGCGAGGGCGCCAGCGGCGGGGCCTTGGTCACCTTCTCCAGGTATGCGATGGTTTCATCCAGCACCGCCACGCCTTCCTTGGTGCGGATCTTGTGCCCCTCGGCCGAGATGAAGATGTTGCCCCTCATGCGCGCCCTGAAGCCTTTGACGAGCTGCGCGTAGAACAGCGGATCCGTGCGCGCCAGGTTCATCTCGGCGATCACCGCCCGCTCCATTGCCGTCAAATACGATGCCGTGACCGGCTGCAGACGCGCGTCCGTCACTGGGGCGGTTACGGGTTTGGGAGTCTCGCTGACGCTGACGGGGCGCACGCCCGAGACCAGCGCCACACGGTCCAGCCGCCAGATCATCAGCCCGCCACGGCTGCCGCTCAATCCGCAGGCCAAGTATCGCCCGTCGGCACTGAGCGCCATGGCCGCGAGAGGCTGCTGCAGGTTCATCTTGTGCATCACGCCGTACTTGAGCCCGCCGCGCAGCACGATGGTGCCATCGGCGGCTGCCGAGGCGAGGATCGCCCCGCTGGCGCTGGCGGCCAAGGACACCACGCGCCCTGCGTGCTCGGAGGGCGTGCGGGCGGCGCCGGGGCTCTCCAGATCCCAGACCGTCAGAGATGCGCCCTCGCCGGCGCCGATAAGCCGATGGCCCTCGCCCATGAATACCATCGCCGCCACCTCGCCCGGCGCCCCGCTGAGCTTGCGAGCGGGCGACGGGTCGGGCAAATTCCACAACAACCCGCCGGTGAGCGTGGCCGCGGCGATTTGCTTGCTGTCCGGCGAGAATCTCGCTGCACGCATTGCGCTGCCTGTGGACGTCAGCGGCCGACACTTGTCCAGGTCCATCGCGTTGAAGAGCCGCGCCTGAAGATCGCTGCCCAACGTCACCCACCATTTACCGTCAGGACTGCCGGCCAGAGAGACAATCTCGCCGATGGTGTCTGCAGAGCGATGCAGCACTCGCCCGTCGGCGGCGTCGAGAATTGCCAGGCCCAGGGCGGATGCGACGGCCAGGCGCTCGCCGGCGGGATCGAAGCACAGCGCGTTGACGGCGCGGCTGGGGGAGGGCAGGGCGCGTATTGCCTTGCCGGTGGCCGAATCGAGCAGATGAATCTTGCCGTCGGCGCCCGTCAACGCCAGCGTCTTGCCGTCGGGGCTGAAGGCCAGAACCTTCACGCAGCCATAGTCGGTGGTGTCGAGAACCGTTGCGACGGGCTCGGCCGCCGCTGCAGACAGCGCAGCGGACAGGCAGGCAGCGCCGATTGCAGCGAAGGCGCGTCGCGGGGCGAAGATCATGCGGGGCCGCTCCTTTCTCCATCCTCACTATCGCAAAAAACACGCCCGGGAACAAGCAAAGTTGCTTGCCGCGTCATTTCGTATCCCACCGTACCGGCATGGAATGAAGAAGCAATTCAACCAACAAATGTCTCTTTCATTTAGTGCCTCCGCCGCGACGTTCCCCGCTCATTCGGCCATTCCATCACGCCCGCAGCGCTGTTAAAGTGGTTTGCATGACAGAAACGCCCGCCAACACGAATCACGCCGGAGGCGCCATCGAGAGCATCGCCCGCAATGAGCTGGGCCAGGTAGTCGTGCGCGTGAGCGGCCGGGCCGAGGCGGTCGTCGATGCCCGCGTGTCTCGCTGCTTTCCATGGTCGCTGCCCGATCAGTACATCTCCATCCGCGACAAGGACGGCAACGAAGTCGTCCTGCTCAAGTCGCTCGATGGCCTTGCCGACGACGGGCGAGAGATGGTGATGGAGGAATTACGGGACAAGGCCTTCAACCCGCAGATCCAGAAAGTGCTCAGCCACAAGACCGAGTTCGGCGTCACGTCCATCACGGCGATGACCGACCGCGGCGAGGTGATCTTTCATATCCGCAGCCGCGACGACGTGCGCGTCCTCTCGTCCACCCAGGCGCTCTTTCGTGACGCCGATGGGAACACGTATGAACTGGCCGACCTGAACTCGCTGGACAAGGCCAGTCGCCGCCATCTCGGGCAATATTTCTAGGCCCACGGCCGACTCCCGCTATCGGGCCAAAAAAAGCCCGCAGGCTTGTGGGCCTGCGGGCGGGGATGGTCGCTGCAAGGTCGCGTTACTGAATGGCGATCTCGACGCGGCGGTTCCTGGCCTTGTCGGCCTTGCTCTTTTCAGGGCTGACCAGCGGGCGGTCGAATCCGACGCCCTGGGTCTCGACGCTGGTCGCGACGATGCCGTGGCTGACGAGGTACTGCTTGACGGCCTGGGCTCGGGCGTTGGAGAGTTCGTAGTTGTCCTTCCACTTGCTCTTGCTGATGGGGTCGCCGTCGGAGTGCCCGATCACCTGGACGCGGGCGCCGGCGTGCTTGCTCTTGAGCGTGGCGACGATTCGGTCAAGCTCGGCGCTGCGGGTCGTCGACAAGGTAGCCTTGCCGGGCCCGAAGAGGACGTCGCCGGCCACTTCGCCGATGACCTGCCGCCCGTTGCGGCTTGAACGGGCGCGAGAGCCGCCGCTGGCGGGCTCGCGATACGTCCGGTCGGTGACGTCGCCGGCGTAGGTCGCGGCGGGCTTGCCGACCGAGGCTTCCAGTTCAATCACCCGGGCGCGGGCGGCCTTGAGCTCGACTTCCTTGGCGTCGATGGCCTCGGTGGCCTTGGCGTACTGCGCGCGGGCGGTCTCGAGTTCCTTGGTCAATTCTTCCTTCTGGCGGACCAGTTCGGCGCGGTCGCGAGTCAGGACGCCGATCTGCTTGTCTTTGCCCTGGACATCGCAGCCGACGGCAAAGAACAGTCCCAAGGCCGACACTACCGCCAGAGAAATCGTTCGCGTACTCATTGAGGTCATCCTTTAATAAGCTGCCCGCCGCCTATGCGGGGGGCGAAAGATCACTACACAATCATTCCCGGCCCGCCGGGTCAAGAAAAATGTGCTGCACCGGGTACGGGGTACGGGGGAAAGTCGCGACGGAGGCGACGTCGCGGCATCATCGCGTGGCTTCGGCCGTCTGCCTCACCAGAATGTAGATCTCCACGCGGCGGTTCTGCGCCTTTCCGGTGCGCGTGGCATTGCTGGTGACGGGCTTGTCGGGGCCCATGCCGGCGGTCTCGATGGCTGCGCCGTCGAGCCCGCGGCTGACGAGGTACTGCTTGACCGCCATCGCCCGGGCGTTGGACAGGTCGTAGTTGTCGCGCCAGATCCTGGCGGTCTGCACGATCGGGTCGCTGTCGGTGTGCCCGATGATGCGGATGGCCTGGCCCTTATTCTTCAGGACATCGACGATGCGGTCGAGTTCGGCGACGCGCTGCGTACTGAGAGTGGCCTTGCCGGCTAAAAAGAGCACGTCGCCGGCAACCACCCACGTGGGCTTTCCCGGAGGGGGCAGGGGGGGCTGGCCGATGAGTCCTTCCAGTTCAGTGATCTTCTGCCGTGTGGTGACGAGTTCCGCATCCTTGGCGGCCAGTTCGGCGGTGGATTTTTCCATCTGGTCATTGGCGGCCTTGATGTCCTTGCGAAGCTGTTCGTTCTGGTCGGTCAGAATGGTCTTGTCGCGAGCGAGGATGCGCAATTGCGTGTCTTTTTCGTTGCACCCGACCAGCGGCAACACGGCGAGAATCGAAGCGGCGGTCACGATCACGGTCCTGGCGTTCATGGCGTTACCCTTTCTTCAGATGGCCCCGTATCCATACGAGTTTGTCTTTCCATCAGACATCAATCTTTATCCTCGACACCCCGCCGCTGCGCAAAAAAACAGCCCGCAAGCGATGATCTCGCTGCGGGCTGGTTGTGCATCGTGAGACGGAGCGGGACCAGCCCGCAGCCGCACCGGTTGCGTCAGCGGACGACTTTGATCTCGACCCGGCGGTTCTGCCTCTTGCCGGTCGAGCTGGTGTTGGAGGCTACCGGCTGATCGGGACCCATGCCCAGCGTCTCGATATCGGCGGAGACGCCGCGGCTGACGAGGTACTGCTTGACGGCCTGGGCGCGGGCCATCGACAGGTCATAGTTGCTGGCCCAATGGCTCTTCTTGATCGGGTCGCTGTCGGTGTGTCCGACGACCTGGATGCGGCTGGCGCCGCGCAGGCGCGAGACGACGCTGTCCAGTTCGCGGCTGCGGCCGGAGAGGGTGGCCTTGCCGGAGGCGAAGAGCACGTCGCCCTCGACGGTTGCGCGTCCGCCGACGGGAATCTGGCCTTCATCGGACCGGCCGCCGCCGACGGGGCCGGCCACCTGTCGCTTGTCCAGTTCGAGCTGGAGGCGTCGGGCTTCGGCCTGGGCGGCAGCGAGTTGAGTCTGGGCATCCTTGGCCGAATCGGCCTGGGCCTGCAGTTCGGCCTGCTTGGCCTGCGATTCGGACAACTGCTTGCTCAGTTCGTCTTTCTGTTGAGTCAGGAGCTGCTTGTCGCGGAACAGCGCCTTGATCTGGGCGTCTTTCTTGTTATCGCAACCGGCTGCAAGGGCGACAAAAATCGATACGGCGATGACGCTGATCATTTTGGCATGACTCATGGCGTTTCCTTTCGTGATTCCGGGCACTTTCGGGCCGGGGTCAATAGTTTATGCCGCAGCGGGGTTGTTTGTCAGAAAAATCGACCACCAACCCCACCTGCAAATTTTGTGCAGGGATTGTACATGGCCGGCAAGGGGTTATGCAAGAATTTCTGCATTTGGAATTGGCGCACCTCTCCATGTCATCCACCGCCTCTCAACAGCTTATCAACAAGAGGTTAGAAGTAGACGTTGCCGGCATCCTCTCACCTTTCACCTTATCATGCCTGTGGCGGGGCCGAGGCGCGCAGCAGACGCACAGCGTGCCGCAGCAGGCGCACCATCAGCCAGATCACCACGCCGCCGATGGCCGAAAAAAGGACCAGCAGCAGCGTGTTGACGTCGACGGCCGGGCCGTACGCAGTAATGCGCGAACGATTTCCCCACTGTAGCAGCACGAACAGCACCGCCGCGGCCAGCACCAGTACGCTGATGGACATGTACACATATCCTTTGATCGAATCGACCGACTTCATGACGTTTCCCTTCTTTCTATCGCGCGCCTGAGAAGATGCGTCCGTACGGTTCGAGCAGTTGCATGAACCAATCATAGAAGATGATCACCACAAACGTCGCCATGGCCAGCCACGGACCGTACGGCAACTCGCGCTGGCGGCGACCCAGCCACAGCCTCGCCGCCCAGGCCAGCCCGAAGACCGGCGCCACGAAAAAGGCAATGAGCGGAACCTTCCAGCCGCACACGGCCCCGACCATAGCAAGGATATGCACGTCACCGAGCCCCATCGCTTCTTTTCCAAACGCCAGTGTTCCAAAAATGCGGATGCCCCAGACCATTGCCCCGCCAAGCAGATATCCGAAAATGGCCGCCTCGAAGGCGCTGAAGCGCGGGGCGAATGCCGCGCCGCTGATGCCGCTGTCGCTCAGGCCGCTCCACCAGGCTTTGGCCGCAGGCACGTGCGCGACGATGAACCAGGCCACCGTGGCAAACACGATCGCCGGTCCCAGGAACAGAACCTCGCGAAGGATTTCCTTTCGCGGGTTGACGCCGGCGCTCTTGGTGACAGCCGCCGCCGTGCGGGGCTGACCCGCCGCCGGGGCGGGCACGTCGGCAGCGTCGACAAAGGACGGCTGGATCAGCCCGCGCTTCTGCAGGATGATCGCCAGGATCAGACCCAGCAACGCTGCGACGGACATCGCCCCCAACATCGGATGCACGGGCGGCATGAACGGCGCCAGCGGCGGTTTGATCGTCGCGATGGCGACTCCGGCGGCCGACACGAACCAGCAGACCTCCAAGGGCACGATCCAGCTTTCGATATCGACGGCCGAGCAGACTAACAGGCCGCCCAGCAAGATGGCGTAGGCGGCGAACGTGGGCCACGTGTGTGCGGGCAGATACCTTCTGTAATCGGCGGGGGAGTAGCCCAGATCGCGGATCAGATGATCCGGGATATCGCGGAGTTCCAGAACGTAGAAGCAGACGTACAGCCCCACGACCAGCGCAGCGGTGAGAACCTCGATCATCAGATACCGCGGCGAGATCGGCTCTTTGCAGAATCGGCATTTGCCCCGCAGCAGCAGCCAACTGGCCAGCGGAACGTTGTCATACCATTTGATCGCCCGCCCGCAGTTGGGGCAGTGGCTGCCGGGAAAGACAATGCTCTCCCCGCGCGGGAGGCGGTAGATGACGACGTTGAGAAAGCTGCCCACGCACGCCGCCAGGGCAAACAAGAAGATGATCACGACTACATGCACCATCCATGGGCTCCCTAAAGCTGCCCAAACACTACCACTGCCGCAGGCGGGAATCAATAGCGGGGCAAGAGAGAAGAGATCGATCCTCGGTCCTCAATCCTGGGGGGAACACAATGAGCCGCTGAGGTCGCTGAGGACGCTGAGGAGGGATATGGAATAAGAGCTTCTGCCAAAGACCGGATGCCCGGGCAATGCTGGCGAAGTTTCTATTTTGCGATCCAGGACCGAGGATCTTTTTCTCCTCAGATCCCCATGTCTTCCTTGGTCAGGATCGCATGGAACTCGTAACCGGCGGCTTCGACGTTGGCTCGGGCGCCTTGCAGGCGGTCGATGGCAAAAACCATGCGAAGGATCTTGGCCCCGGCGGCCGTGACGGTCTTGGCGGCGTCGAGCGCGGCGCCGGCGGTGGTTCCGATGTCTTCCACCAGCAGGACCTTCCGGCCCTTGACGTCGGGTCCTTCGATGAGCTTGCTGGTGGCATAGTCCTTGGCGGCCTTGCGAACGATGGCGAAGGGCTTGTCGGCGGCGATAGCCGTGGCGGCGGCGAGGCTGACGGCCCCGAGCTCGGGTCCGACGATCATGTCGGCGTCGGCGGCAAACTCGGCCAGGCGGCGGCCGAGCTCGGCGAGGATGTCCGGCTGGGCTTCAAAGAGGTACTTGTCGAGGTAATACTTGCTGCGCTGCCCGCTGCGCAAAACGAAGTCGCCTTCGAGATACGCCACGTCCTTGATTCGCTTGGCCAGATGGGCTTTGTCCATTGCTTTGCTCCTGTGGCGGGAGTAGACACCAACAGAGGGCAGACGATCAAGAATAAAACCGAGGACGACGACGAGGACGACGACGATTACGATGTCATTTCGCGCTTCTATTTTCGCCACAAGGATGGACGCGTAAGTTGGCTCCACATGTTGGATAGTGCCTCCTCGTTCTCGTCGTCGTCCTCGTCCTCGTCGTCGGTTGTACCTTTCTTATCCGCAGTTTTGATTTGCCTGCTTTGGCGCAAACCACTATCGTCTAGCGTTCCATGGCGTCGGACCCCAACAAAGATCTGCACTCCGTGCGCGACACGGTCGAGAGCATCTGGGTGGCCATCATCCTGGCGTTCGTGCTGCGCGCGTTCATGGTTGAGGCGTTTGTGATTCCCACCGGCTCGATGGCCCCGCGGCTGATGGGCGAGCACTGGGACCTGCGGTGTCCCTCGTGCGGCCTGGAGTACGCCTTCGGCTATAACGAGTATTCCTACGGCGGCCCGCCGCGTCGCGGGCAGGAATATACGCCGATGAACGCGGCGTGCCCGAGTTGCCGCCGCGAGTACACCCACCGCGACCTGGTCAACAACGGCGACCGCGTGCTGGTGCTCAAGTATGTCTACCCCTTCCGCTCGCCCCAACCCTTCGACGTAGTGGTGTTCCACAATCCCCAGAGCAACGAAGACAACTACATCAAGCGGCTCATCGGCCTGCCCGGCGAGACGATCGAGCTGGTCCACGGCGACGTGTTCGTCAACACCAAGCCCCGAAATGATCCGGAATTTGCCTCCGGATGGCAGATCCGCCGCAAGCCGCCACGCGCCCAGGAGGCGATGTGGCAGGTGCTCTTCGACAACGATTACCGGCCCGACCCGCAGTGGATCAAAGACGCTCCGCAGTGCCCGCGATGGGTCGTCGCCGGGGCCTCCGCGGCCGAGGCGCGGCGATGGAACGCCGGCCCCGAGGGGCGGATCGATTCGCGCACGTTCTCCTTCGCCGGCGGGGCCGAGCAGGCGGTGAGCCTGTCGACCACCCGCGGCCACTTCAAGCCCATCTACGGCTACAATCCCCAATCGCAGGGCGATGCCTATGACCTGTACGGCGATGCCGACGTCAATGGCGACTTGCGGCTCTCGACCGTGCTGATGAGCGGCGGGGGCCACTCACAGGTGTCGCTGACGATCATGGGCATCTCGCAGGAATTCCGCGCAGTGGTCGACACCGGCGGGTCGGTCGAGCTCTTTCGCCGCCCGCGCGGCGCCGACTCCTGGGGCCAGCCCTGGCAGCGAGCGACGATCGAGCCGATCGGCAAGGGCAAAGGCTGCGAGATTTCCCTCGCCCACGCCGACTACACCGTCACCGTCAGCGTCGCCGGAAGGGCGGTCATCAACCAGCCCTACGAAGCTTCATACCATCGCCTCATGGAGCGGCTGGCCCAGGTGCAGAAGGTCTCGGCCGATGCCCAGACGCTGTTCCCCACGCCGCAGGTTTCGATCGCAGGCTCGGGCGAGGCGTTTGAACTTCTGCACGTGCGGGTGGACCGCGACGTCTATTACATCTCGCGCAGTTTCGAGTTGGAAGACCTCGCGGAAATGGCCAATAATCCCGTGCTGATGCAGTATGCTCTCAGCGAGCCGATCCGCAGGCAGATCGAGGCCTTTCCCGCACCCAGCGGCAGGGGGTACCTTGGGTGGGGCGTTACCGGCAGGCCCATCACCCTCAACAAAAATCCCGACAACCCGGACCTGGACTCCTTTTTCGTTCTGGGCGACAATAGTCCCGCCAGCCTCGACGGCCGCGCGTGGGTCAAGGCTGCTCCGACCCTCAAGCTGTGGAAGGACCCCCAGAATCCAAATGTCGGCGGCCGCACTCCGCTGTACCAACTGGGCACGGTTCCGCGATACAACATGATCGGCAAGGCGATATATGTATACTGGCCGGCAGGATTCCGCCCGCCCGGCGCGCCCTCCTTGCCAATCCTGCCCAATGTAGGTAAAATGCGGCTGATCTATTGACCGGTATGTTATGCACAAGCGCACGCAGAGGCTGCAAGCCATCGGGCGTGTTCGGAGAGATGCAAATGTTTGTGCATCGCTGCAATAGTGCATGGCAGGCGTGGGTGGGGCCCTGACGTACGGAATTGCAGTAAAGAATGATTTTAAAATGACTTACGCTCCTTGTCAGAATCATTGACGGATTTGGCTCGGTCGGCATGATGGTTGCACGGATGGCCACGAATTTGTGGCTGCGAACTGAGTGTTTCTGTCCGGACAGGTTTTTGCACAGCTTATCCACACCGGATGCGTCCATAGTGGATATTACAGGAATTGCCGAATGGTGTTGCTTGAAGCCAAAGGGCTTGTGAAACGGTACGGCGGACGGGCCGTGGTCAACCACGTCTCCATCCGCGTCAACCAGGGCGAGATCGTCGGTCTGCTCGGCCGAAACGGCGCCGGCAAGACCACGACCTTCCGAATGGTCGTCGGCATGATCAGCCCGACGGCCGGGGCCGTCAGCTTCGACGGCGTCAATATCACGCGCATGCCCATGTTCAAACGCGCCCGCCGCGGGATGGGCTACCTCTCCCAGGAACCCAGCATCTTCCAGCGCCTCTCAGTGCGCGACAACCTGATGGCCGTCATGGAAACGATGAACCTCTCGCGGGCCGCACGCGATGAACGCTCCGAGCACCTGCTTGAGCAGTTCGGCCTGACGCACGTGGCGACACAACTGGCCCGCACGCTCTCCGGCGGCGAGCGCCGCAAGCTCGAGATCGCCCGGGCTCTGGTGACCAACCCGGTGATGATCCTGCTGGACGAGCCGTTCTCCGGCGTGGACCCCATCGCCGTGCAGGATCTCCAGAAAGAAATCATCGCCCTGCGCGAGCGGGGCATCAGCATCCTGCTGACCGACCACAACGTGCGCGAGACCCTCACCGTCACCGACCGCACGTATATCATCGACAACGGCAAAGTCCTCCGCGAAGGCCCCCCGGGCGACCTGATCAATGACGAACTGGTTCGCCGCACCTACCTCGGCAATTCGTTCCGAGGCGACGAGTTTGAAGAGTAACTCGGCTCCATGGCGGCCGTTGTTCAGCCGCCATGTCCTGAACCCTGCGCGGGCCAGACGCCCGCGACACGTCTAGTAGCCCCGATACGGTCCCAGCGACTCCCGCGGCGGCGTGGCGGGGTTTCCCGGAGGATTTTCCCAACGCCCGGACATCCACACGTACTGGTGTCCGTCCCACTGCCAATATCCCGGCGACCACTGATACCGGAAACCGGGGCTGGGCGGGGGCGTCTCGGCCAGTGGTTCCATCGGCACCGGAGGCCGCTCATAAGTCGGCGATGCCGAGGATTGGACCGCCTCATTGGAGCATCCCGAAAGCAGCATCATTACAGCCGCGCTCGCCGCCGCAATCAGAAGTGCCTTTGATATAGACACGCCAGTACCCTCCCACGTTTGACAAGTCCCCGGTCATCCTTTGCATCTAATTCTAGCACGACAGCGCCTCATCGTGTCGCGGGCCCGCCGCGGCGCCAGGGCGGCACCGTGATCCCCAGCCACGCCGCCTAATGATGTTCGTGCCGCTCGTGCCGCTCGTGCCGCTCGTGGCGATCATGGCCGCGGTCGTAGTCGCGGTCGTGCCCGTAGCTCCAGTACCCGCGGTAGTAATGGCGGCTTTCGTACCGCGGCGCGATCCAGATGGTCGTCCCGGTGGGCGGCACGGCCCAGTAGCCCCTCACCCAGACATACTGGCTGCCGTTCCAGTCCCAGTACCCGTTTACCCAGGTGTAGTCTGGGCCGGGAGAGGGTGTGGGCGCTTCGTACAGCGGCGCCGGTGGGGCGGGCTCTTCGGCGTAATAGTATGTCGGCGAAGGCGTGGTGCGATAGACCCGCACGGAGGTATCGCACCCCTGCAGCGCCAGCGTCAAGACAACCAGCCCGCCAGCCGCTGCCAAAATTGGAATGGCCCTTTTCATGAGGCTCTCCTTATGTCGCTACATGTTCATGACGCCCCATTGTAGGAAGAGCCAATTACGATTGGCGGCGGTGGGCAGGAGCTTGGGACAAAGAGTTGGGCCACAGAGACACAGAGAAAAACGAGAAGATGGCTATGAGAAACCAGATTCGTCTTAACTTTGCCCGGCTCTGTGAGTTCTGTGTCTTTGTGGCCCACAACCGCCTGATGGTATAAACCTCAGCGGCTAATTCTGTTTTCGTCGCTCCAGCGCGGCGGCGACGAGGCCTACGAACATCGGCTGGGGGTATAGCGGGCGGCTGGTCAACTCGGGGTGGAACTGGGCGGCCACGAAGTACGGGTGCACGTCGCGGGGCAGCTCGAGGATCTGCATGATGGGATGTTGGCCGTGGCGGCCGGAGAACTTCAGCCCGGCGGCCTCGATCTGATCGATGTATTTGGGGTCGACCTCGTAGCGGTGGCGGAATCGCTGGCGGATGCGCTTGGCGTTGCCGTACAGGCCCGCGGCGATCGTGCCTGGAGTGATCTCCACATCCTGGCCGCCCAGGCGCATGTTGCCGCCCAGACCCTCGATCTTCTTCTGGTCGGGCAGAATGTCGATCACCGCATGGGCGCACTGCGGGTCGATCTCGGAGCTGTCGGCGCCCTTGAGGCCGCAGACGTTGCGGGCGTATTCGATCACGGCCATCTGGAACCCCAGGCAGATGCCCAGGTAGGGTATGCGGTTCTCGCGGACGTATTTCACGCAGGCGATCTTTCCGCTGGTGCCGCGCACGCCGAAACCGCCCGGGACGATGATCCCATCCACGTCGCCCAGCGCTGCCGCGACGTTGTCATCATTAATATCGGTGGTGTCGATCCACTTGATCTGCACCTCGGCCGCGTTGGCCACGCCGGCGTGCTCGAGGGCCTTGAGGATGCTGGCGTAGCTGTCGCGCAGGGCGGTGTACTTGCCCGTGATGCCGATGGTGGTCTTGTGGCCGGGGTTTTCCAAGGCCGCGCAGAACGTGCGCCATTTCTGGGCCGCGCGGGCGTCGGCCATCGAGTTGACCTTGCCGCCGAGGTTCAGAAGTTGCACGACCTCGCTGTCGAGCCCGGCTTCGCGCATCGTCTCGGGCAACAGGTAGATGCTCTTGAGGTCGTGCATCGAGAAGACGCGCCGCATCGGGACGTTGGTGTAGACGGAGATCTTCTGGCGCACCTTGTCGACGACGGGCTGCTCGGCCCGGCAGGCGATGATGTCGGGGTGGATGCCGTACTCCATCAGGCGCTTGATGCCCAGTTGGGCGGCCTTGGACTTCTGCTCGCCCAGCGCCGGCGGGCTCAGCACGTACGTCAGCGCCACGAAGAGCACCGAACCCTCGCCCTCCTCGTAGCTCAGCTCGCGCAGGGCCTCGATGAAGAACGCGTTCTCGATGTCGCCGACGGTGCCGCCGACTTCGACGAAGATCACGTCGGCCTTGCTCGCCACCGCCAGCTCGCGCAGGCGCAGCTTCACTTCGCCGGTGACGTGGGGGATCATCTGCACGTCGCGCCCGAGATAGCTGCCGGCCCGCTCCTTATCGAGCACCGCGCGGAAGATCTGTCCGCTGGTGGCGAAATTGGCGGCCGTGAGGTTCTGGTTGAGCATCCGCTCGTAGGTGCCCAGGTCCATGTCGGTTTCCATGCCGTCGTCGAGCACGAAGACCTCGCCATGGCGATAGGGATTGAGCGTGCCCGAGTCGATATTGAGATAGCCTTCCAGCTTGATCGGCGCGACGGCCAGGCCCTTGTCCTTGAGCAGCTTGGCCAGCGAAGAGGAGAAGATCCCCTTGCCCAGCCCGCTCATGACGGTGCCGAAGACGGCTACGTACTTGGTGGAGCCCAACCGATAACCGTCGGGCAAAGGCGTGTAGAATTCCGTTTCGTCGGTGCGATCCTTGACGGACCGCAGCAAATCCATGGCGTCGCTCATGGAACCGGACTGTACAGCAGCGCGCTATCGAAGGCAAGGGCGGCCGAAGAAAAAAACGTTACATCCACGAATGTCACGAATGACACGAGTGGGGGAAGAAACTTACCACAGAGGCACAGAGGGCGCTGAGAAGAGAAACAAAACGTGTTGAGAGTTCATTCCTTCTCCGTCCTCTCTGAGTCTCTGTGGTAGTTGCCGTTGTTTCCCCATTCGTGTCATTCTTGACATTCGTGGACGTCAACTCTTTCCCCGGACCCGTGCCACGAACGCCGCGTAATCCTCCGGCGTGTCGATGCCGCTGCCGTGGTAGTCAACCACTGCGGCCATGATCGTGAATCCATGCTCGAGGGCGCGGAGTTGCTCGAGCTTTTCCGCCTGCTCGGCCGGCGTCGGGGGCAGTTTGGCGAACTGCTTGAGGAACCCGACGCGGTATCCGTAGATGCCCAGGTGCAGCAGGTAATTCACGCCGCCTTTTTTGTCGCGGTCGAAGGGGATCT